>JBEDHZ010000207.1:0-4050 GCA_041173845.1 Pseudomonadota bacterium
TGTGATGGGCAAGAATGATCCCGGCTTTGCTTACAACGGGCCGCTTGCTGGCTTGGTCGCAGTGTGTGCGGGTTCAGATTTGATGCACCCCTTGGGGGCGTTGGTAACCGGTGGTATTGCAGGTTTCATTTTTGTTTGGTTATTTACGCTGACTCAAAATCGCTGGAAGATCGATGATGTGTTAGGTGTTTGGCCTCTGCATGGTTTATGTGGCGCATGGGGTGGAATCGCCGCAGGGATTTTTGGTTTGCAATCCTTAGGCGGAATAGGTGGTGTATCGCTCATGTCGCAAGTGGTCGGTACCTTGCTAGGTATCGTCATTGCATCGTTAGGAGGTTTTCTTATTTACGGTGTACTTAAGAAGACTGTTGGTATTCGGCTTGACCCCGAAGAAGAGTACGAGGGCGCTGATCTATCCATTCATAAAATCACAGCCACTCCGGAACGTGAAGTAAGTTGGTGATAGTGATTGAATTTTTACGCTTTGATTGATTTGCGTATATCGAATGAGTGAAATCCAAACGATTGTGGATTTTTGTGAATAGCAAGATCGGCGAAAAAAAGTTTTAATGTCTTCGATACCGTTGGGAAGGCCAAGTCTTCCCACGGTATGTCTGATTCTGAAAAAAGTTTTACTTCCAGACTTTCTGTGCCTGCTGAAAAATTCAGATCTAACAAACGGGCACGATAAAAAAGATGTACCTGATGTACGTGAGGTACATTCAGCATCGTGTAAAGCTCTTGCATCTCTATGTTTGCACCGGCCTCTTCCAGCGTTTCACGCGCGGCGGCCTCAGAAGTGGTTTCATTGTTTTCCATGAATCCAGCGGGTAGCGTCCAGTAACCGTGTCTAGGTTCTATAGCGCGTCGACAAAGCAAAATCTTTTGATCGCCGTCGTGATCCCAAAAAGGAATACTGCCAATAACCATTTTGGGGTTTTGATAGTGAACAGTACTGCATTGTTCGCACACGTACCGCAAACGATTATCGTCGGGTGGTATTTGAAGTGAAACAGTGTTTCCGCAATTCGAGCAAAATTTCATTGCAAAGTGTTTGGTGAGTTTGCTAAAGCGCGACGTAAAGCCTTTGCAATCAGTGTAGCACTCGAACGGCGAATGTCTGTTTAGTATCAAAGATTGCAAACTTTGACCATACGCTGTATATTTCAGTCCCTCAGACGCGGGGTGGAGCAGTCTGGCAGCTCGTCGGGCTCATAACCCGAAGGTCGTAGGTTCAAATCCTGCCCCCGCAACCAGTTATCAGGGCCCGGTTAAATTAACCGGGCTTTGTTTTTTGTAGGGCGATCGCGTTGACTTACTAGTTAATTCGATCCAAGCGTAGCTGCAAATCAGTATTTTCACATACGCAAGCCGTGGGTCTTCAGCCTTAGTCCAAAATTTCAGGCGATGACAAGCGCCAGGAAGTGCCCTATAATCCGGCCAACTTGGCTTGACGCGGCTTCGTTCCTTATTCGGGACTTTCTGTCACGCGTACTTCTAATCAGACGGCCTAGCCCACGTCACTCGCCCACCAAAAAGCATAATTCTCGGGCGCTGGCGTTAAAGCACCACGGATATTTCTGTTCCCAACGCGGCTCCACTTGCTTGGGCCTTGAATAATTGCATTCCATTGCTACCAACCTAACTGCAAGAACCGCAGATGAATACCCAAGAGGCGAAAAAAGTCCTCGAGACAGTGCTACTTTGCACTCACGAGGCGCTATCCATTAATGATCTGAAAAAGTTATTTGCCGGTCCTGTCGAGGAGGCGGAATCGACGCTCGATACCGAGACCATCAAATCACTTTTAGAAGAATTAGCGCAAGATTGGTCCGAGCGCGGTGTTGAGCTCGTCATGCTTTCTACCGGCTGGCGATTTCAGAGCCGTCCCGAGATGAAGCCTTTTCTCGATCGACTCAATCCAGATAAGCCACCGAAGTACACACGAGCGACGCTGGAGACATTAGCCATCATTGCTTATCGACAGCCAGTCACGCGCGGGGATATTGAAGATATTCGCGGTGTGGCCGTCAATTCTCAGACTATTAAGCTGTTAGAAGACCGTGGCTGGGTCGATGTGATTGGGCATCGTGATGTGCCTGGGAGGCCCGCGTTATTAGCGACCACTAAACAATTCCTTGATGACTTAGGATTGTCTTCGCTGGAGGAATTACCACCGTTGCAAGCCGTCGGTGGTGAAGGCAATGAGGCGACTGCAGCGATGCAAGCGTTAGAACAAAATTTGGAAGCTTCATTGAATCAGGCATCAATTGATTTCGTCAATGATGCAGACAATGGTGATCAAGCTGCGCACGTAGTGAGTGTGCATCAGGGTGACGATGCAGAGCCAGCGGAGCATGAAAGTACCGAAGAGCACCCCCAAACGTCTACTACAACCGAAGATAAACCACATACCGAATCTGACAATGACAGCCCACAATCCCACTGATAAGCCAGCTGCGTTGAACGCCGTTGATTCCGGATCGGAGTCAGAGCGTCCGCAAGCAGAAGCGGGAGAAAAACCACGCGACAGTGAGCACAAACCACCTCATCGAGGTGTTAGAGGTCCACGATCTCTGAGGCGTTCTAGAGGTGGAGATCGTTCTACTGACGGTACTGGCGATACGCCTAAGCATGCGGGTGGTGCGCGAGAAGGTCGGGAACAAAAATTTAAAGACAACAGGGATCCGCAACGGCATCCGCAAAAAAACAGACAAGGTCCACGTTCTGGACCTGCTGATCGTCAAGGCCCACGTAAGCCCCATACACGTCCTGCGCCGGTTGATGCAGACGCAATTTTTAGTTTTGTTACTTCCGATGCCTACGATACACCGGTCGCTAGCGACGAAGCCGGGCCTCGTTCGTCGTCACGCAATCAACGACCTGTACGGCGTGATTTAACGGCCGATGATGACGCGCCAAAATTGCATAAAGTACTCGCTGAAGCAGGCATGGGTTCGCGTCGCGATATGGAAGAGCTGATCATTGCTGGGCGAGTCTCGGTAAATGGTGAGCCGGCTCATATTGGTCAGCGCATTTTGCCGACAGATCTAGTGCGTATTAACGGCAAACCTGTTCAGCGTAAAGTAAGTACCAAGCCACCTCGTGTTCTGATTTATCACAAGCAGGCGGGAGAAATTGTTAGTACCAGTGATCCTGAAGGTCGCGCGACCGTGTTTGATCGGCTCCCTAACATCAAGGCCAGTAAATGGTTAGCTGTTGGTCGATTAGATTTCAACACCGAAGGTTTATTGTTGTTTACGACATCAGGAGATCTCGCTAATCGATTAATGCATCCACGCTATGGCATTGAGCGTGAATATGCAGTTCGCACGCTGGGTGAGCTTGAAGAAGGTATGCGTCAGAAATTACTCTCGGGTGTAGAGCTTGATGATGGTCCGGCGCAGTTCAACAAGATTGCCGATGGCGGTGGTGAAGGTGCTAATCGTTGGTATCGAGTGACTATTTCTGAAGGTCGCAACCGTGAGGTACGTCGCATGTTTGAAGCCGTTGGATTGACGGTGTCACGTTTGATACGTACTCGCTACGGCACGCTGACATTGCCTTCCGCACTGCGTCGCGGACGCTGGCAAGAAATGGATGAGCACACAGTAAGACAGTTGATGACGGCTAGTGGTCTTGAAAAATCGCCCAGCCGTCCAGGCCCGGCCAAGCCGCATGGAAATCATGGTGGTGCTAAGCCATTTCATGGATCAGCTCAGCGCAATGGAAATGGTGTTCAAAATGGCAAGCGTCCTGCCAATAAGCCGCGTCAACCGGATCCTTTACAAACAGCGCTTGGATTTCCGACAACGGGTAATGGTACCCGTCAGGCCAGACCTCAGGACGGTCAGCGCCGCTCGAATGGCGGAACGGGACAGTGGGCAAGTGATCGCTTTGGCACGGGAACACCTGGGCGTCGTCGTACACGCGGCTAAAATTCCCTTTTTAATAATGTTCATGAGTGGCATTTGCATTGCAGCGTAGCCGCTTATCGCATATAATCAGATACTTAACAAAGTCTCTGCGACTCTGCGTGCGGTTCAGCTT
>JBEDHZ010000208.1:0-4048 GCA_041173845.1 Pseudomonadota bacterium
GCTGGTAAAACGCTACCAAGTAACGACAACGGCGTGATAACAAAACTAACAACCGGAATCGCCACGGTATTCGCTAAGGGACTGATTAGTGAGGTTTGAGCAAACCAGGCAAACCCCAGAGGAAGCAAACCCAATGTAACGGCCCATTGAGTGCGCCACGCTGACTTAATTTGCGTATTAAATCGTGCATTGCTGGTTTGCCGTAGCTCCTCAGCCCGACCAGCACAAGCAAACAAAATGCAACCGATTGCCACAAAGGAGAGCCAAAATCCTGGCCACAATACCGACCACGGATCAAATAGCAAAACGACCAATAACGCCGTCAATAAAATTTGCGACACCGTCACTATCCGGTCCAACCACAACGATAATGTCACCACCGCGATCATCAGCAAAGTTCGCTGTGCAGGAATACCAAAACCCGCCAATGCAACATAACTAAATGCTGCTAATAATCCCGCTAACGCTGCCACTTTATTCGCCGGACATAGCAACGGCAATTGAGCTCGCGTAAAAAATGAATGTCGCCATAACCAATAACTCAGCAAAGCAAATAAGCCCGCAATCATGGTGATGTGTAGACCTGAAATCGAAATCAAATGACCCACACCCGTTCGATTGAAGACCTCCCAATCGCTCTGACTCACCGCACGCTGATCACCAATCACCAAAGCGATAATCACACCGGCATAAGGTTGATTCGGTAAAGCAGTCAGAATTTTTTCTCGCAAGGCAGCGCGAGCACGGTCTATCCAAATTTTAGGATACGCAATTTGTTCACCTAATAGTTGATTTCCATCGGCTTGCACATAACCAGTAGCACGCAAACCTTCATTCAGCAGCCAAGCTTCTGCATCAAACACACCAGGATTCGCTAAACCATGTGGACGCTTCAAGCGCGCTGACAGCTGCCAACGCTGACCTGACTTCAACACGGGCGGATCGCCCGAACGATCGGCATACCAACCTAGCGTCACATGGGTAGGTACGGTAATTTTTTCATCGTTAGGTAAACTCGCTTGTTCAATACGAAAACGAAATCGTTCACCGGTCACACCCAAATCTGGCAAACCTTCGACACTACCTATCAAACGAATATCACGACCTTCAACATCAGCAGACAAACTCTCGCTCAATCGTTCATGCGCTAACCACGCCGACCAACCCACACCGAGACAGCCGCCAGCAAGCATTAAAGCAATGACTTTGTAGTTGGTACGAGCACGCCAGGGGATCAACGTTGCTATCAACCCGCAGAGGGATGTCAGCAAAAAAGCTATTGATATAAAAACAGAAGGAAGCTCCGATCGGGATTGCAGCCACAGCACGCCGATCAACAGCCCCAACGATAGCGCGCGCAATCAGGCCATCATGAGGCTGCCAAGGCGTGGCAAAACACGAGCGACATTCTCAGTCGTTTGTCGCTCAATGTCTGCCATGGTCTGGCCACGCAGCTCGGCCAGTACCGCTGCAATACGAGGAAGTTGTTGCGGATTATTTGATGCAGGATGCAGCCATGCGGGTGAAATATCCGGCGCATCGGTTTCGAGTGCCAATGCTGTGTCTGGGAGTGAACTGGCTAAACGACGAATCTGCAAGGCACGCGTAAACGTCATCGCACCACCAAAGCCGAGCACAAAGCCTAAATCAATAAATGTGTGAGCTTGCTGATCGCTGCCATTAAATGCATGGGCCAAACCACCCATGACCGATATGCGCCGCAAATACTTCAGCAAGGTATCTTGTGAGCGACGCACATGCAAAATAACCGGCAGATTAAAATCGCGCGCCATCTTCAATTGCTCAGAGTAGAAAAATTCTTGCTTCTCTCTCAGCTCACCCTCACCTAATCCTGGTACAAAAAAATCTAAACCAATCTCACCCACGGCTACCAATTTGTTGTCAGTCACCGACGCTGCTAAGCGCTCGCGCAGCAAAACAAGATCGCTCTCTTTCGCTTGCGGTACATAGATGGGATGGATACCCAGCGCGTACACGCAGCCGGGGATGGTGTGAGATAACTGTGCAACCACATCAAAGTTAGCGACTTCAACGGCAGGAATAACAATCCACGAGACGCCTGCTTCAGCAGCCTGCGAAGCGATCAACGATGCATTGTCACCGAATTCATGCGCATCAAGATGGCAATGACTGTCGATCAGCATCAGACCATCATCTCGAATTAAAAAGCTAGAGGAAGTAAACCATCAGGCGCCAGCTGAAGTACGCGATCGCAGCGCTGCGCCAGCGCTTGATCGTGCGTGACGATCACAAACGCTGTACCCAAGGTCTGCGATAACTCGAGCATTAACGCGAACACCGTTTGCGCCGTGTTCAAATCAAGATTACCGGTCGGTTCGTCAGCTAATACACAGGCAGGTTCTGTGACTAAAGCTCTGGCTAAAGCAACTCGCTGACGCTCGCCGCCCGAAAGCTCGCCCGGCAAATGCGTTAAGCGCTGAGATAAGTCGACTCTAGCTAGCAAATCACTTGCACGACGATGGGCTTCAACACGCGGCATACGACGAATCAACAGCGGCATCGCGACATTGTCGAGCGCAGAAAATTCTGGCAGCAGATGATGGAACTGATACACAAATCCCAACGAGCGATTGCGTAAATCGCCACGTGCAGATTCGGATAAAGAATTCAGTTCCTGCCCCTGCAAAGTGACACTGCCTGAGGTTGGCGTATCCAACCCACCCAACAGATGCAGCAGCGTAGATTTACCCGAACCCGACACGCCCACAATCGCTACCCGCTCACCCTTTGAAACGTCGAAATTAATATTTTCTAGGACGGTCAGGCTATCCTGGCCTTGCGTAAAACGCTTACCTAAACCGGCACATGACAAAATTATTTGATTGCTGGCACTCATACGCTGCGCCTATTCATAACGAAGAGCATCGGCAGGACGCACGCGCGCCGCACTCCAACTCGGATACAAGGTAGCTAAGAACGCCAGCACAACCGACAGTCCACTGATTTGCCACACGTCAGGCCAACGTAAATCAGATGGCAAGGCACTAATTAGATAAATATCGCGCGGTAAAAACTGTACATGAAATACTGCTTCGATAAACGGTACGATTACATCCACATTCAACGCCACCAATACTCCTAACGACACACCAATGGCGGTGCCTAGTAAACCGACCAACGCACCTTGAATCACAAAAATTTTCATGATCGACGCAGGCGAAGCACCCAAGGTACGCAAAATAGCAATGTCAGCCTGTTTGTCAGTCACTGTCATCACCAACGTGGATACCAAATTAAACGCAGCCACTGCAATGATTAAGGTGAGAATGATGAACATCATTCGTTTTTCAGTCTGGACCGCAGCAAACCAATTACGATTTTGTTGTGACCAATCGCGTATATAAAAATTACCTTTAAGCGTAGCGGAAAGATCAGCCGCCACGTCCGGCGCACGCTGCATATCTTCTACTCGCAAGCGCAGACCCGTGGGACCACTTAAGCGGAATAATTTTTCTGCGTCATCCATGTGTATGAACGCCAGCGACGCATCGTATTCAAAATGTCCCGCTTCAAAGACACCAGCAAGAGTGAATTGTTTTAAACGCGGCAGCACACCTGCGGGTGTAACCTGACCTTGAGGTGCAATCAGCGTTAACTTATCACCCAGTTTTAAACGAAGACTACGCGCTAACTCACTACCTACCACAATAGAAAATTCACCAGGCTGCAAATTAATTAGTCCCCCCGCGACAATTTGCGAAGCAACGGCGGAGACCTTGGGTTCTTGATCCGGCAAAATTCCGCGCACCATAATGCCGCGCACGACATCGTCGCGCATCACCATCGCTTGCGCTTCAACATAAGGCGCCGCGCCGCGTACCTGGGGGTTCTTTAAAACTTCCTGCGAAGTGGCGCGCCAATCGGGCAAGCTTCCGGAGGCATCGAATACTTCCACATGGGCGAGTACCGATAGCATGCGATCGCGAACCTCTTTCTGAAAACCGTTCATCACCGACAGCACCACAATCAGCGCGGCCACACCGAGCGCGATACCACTCATGGAAAT
>JBEDHZ010000209.1:0-4039 GCA_041173845.1 Pseudomonadota bacterium
GCCTTCACATATTCACGAATCGCTGCTTTATTAAACGCAGACAAATCTACTTCCGCACGACCCACACGACCCAAAATATTAAAGGGCACGATACCTTGCAACATTTTCTCGGGCAACGGTGCGGGCTGCAGCATTTGAAACCAGTGATAGTAAGCCGTCGCAAAAGCTAGGTTCGTACTTTCAAACATTTTCAGCGTCGGCGAAATATCAAGCACCGTCAGTGTATGTACACGCTTGCTATGATCGCGCGCCAATCGATGCGCCACACGACCACCGCGGTCATGTCCTACTAAGTGAAATTTTTCATGACCCAATGCACTCATCAATTCCACCATATCGAGTGCCATCGCACGTTTGGAGTAATTGCTGTGATCAGGTAATCCTTTAGGTTTAGATGAGCCACCATAGCCACGCAAATCAGCACAGATCACGGTATATTTTTTGGCTAGCTCAGGTGCTAATTCATGCCAGCACGCCATGGTTTGCGGATAGCCGTGCAACAGTAATACCGGCTCACCACTGCCTGCACTGACAGCATTAATGGTGGCGCCGCTGGTACGAATACGATGTTTTTTAAAGCCGGAAAAAAATGCCATGATGTGAGCCTCTTAGTTGTTGTTGTGGGCGTTGCAAGATAAGTTTTTCTGAGCACAGCCGAATTAAGTCAGAGATTATCACGATCGTTTCAGGGAGTCGCGATTGTGGTTAGCACGACTCAGCCGCAAAGCACCATCGTCAATGCGCGAATAGCGTATCGTTAATAAATCCAAGAGATAATTCTGATACAGCCTCCACGGCTTTTTATCACCTTGTTTAGGTAATTGCTTAGCCGCGCGCTGCACATAGCCTGACGTGAAATCCAAAAAAGCGCGTGGCTTAACCACAGAATCAGGTTCAGGAATCGCACTATCCAGTGTATGTTTTTGCATATAGTTAATTAATCGACAGAGGTATTCTGCCGTTAGATCCGCTTTCAGCGTCCACGATGCATTGGTATAACCAAAGGTATAAATAAGATTCGGCATACCACTAAACATCATGCCTTTATAAGCCATAGTTTCTGATGCATCGATTAATTTTCCATCAACGTGAATTGCCATCCCGCCCATCAAACTGAGCTCAAGCCCCGTCGCAGTTACTATGATGTCTGCATTCAGCTCCTGACCGGATGAGAGACGAACACCATCCGATATGAAGCGATTAATCGTATCGGTGATAACGGATGCGCTTCCATTTCGTACTGCCTTAAATAAATCGCCGTCAGGTATGACACATAGTCGCTGATCCCAAGGCCGATAGCTGGGCGAAAAATGTTTTGCTAATTTTTCTGAGCCGAGTTGTCGCGCTGCCAAACCCACTAAGCGCGCTTTGATGGCCTCAGGCCAGCGCTTAGATAATTTAAAGAACAGCATATTCGTTGCGATATTTTTAAATCGCACTAATCGATAAGCCCACATAGCAGGTAACCACGACTTCAACCATCGCCCTATTTTGTCGTGAGAGGGTAATGAAATCACATAGGTAGGCGAGCGCTGCAGCATAGTGACATGTGCTGCAGTACGCGCAAGCTCAGGCACTAGCGTGACAGCCGTAGCACCACTACCTATCACAACAATATGTTTATTAGTGACATCCAAATCAGCAGGCCAGAACTGTGGATGAACTACAGCGCCTTTAAATACTGACTCATCATTGAACTCAGGGCGATACGCTTTATCGTAACGATAGTAGCCGCAGCACATGTGGAGAAATTTGCAGCGTATGATTTTACGTTCGCGTTGTTCACCCACCTCTAGGGTCAGTATCCAGCGCGCATGCGGCGTTGACCAATTCGCTTGTATCACTCGATGTTGATAACGAACCAGATAATTTAAGCCACGCTCATTCGCTGTATCGTTGACGTAATTAAGTATGGCTGAACCTACCGCGATCGCTGCTGTATCGCCCCAGGGTCGAAATCGATATCCCATGGTGTGCATATCGGAATCAGAGCGAATGCCGGGATAACGAAATAAATCCCATGTCCCACCCATCACGCTACGACTCTCCAAGATCGCTAAAGATTGTTGTGGACACTGTTGCTGCAACATAGACGCCGCACCGATACCCGATAGGCCAGCACCAACAATCACAACATCGATATCTTCTGGCTGTTGATCCGAAAACACCTGCGCATCACGCAAAAAATCGGACGCTTGCTGTACTGATTGTTTTGCCTCAGGCAGCTGCCAGAGTAATTGCCATACATGAGACACCCCGGGCCAAACCTGGGCTCTGACATGCACGCCCTGTCCAATCGCTTTTTCTGCCAAGCGCAAACTGTCATCGCGTAAAACTTCATCAGCGCCCACGTGCACAATGATAGGAGGTAAACCCGCGAGATCACCCATCAGAGGAGACGCTAGTGGATCTGCAGAATCATGACCCTGCAAATATGCGACGACTATTTGCTGCAGCGCTGGTCCATGAAACATGGCATCGCTATCGGTATTAGTTTGCAGCGAAGGACTTTGACCGGTCATGTCGGTACTCGGAGAAAAAAGTGCCGCGGCATCAGGTAAACGACGACCTTCCGATTTTTCATGCAGCATTAAGGCCAACGATAAATTACCTCCGGCACTATCGCCCGCCACCACGAGTCGATGATCACCCATTGTTTGTGACAGTTCGCGCCACACAGCGACAGCATCCTCTATCGCTGCCGGAAAGGGATACTCGGGGGCGAGACGATAATCGGGAACAAACACACGCCAGCCTTTTAATGCCAACGCTACGGTAATCGAGCGGTGGGTGAAAGGTGAGCAACCAATAAAACCACCACCATGCAGATACAGCAAAACACCGAGGGGAGTTTTTTTACTTTCAGCAGTTACCCACTCACCGCTGACACCTGCCACCCTAGCTGGCGTGAACTGACCACCCGGAGGTGCGGGTAGTGGTTGTCCGAATAGCTTGCGCACCCTTTGGAGGTTAGACATGTCGGCCAAACGTGGCTTGATGCGTCGACGAATAATGAAACTTGCTAATCGAGCCTGCCAGCTGGGCATAGTCATGTCTAAAATATATTGTTAGGGGAATTCAGAAGTACTCTTAGCTTGCTAAGAGTACCAATTTAACGCACAAGCAAACTAGATCCGTTGTGAAGCATTATCATAAATATACTATGCTGAAGCCACTATTTTTTTGACCGCTGCCGCAAAGTTACGCTAAGTTCCATACTGTATGTAGAGATTTTTTATGAACCCAATGACCAAGTTCCTTTCGCTGTCCTCTCTAATTATTTTGTCCTGCTTTTGTCATCAGGTCATCGCTCAAGAATCACGCGTTGAAACGCAAGCTGGACGCTGTTCAGCTATTTTTTTTATGTTAAGCGAAACACATAAAGACAATGAACCGTCTGCTGTCGATTTTAAACATTTTGTGAATGTGTTTGAAAATCTGTATGTCACTGAAAGAAAAGAGCGCGTGGGCAATGCTACTCGAGATGATGGAATTGAACGTCGTAATTTAGTGTTACAAGAATTTAAAGCGACCTACAACGGTCGACCCGCCACACTCAAAGAAGAAGTTGTTTTGTGTGGCGCATGGGCTGAGGGATATCGAATCCAGGGGAAAACATATACCTATGTTCCCATCATCCCAAAATTGATTCCATCGTCTGTTCGAACCGACTATGAAGCATTGGCTGACACAGGCTGGAAAAAATGGATGGCGAACTAATTCATTGACTGCAAATCAGGGCTGGCTGATGAGTATGTGAGCAGTCTTTCACTTCATTTAGAATGGGGATTCATAATAAGGGCTTGTGTTTTTCGCATTGAAAGGAGACGAGATGAAATCAATACAATTAATTGTTGCCGTGTTTGCATTACTCTTGAGCTGTGCTGCAAAATCTGAAGGAGTAGATTTCGTTCAACCCAAAGATGGCGATACGGTGACTTCGACCTTCACCGCTAAATTTTCAGTCGATGGAAAAACACTCGCTAAGTCGAATACTGAAACACCCGGCACCGGACATTTTCATTTGCTGATCAATGCC
>JBEDHZ010000210.1:0-5761 GCA_041173845.1 Pseudomonadota bacterium
CATGGCGATAGGTGATACCTCCTATGTTTCTACTAGTCAGCTTGATCAGTTGGTTGAACGTATAAATAATCAACCTACTCGTTTCACTATTCATGTAGGGGACATTAAATCGGGTAGTACCTTGTGCAGCGACGAAATGTTCGCGCGAGTCTATAGCCAATTTATGGCGTTTGATAAGCCCTTGATTTATACGCCGGGCGATAATGAGTGGACTGATTGCCATCGAAAAAATAATGGCCCTTATGATCCTATTGAGCGCCTACAAAAAATCAGAGGGTTATTTTTTTCTTCAGATCAGAGCTTAGGTCGTCAGCCTTTAAGGCTCGAGCAGCAATCAGCGCAGGCGGCTTTTCGTCATTTTCCTGAAAATCGTCGTTGGGCGTTAGAGCAAATTAGCTTTGCCACCATTCACATGGTGGGATCAAACAATAATGATCAGCCTGAACTGCCATCATCGAGCGAATTTAAATTGCGTAATGAAGCCAACATCGCGTGGATGAAAGAAACGTTCTCAATCGCTCGTAAACAAAATCATAAGGCAATTGTTTTCGCGATGCAGGCTGATACTTTTTACGATCCTTCTAAGCCACCCGAGTCAGGATTTTCTGACTGGCTAGCTGCATTTCAACAAGAAATATCAGGCTGGAAAAAACCTGTACTCTTAATACAAGGTGATAGCCATGTGTTTAAAGTCGACCGACCGCTTGCTAGTAAGGGGCCAGGCCTCGACGTAGTTCAGCGACTGGTCGTACCCGGAGCTCAACTGACCGATGCGGTTGTGATTGAGGTCGATCCCGAGAGCACCACGCAAATCTTCACCATCCGTCGACTGCTAAACTAGACCTAGTTAGTGCGTTCGTCGACAGTACCAATCATTCCGGATTCTCCATTCTCTGTGTTTTCTCCGTCGCCGCGTTGATATGGGCGGCGAATTTCGGTATTCATTTTGTCATGAGTTTTTTATAGCCCTGACATATATCGCAGGTACTCTTTACCCCATATCAACTTGCCAGACTTTGGGGGTTATTTATGGGTATCGTTATGGACAGAGAAGAGTTGATTGCTGAACTCCAGCGTTTAGAAAAGTATGGCTTCTACGTCATCGAGGAAGCCTATGAGTTGGCCGCTAGCATAGATTTAACCGTGATATCTGACATGCCTGTATCTACGGCTGCGTTGGTGGTAAGCCAAAAAGCCATAGAGATCAAATACGACCAGCCATCGCCCACGCTCGCTTGAGTGAGTAAGGTGCTGGAGTAGCTTCAAGTGAATTTCTCAGCTAGCGTTATCCCTAGGTTTTAACTGGCTAGCAAGGGTTAGTTTGACCTAATCGTATCTCGTCATCAAAGTTTCATAATCACAAGATACCCTCTGAGTTGAAGTTGTTATTAACTTAGGTAGGCGGTCGATGCGACCCGATAGGGGGCATGATTTGAACAGCGACATCCATTTACCTGTATTCGACGAATCAGGTTCTTATACGGTGGGCATGACGGCAATTGGGTCGTCCAGAGCTAGCCACCATCTACTTTGTTTACCTGGCATCCTCGAGACCGCCGCTGGTTTCGTCGCATTCTCAGACCTGACTAAGAACGTATTCACGACCTATGCACTAGATTTCAGCGGGCGCGGCTTATCGGATCACCTACCGATAGGATCAGACTACCGTATGAGTCGCTGTGTGGAAGAAGCATTTTCTGCCTACAACTATCTACTCGGTTTGATCAGTCATGCTGAAAATGATAAGCGACATATACATTTAGTGGGAAACAGCATGGGTGGTTTGATAGGGATTTTTTTAGCGCTACATAAGCCTGGTTACTTACGATCGATTGTCATAAACGATGTAGGTTGCGTCTTACCTTGGTCTGGTTTAATGAGTTTATATGGTGCACTTGGGCGTTCTTCATTTTTTCCAGGTCGGCACAGTCGTAGCAGTGATGCGGGCAGTTTGTCGCAAAAATTGGACGTCGATACGCGACTGTTATCCGCAGTCGCAAGACCAAACTACATGGATTTGCCTCACCAAAAAACCCTGTTTGGTATTAGCTTTGAAGAGCAATTTTCAGCTATTGAGATACCCATCATGGTCGTTCGATCATCTGAGTCACGACTTTTAACCGAAGCGGTGCTCCAACGCATGCATTCGCTGCCTATAAACGTTTCTTTTGTCGACGTACCTGGCAGTGCTCACCCGGTGCCTTACACAGAATCGTTGGTTTCAACGATTCATGAATTTATCGTTGATGCAGAAAAAAAAGAGCTAGAAAAAAATCATCCACCATCATCCTCGGTTTCATTAGCTAAAGGGACATCCTATGAACGGACTTTTGGATAAATTATCAGCAGGTCAAGAAATTGCCGCTAGCAGCTGGCCTGAAAAATTCAGTACAGATTGCCTAGAGCGATGCGTTGATGTGTTTCGAGGACTAAAAACTGATGCACAAATGATGATTCTTGCGATTGATTCGCAAGATTACGTAGGTATGCTGGTTCATGAATTTGCTAAAAACAATCCAGAAACACAAGAAATATTTTCTGATCAAGGGTTTAAAATTTTAGGAGCGCCACGCTTAATTGGTCGTCGTATTCTTGCATTCACATACAGTTTTCTGAGTATGGATTTCGTACCGTTTGAAGAATCGAAGCTCGACAGTTGTAACAAACCCGTGCTCATTTTTTCTGAGTCTAGTACGTTTCTTATCGATTGTGAATCGCACTTCTTACCGGGATAGTCGATGAAAAATAGTCACAGTGGCGTGTTATTAATTATCGTTATGCTAGCCAGCGGCTCTTCGTTTGCTCAGGTCATGATTGGTAAATTTTCTTCGGTAAAGCCAGAAATACCAGCGCCATGGCAGTTAATTCGACTTGAAACCCAAGTGCCAGCAACGTCCTATCGGATTAGCTTATGGGATGGCGTTGATGCGATAGAGGCGCGGGCAGAGCGCAGCATGGCTTTATTGGGGCGACCCGTCGATATCGAGTTAGCGAATACGCCGGTACTCTGTTGGCGTTGGCGTGTTGATGGAGTGGTTCGCTCTGCTGACATGACCCGTCGTCGTGGTGATGATTATGCTGCACGTATTTATCTCGCTTTTGATTTGCCATCAGCAGCGTTGAGTTTGACTGATAAAGCATCGTTAACTCTGGCCCGCGCTTTTTATGGCAGTCGCGTACCCGACGGAGCGATCAATTATGTTTGGGACAATCGCCATCCTGTTGGAACTCATATGCCGAACGCCTACACCGATAGAGTTCGCATGATCGTGCAGCGATCCGGTAATGATGAAGCCGGATTTTGGGTAACCGAGCGAGTCAATATTCATCAAGATGCAAAACGGTCATTTGGCACATCTGATGTTCGTCTTAAATTAGTCGCAGTAGCCTCAGACTCTGACAATACAGGCGAAACCGTTCGTGCTGGATTTGCGGATTTGCATTTTGTTCGCGCGAACGAAGCGTGCCAGTTTGAAAGCTTGAAATCGGGTGTGGCCCTTGATCAAAGTGGTTCACCTCGACATTCAGAGTGATTAGAAATTACTTAAATTCATTCTGTTGGATTTAACAAAGCCCACCGCTCGTGATCGCACCAGCGGCCACCTTTTTTTAGGAATTTCGGACTGTAGCCCTCCTTACTAAAGCCACATGCTTTGGCAAGTTTTTTAGATGCTTTATTTTCCGGCTGAATATTGGCTTCTAATCTGTGTAGCTTAAGCTTAGAAAAAGCGATTTGTATGACTTCTGCGACGGCTTGCCTCATCAGCCCCTGCCGTTGATGGCCTTCAAATGCGTAATAGATAATGTAGGCGTTTTTAAAATCGCCCATAAAAATATCCTGTAGCTCAACCACACCCGCGATAGATCCAGTGTCAAGACGTCGCACTACAAATGCCTGGTCTTCGGCGGTACGCATCTCATTCACATACCGCCTGAAAGCGCTGATTGTCAAAGGAACTCTTACCCAAGCGTTATGACTTGAGCGGCTGGCTCGTGCGGCACGAAGAAATTCAATCTCGTCTTTCGGTGAGACTAATCTCGTCTTTCAGTGAGACTTTTTTGATTGTGATTGTTGGGGCTGATTTTTTCATGAGCTACTTATGATGCAATCGTGGAGAGTTCCATTTTAGCGTTAGGTAATTCCCCGCTAGTTATTTGATTTACAGTCTTTAGCACGAGGCAAAAAAAAGCCCGCCTTTCGGCGGGCTTTTACTTACGCGTTTCTGATTACCAGATAGCTTTACCGCTAGCATCCTTGAGATTAGCTTTCCAGCTATCTTGGATCAACTTAACCGTTGAAGTTGGCAGTGGAACGTAGTCGAGTTCAGTAGCCATACCAGCGCCGTTTTTGTAAGCCCAGTCAAAAAACTTTAGTACGGCACGACCAGTCAAACCTTCAGCTTGGGTTTTGTGCATCAAGATGAATGATGCGCCTGTCGCAGGCCAGCTATTTTTACCTGTTTGATTAGTCAGAACGACGCCCATACCTGGCGTGCCTGCCCAGTCAGCGTTAGCCGCTGCTGCTTTGAATGTTTCATCATCAGGTAAAACATATTCACCGTCACGGTTTTTCAATTGTGCGAAAGTGATTTTGTTTTTCTTGGCGTAAGCATATTCCACATAGCCAAAAGATCCTTTGACGCGTTGGATATTCGCTGCCACACCTTCGTTACCTTTGCCGCCTACACCGGTTGGCCATTTAACAGCAGTTCCAGCGCCAACTGCATTTTTGAAATCAGCATTCGCTTTGGAGAGAAAGTCGGTCCAAATGAATGTGGTACCCGAACCATCAGCACGATGTACCACAGTGATGTTTGTAGCAGGCAGGGTGACACCAGGATTCAAACCAGCGATCTCAGGCGCATTCCACTTAGTGATTTTGCCCAAGTGAATCCCAGCGATGACATCCGCTGTGAGTTTCAGCTGACCAGCGGCGACACCATCCAGATTAAGCACAGGAACCACGCCACCGATAATGGCTGGGAATTGTGTGAGGCCCTCTTTTTCTAATTCGTCTTGCTTGAGCGGCATATCGGAAGCACCGAAATCAACCGTCTTGGCTTTGATTTGACGAATACCACCGCCCGAGCCAATGGATTGATAGTTCAGGCCAATGCCAGTAGCTGCTTTGTACGCCTCAGCCCATTTTGAATAGATTGGATAAGGAAAAGTCGCGCCGGCACCCGTCAAGTCAGCAGCGTTTGCCGACAAGGCTAATACTAGGCCAGTTACCAAGCCGCCTACATTTTTCAATAATTGTTTGTTACGCATATTCACTCCTTAAGCTCCATAGAGGGATGACACAAAAACACATTCAAACCGTACTATAAAGCCAGCGTATGTCAGCTTTATGACAGGAAATTGCACTAAAAATAATCATTGTCATTAATATGTCACCGACAACTCGTAAACTCAAATTTATGCGCGCCTCCCGAATTGCCAAATCTGTTAAGTCAGCTAGCTCTCAAGCGGCTCCGATATCGCCAATTTCTGCGAAATTGGATCTACTTAATCGCGAGCTTTCTTTACTAGCGTTTAATCGCCGCGTACTCGCACAAGCTCAGGATCATAGCCTGCCACTCCTTGAGCGCTTGAAATTTCTGTGCATAGTCAGTAGTAATTTAGACGAATTTTTCGAAGTTCGTATAGCCAGCTTGATGGCGATTGAGCGCGAAAAAAATCTCAGCTTAGATCCTATTGTGCCAGTGGGCTTTGACTTGGTAGGTCCAGCAGCACAGGATCTGGTTCACGAGCAGTATAC
>JBEDHZ010000211.1:0-4003 GCA_041173845.1 Pseudomonadota bacterium
GCAGGGATGGGGGTAAATTCTGTGCAATGGCATAGTTAATTAGGCTTGAAAGTAAAATCAGGCACAGACTGACTTTTTTCATTATCATCATAGTCAATTTTCTAGAATTCACACGCTAATGAAGTAAGCGTGTTTTAGTTTGCAAATCGGTTTTTTAACCACATTTTCTTGAATAAAAATTATGCTAACTCAGCCAGCAGATATGTTGTCTAAATCACTAAAGTCATTCGTGCTTAGCGCGCTGGCGTTCTTCCTGTGCGCATCGTCAGTACAAGCCGATGATCTTAAAATTCAGCGCCAAGGTGAGTATACATTTATCACTGGCGGCATTGGCGACGATGAGCGCTCCTTTCTCGAAGTCCAAGCGCCCAAATATCCTATCCAACTGGTGATCCGAAATAATGGTCAACTTATCGACAATAAAGAGATACTCATTCGAGTAAAAAATGTCTCTGGCGAGTTGATGGTGGAAGCAAAAGCCTTAGGTCCTTTTTTTTACATCAATCCACCAGCAAGCGGGCGATTTACCCTTGAGGCACAAATGGGTACACAGTCAATAACGATGACCAAAGATCTGGTTGGTAGACGTTATCTGAATTTAGTCTTTGATTTTACTAGTCCCAAAACTGATTAAATGGTGAACGGTTCAGTTAATCGTTGGTTTTTTCGCTTACTATTTTTCGTAATTTTTTCTCCGATCTCTGTGGGGCAGGCGATTACGACTGATTCCAATAGTAATACCGGAATGTATGAAAAATATAAGGGCGATCAACAGAAATTCCTTGATGATTTTGCGGGCGCTCGCCCGAACATCAATAAAGACGAATTGATTCCATTAATTTTTTCAACGCTACAACGATTGACTCGTTATCCACTGCCAGACCAATACCCGACTGTCACTTATCTTTCGTCAGACGATCTGAGTAAGCTTGCCTGTGATTCAAAATGCACGGTGCTCGGGCACTATCAAGGTGGTTTGACTGTTTATCTCGATGATAAACTGAAGCCTGAGACAAATTTATTTGATCGATCAGTGCTATTGCACGAGATGGTTCATTATCTGCAGCAGTTAAATCTACCGGCATCCAAGTCTGAGCTGTCGATACATGAAAAATGTGTGCTTTGGTATACGCGTGAGCGTGAAGCGTACGCCGTTCAGGAAGCATTTTTGATCATGGTTGCCAGCCCAGTACGCGCTGGCTACTTCCCAGCGCGTGCTGATTGCTAAAGTTAACTCGCTGTTAAAATTTACTCGGTGATATTTCTGTTCATCGCACAATAAAAACTACGAACTTAAAACGACCTCATTACGGAGAATAATAATGAAAAAAATAGGAATGATAGGTATAGGCTTGATGGGTCATGGTATCGCTAGCAATATAGTCAAACATGACTATGCGCTGACAGTCATGGAGCATGCAGGCAATCAGCCACTCGATACCTTGTTAGCCCAGGGTGTAAAAACAGTTAAAACACCCAAAGCACTCGGTGCAGAGGCAGACATTATTTTATTGTGTGTGACCGGCGCTGTTCAAGTAGAAGCAGTATTGACAGGACCAGATGGATTAATTCAAGGTTTGAAATCAGGAACCATCGTTATTGATTGTTCGACGTCGATACCTTCGGCGACTCAACAGTTAGCTAAGCAAGTACAAAAAGCCGGTGGCGTGATGATCGATGCAGCGATGACTCGCACCCCCAAAGAGGCAGCAGAAGGACGCTTGAATCTCTTAGTCGGCAGTGATGATAAAACCTTTGAAGAAATCAAACCGTTGTTGGCCTGTTTTGCAGAAAACATCAATCATGTGGGTGCCGTTGGTGCGGGCCATCAAATGAAATTACTGCATAACTATGTGTCACTTGGAACCGTAACGGTGATTGCTGAAGCCGCGGCTTGCGCGCGCAAATCAGGGATTGATCCTGCTGTCTTTGTGGACGTGTTAGCCAAAGGTGGTGGCGGTGGCATGGCGTTGGAGCGATTGAAACCGTATCTACTCAATGATGGCGACACCTCCAATTTGAAGTTCACCCTATCCAATGCCCTTAAAGATCTGAATTACTACACGACCTATGCGTCGGATACGCATGCCGATCATTTGGTCGCGTCAGCCATCATGAAAACCATTTCAATAGCGAGCGATGAAGGGCATGCTGATGAGCACATGCCCCATATGGTGTCGTATATCGCCGCACGTAAATAAGCTATTTACGTGATTAGCCGCGACCAACATACGGCATGTTGGTCGCCATAATAGTCATGAACAGCACGTTGCTTTCTAAAGGCAGCTGAGCAATCTGAAGCACCGCTTGTGCAACGTGATCAGCATTCATGCGCGGCTCAACCTTGGTCGTGCCATCGGCCTGCAAAATGCCATTCGCCATTTTTTGTGTCATTTCAGTTGCTGCATTGCCGATATCGATCTGGCTGCAAGCGATATTGTCGTTGCGATAGTCCAGTGCGATGGATTTGGTAAGACCAGTAATCGCGTGTTTAGTAGCCGTATACGGTAAGGATAGTGGGCGCGGTGCATGCGCTGAGATCGATCCATTATTGATGATACGACCCCCTTTAGGTGATTGCTCTTTCATCATGCGTATGGCTTCTTGTGCACACAAAAAGGATCCGGTGAGGTTGGTATCAACAACACTGATCCAGTCTTCGTATTTGATGTCTTCTGCCAGGGTGGCGGTTGTGAATGTTCCCGCGTTATTAAACAACACGTCTATCCGATGAAATTTTGCCTTTAGCTTGGCAAACATGGCTTTCACGCTCTCGGGTTTACCAACATCACAAGCGATTGCTAGACAGTTATCTGATGTTCCGCCGATTTCTTGTATCGCTTTTTCGAGTTTGTCTGCATTGCGACCAGACAGGACAACCTGATAACCAGCACCTAACAGCGCTTTCGCAGTTGCTTTTCCTATGCCGGTGCCTGCGCCTGTAATTAAGGCAACGCGTTTGGTCGATGTAGTCATACGTTTCTCTGAAAGTGAATTAATTTTTGTTGGGTGGAAAATTTTAATATTCTTGCTCGAAGTCTGTTTCGTAACGCCGACGTCGGCGTCGATATTTTAGGTAGGCGATCACGGCCAACACCACACCAAGCACAAACGATATTAACGAATTCGGCATCTCTAATTTCGCGGCGAGTAAGAGCTCGATCAGCGAAAAAAGAATCAATATAAATTGTGATACATAATACCAAACAGTTTGCCATGGAATCATGAGGTCCTCCGCATCATCATTCAGTTCATCACTTAATTCGAGGGGTGCATTGCCTTGTTGATTAATGCAAGCAAGTCGTCATATTCATCAACTGCTTTAAATTCAGGAAATTGCGCTTTGATATTGTCTGGTGCATGGAATAAGAAACCCGCATCGGCTTCTTTTAGCATCGAGGTATCATTGAATGAATCGCCGGCAGCAATCACGTGATAGTTCAGTTTTTTAAATGCTGCAACGGCTTCACGTTTTTGATCCGGTAGGCGTAATTTGTAATTAACGATTTTGTCGTTTTCTACAATCAGCGTATGGCATAGTAATGTGGGCATACCGAGCTGACGCATGAAAGGCGCGGCAAATTGCTCAAAGGTATCTGACAAAATCAGTACCTGCACTTGCGAACGCAGGGTATCCATAAAGGCGCGAGCGCCGGGCAGCAGTTCTAATGTCCCAATGACTTTTTGAATTTCAGATAGCTTCAATCCATGCTGGTCAAGAATCGCTAATCTACTTTGCATGAGTTTGTCGTAGTCGGGTTCATCGCGCGTGGTGCGGCGCAATTCAGCAATCCCCGTTTTTTCTGCAACGGCAATCCAAATCTCTGGCGTGAGTACGCCTTCCATGTCGAGAGTAACGAGTGCTTGTTTCACGATATATTTTCTTCGGTAGTTAAATTCGTATTTGCATGAATAGTTAAAAACGATGTGCGCTAATTAGCGCACTAACGTCTCTACATGGCCATCCACTGACAGACTTTGTCCGGTAATTGATGCACCAGCA
>JBEDHZ010000212.1:0-3998 GCA_041173845.1 Pseudomonadota bacterium
TACGGCGGCGGCATTTTCTCCGGTGCCGGAAGGACCCACTCGCGATGCGCGCGATTCGAGTTGATTGATGAATTCACAAAATTCGCGCAATGGAAATAATTGTCGCTCACTCAAGCGTGCTTCGATGCCGCCTTTGAATACAGCTTCAAATAAGGAGCACTGCCATTGACCAGAGAACTCTCCCAAGGCTTCTAGCGTTGCCTGTCCAATACCACGGCGCGGCGTGGTCGCTGCGCGAATAAACGCTGGATCATCATCGGCATTCGCGATCAAACGCAAGTAACTCACGATATCTTTAATTTCTGCGCGCTCAAAAAAGCTTTGGCCACCCGACATAACATAAGGTATGCGCTCACGCCGCAAGGCTTTTTCTATGCTGCGAGATTGATGATTGCCGCGATACAGAATGGCGTAGTCAGAAAATTTTGCGCGTCGCTCAAATTTATGCGCCGATAACATCATGGCGACTTGATCGGCTTCGGCTTCATCGTCTTCCATGGCGAGTACTTTGACGGGGTCGCCCGCACCATGCTCTGACCACAACGCTTTTTCAAATAATTTTGGATTGTTTCCTATGACAGCATTTGCGGCTTGCAAGATGCGTGTACTCGAGCGGTAATTTTGCTCGAGCTTGATGAGTTTTAAATCTGGAAAATCGGTTTGCAATGTGCGCAGGTTTTCCATACTCGCGCCACGCCACGCATAAATCGCCTGATCATCATCACCCACCGCTGTGAACATTGGTTTTTTGCCCGGGCCGGTGACTAACAATTTCACCATTTCGTACTGGCAGGTGTTGGTGTCTTGGTACTCGTCGAGCAGCAGATAACGTAGCTTGCGTTGCCAACGATCGCGCGCAGCTTCATCGGTGCGAAACAACTCTACTGGCAAACGAATCAAATCATCAAAGTCAACGGCTTGATAGCTGGACAAGGTGGCGACGTAGTTTTGATACAGACGCGCGGCTTGCGCTTCGTTTTCATCTTTAGCGATAGTCAACGCTTGCTCGGGGGTGAGTAAGGCGTTCTTCCATAATGAAATCGCTTGCTGCAATTTTCGTATCAACGCTTTATCGGTAGTCGCTGAAAGATCTTGGATGACGGAATAACAATCATCGCTATCCATAATGGAAAAGCGCTCTTTCAATTTCAAACTTGCCGCTTCGCGGCGCAATATATTTACGCCCAACGAGTGAAAGGTAGAAACGGTTAATTGTTTTGCGTGACCGGGCTCTTGCAGTAGTTTGGCAACGCGCTCACGCATTTCGAGCGCGGCTTTGTTGGTGAAGGTGAGTGCAGCGATATTTTTGGCTTCATAGCCGCAGGATTGGATCAGGTGCGCGATTTTTTGCGTAATGACGCGCGTTTTCCCTGAGCCTGCACCGGCCAGCACCAAGCATGGACCATCGATGTAATTAACAGCGGCGCGCTGCGGCGTATTTAAGCCAGACGGCATTCAGAAAATAGATAAATGGAATTATTTGCAAAGGACTTTGCACGAGCTTCGTGCGCAGCCTCCATTGTAACGAATCCGCGCGAGCAATTCGACGTCCATGGTAAAGTGATTTGCTGATTGATACTATTCGACTTATGAAATTTGTTCATCTAATAGAAATTAACGCCGCTGATAATCCCTTGATTGACCCGCTGAGTCGTGATCAGCTTTGGCGTGGTTTAGTGTTGCGCGCTGAGCGTCCAACACTATTTGTGATGGCTCTTGATGCTTGCGAAATCACCAGCCGCTCTGAACTCGGCATATCGCGTACTCTGCAATTCGGCAAACTGATTGTTCGCGATGAAGTGCGTTTTTTGCCGCAACAACAAGTGCAATACCGCGTGCCGCAACAAAATGAGATTCCTGCCTCGGATTTAACGATGACGATAGAAGAACCTGAAGCAGGTGCTTTATTCGTTCGTTTTGAATACGATGATCACAAAGAAGCTGCTGATGACGCCGAAGCAGAGTTTTACAATAACTTTAGGCGCGATGCCTACAAAGAGTCGGACATTGATACGGTCCGCAAGATTCGCGAGTTAGCGATGGAAGGTCAGCTCGACGCACCGCTACAGTAATCGCCCTGCAAAATCTGACTCAATTTAAATATCGACCGGATCTACTTCTAACGACCAACGCAGGCGCGATTTCGATTCACGCAATGCCTGCATCCACGGTTTTAAAAATGCTTGCAATACGGCGCGTGATGATGACTCGAGCAACAGCTGGGCACGCTCGACTCCCGCTACTCGGGTAATGGTCATCGGCACAGGGTCATTAATGACAATGCCTTCGTGGTCTAGCAACGTTTTAGCGGTGGTTAAAAACTCTAAGGCTTTATCTAGCGTCTTAGCTTCAGCTCGTAACAAGGCCTGAAATACAAAGGGCGGCAAGCCTGCACTATGACGCTCTTCTAATACGCTGGCCGCAAAACCGGTGTAATCCTGATTCATCAACGCGCGATACAAGGGATGCTGGGGGTAACGTGTTTGTACCAAGACTTCGCTCACGCTACCCACATCACTCGCAGCACGACCTGCGCGCCCTGCTACTTGCATTAACTGTGCAAATAGTCGTTCACTAGCGCGATAGTCTTGAGAAAACAGCGCGGTGTCGGGATTAATCACGCCCACCAAAGTTAATCGCTGAAAATCATGGCCCTTCGCGACCATTTGAGTACCCAGCAAAATATCGACGTCACCACGATGCACGGAATCGAAAGCTTCTTGCGCGCTACCTTTGCGACGTGTGGAGTCGGCATCGATGCGCAAGATGCGCGCCTCTGGAAACAACGTATGCAGATGTTCTTCGATACGCTGAGTACCACGTCCTAACGGCTGTAAATCGACATTGCCACAGGTTGGGCACGATTGAGGCACTCGCAACTCGAGACTGCAGTGATGACAACGCAATCGACGCTCGGGTTTGTGCAGCACCATAAACGCGGTGCAACGACGGCAATTGCTGATCCAGCCACACGCATCGCAATGCATGACGGGGGCATAGCCACGCCGATTTAAAAAGAGTAATGATTGCTCGCCACGCGCGAGTCGTTCGCGCAATGCCTTCAGCAGCGACGAACATAAGCCTTCAACGGCTTTGTCGCGTTCCATGTCGATTAAGCCAACACGTGGCACGGTGGCTTGCGCTGCAGCTCGTTGCGTAAGCGTTAGTCGCTTGTAACGACCTGTCTCAGCGTGCTGCCAGCTTTCTATCGACGGCGTGGCGGAACCCAACACGACAGGTATCGCTAACTGACGCGCACGCCAGATCGCCAGATCACGCGCTGAGTAGCGCAAACCTTCTTGCTGTTTGTAAGACGCATCATGTTCTTCATCGACGATGATGAGCTTTAGATGCGGCATAGATGACAACACGGCCAATCTTGTTCCAAGCACGATGTCAGCGTGGCCTTCATGCGCGGCTAACCAGTTTCGCAGACGCTCACCCTCTGACAACTGACTATGCATGGAAACGACGTTCAACCGAGGGAACGATGCACGCACCTGGTTTTCTAATTGAGGCGTGAGGTTAATTTCTGGAACAAGTATCAATATTTGCGCGCGCTGGCCAGATGCGTTTGTTTTTTCTAGTAAAGCCTTGGCTGCCTGCAAATACACTTGCGTCTTACCACTACCGGTTATGCCAAACAATAAATGACAGGCATAGTCTGTCGTTGCGGCAATCGAATCTACGGCGTGTTGTTGCTGTTCGTTGAGTGTGTGGGTTGCGAGATGAGCGGTTTCTGACGTGTTGTCGGTGTCGGCTGTTTTAGTTTTTTCGTTAGCCTCTTCGTTTTTCGTCTTGGTCGGCCCTGATATTTTTTTTAATGCACGCTCTATTGAGGCAACTTTGCCTTCACGCAAAGCTTTGGGCACCGCAGGTAAGGCGACCTCACCAAACGGACGCTGATAGTACTCCGCAGCAAACTCACTCAATTCCATCCAGTGCGATGACAATGCTGTTATCTGATGCCTCACTTCTATGACTTCACGAATTTTTTC
>JBEDHZ010000213.1:0-3997 GCA_041173845.1 Pseudomonadota bacterium
GCTATGGCATGGGCGCAAGATTCATCTAGCAAGACCAATGGATTAACCTACGATTACGTCGGTATTGGCTACTCGAATATCATGATTGACAAGACTTACCGTGCCACGATGCATGGCACCAGCATAGAAGGCAGCAAACTCATTGCGGAAAATTACTACCTGTTTGGGAATTATTTTTCCACAACCACAGACACCATCAAATTTAATGGCAATACTCTCGGCATTACTGTGGACTATACCCAGTACCAATTAAGTGCTGGCTACCGCCGAGCACTGCAGCCAGGTACCGACGTGATTGCTAGTATCAGCGCTGTGAATGGATCTACGCGCGTAAACAAAGGTACGAGTAACGAATCTAATATTTATCCCGTATCTGTCGGCGTGAAAACCAAATTAACTGATTCCATTGAAGCCGCTGTCTCAGGCGTCGTTGTTTCAAGCGACATCGCAGGTATAGTGAATCTGCAATATAAATTCAGTGATCTATATGCGATTGGTGGCTACTTCCGTCACGATCCTAATAGCACCATCTATGCACTTAACGTGCGTTATTTGTTCTGAGTCTAAATTACAATCTTGTCCCAGCACTCGCTGGGACAAGATAATCAAACCCGATTTTCAGATCGCCGGTGCGCTAATAAGTACAGCATAGGCAGTACTAACAGCGTAAGTAAGGTGGACGACAAAATGCCGCCTATCACTACCGTGGCCAGTGGTCGTTGAACTTCCGCTCCCGTTCCCGTGGCGATTGCCATCGGCAAAAATCCTAACGAAGCCACTAAGGCGGTTACCAATACCGGTCGCAAGCGCGTCATGGTGCCTTCTCTAACGGCATCGATTAAAGCGTGACCTTGCTCTTGTAAATTGCGAATGAATGAAATCAACACCAAACCATTCAACACCGCCACACCTGAGAGCGCAATAAAACCTACGGATGCCGAAATGGAGAGTGGTATGCCACGCAACCACAAAGCGAGTACGCCACCTGTTAATGCAAACGGTATCCCGGTAAATACCAACAAGCCATCTTTCACATTCCCAAACATGGCATAAAGCAGCAGGAAAACTAAAAATAATGCCGCGGGTACTACCAGTTTTAAACGCTCAGTAGCGGATTGTAAATTCTCAAATGTGCCTCCCCACGTCGTCCAGTAGCCGGTCGGCAAAGGAACTTTAGACAGCGCCTGCTCCGCATCCACCACAAAAGAACCGACATCGCGATTACGCACATTCGACGTGACTACGACGCGCCGCTTACCATTCTCACGACTAATTTGATTCGGGCCCGGTGCCAGCTCTAAGGTGGCGACTTCGGCGAGTTGTATAAAACGACGACGATTGTGCGCATCCGGTACTGGCATAGCAATTGGTAAGCGTTTCATCGCTTCCAGATCAGTACGCAAGCTTTCGGGGAGTCGAACCACAATATCAAAACGTCGATCACCTTCAAACATAGTGCCCGCGGTAGTTCCACCGATCGCACTGGCTACCACATCCTGCACATCAATCATGTTTAAGCCATAGCGCGCGGCCTTCTGCCTATCAATGCGTACAGTCAGCACAGGTAGACCCGTGGTCTGCTCAACTTTCACTTCGGATGAACCCGGTACACGTTGCAAAACAGCAGCCGTCTCATCGGCAAGACTGTGCAATGTATCCAAATCATCACCGAAAATTTTCACTGCTATGTCACTGCGCACCCCAGAAATCAATTCATTAAATCGCAACTGGATGGGCTGTGAAAAATCATAATTATTTCCCGGGATTTTCCAAACGGTTTGACTAATTTCAGCCCGCAACTTGTCGCGAGATTTAGTCGGATCCGGCCATTCATCAATCGGCTTTAGCATGATGTAGCCATCAGATAAACTTGGCGGCATCGGGTCGGTAGCAATTTCAGCGGTACCAATACGTGTGAATACTCTATCTATCTCAGGAAATTTTTTCTTTAGCGTGCTTTCAATATGCTGCTGCATTTCAACAGCTTGCGATAAGCTCACACCCGGAGCACGTATCGTTTGAAAAGCGAGATCACCTTCATTTAAGTTAGGTACAAATTCACTACCCATACGCATCAAGAGTAATCCACTCAAAATAATCACTACCGTCGCCACGCTGAGCACAACCGGTTTGATCGACATTACGTAGTCATACATGGGGTTATACCAACGACGGGCCACCACCATAAATATATTTTCTTTTTCTTTGACGCGGCCAGTGACAAACGTCGCTACCGCAGCAGGAACAAACGTCACCGAAAGAACGATCGCTGCTAATAACGCAGCCACCACGGTAAACGCCATAGGGTGAAACATTTTTCCTTCTACACCACTCAAAGCAAAGATAGGTAGATACACCACCATAATGATGACTTGCCCAAACAAAAGCGGGCGACGTGATTCTTTGGAGGCTTCAAACACTTCAGCGAAGCGTTCTTCCTGACTGAGCGTGCGCCCTAGCGTCAACTGCGAGTGCGCCAGTCGACGTATACAGTTTTCAACAATCACAACGGCACCATCGATGATGATGCCAAAATCGAGTGCGCCTAAACTCATTAAATTGGCGCTGACCTGATACTGAACCATTCCAGTAAAGGTAAACAGCATCGATAAAGGAATCACGGCCGCCGTGATAATGGCAGCCCGCAAATTCCCCAAAAATCCAAACAGCACAACAATCACCAAGATCGCACCTTCGAGCAAATTATTGCGCACGGTGCGAATCGCCTTCTCTACCAGATTGGTTCGGTCATATACCGTGATAATACGAATGCCCTTGGGAAGATTGCGATTAATCTCTGCCATCTTGCGATCTACCGCTTCGGATACAACGCCGCTGTTTTGACCCATCAGCATAAAAACCGTACCGAGCACGACTTCTTTTCCATCTGCTGTCGCTGCGCCTGTTCGTAATTCCTGCCCAACACCCACTTCAGCTACATCGCGTACACGTACAGGCACACCCGCTGAATTTTTGATAATGACATCGCGTATATCTTCTACATTACGCAGCTGCCCTGGTGCACGCACCAAGTATTGCTCACCACGTTTTTCTATGTAACCTGCACCTCGGTTGTGATTATTACTATCGATAGCACTCACCAAATCAGCGAGCGATACGCCGAGTGATGCTAACCGCTCAGGGTCTGGCGCAATTTGGTATTCCTTGACGTAGCCACCAATAGAATTAATTTCTGTCACACCGGGTACGTTACGCAACTGTGGCTTAATCACCCAATCTTGAATCTCACGCAAATCAGTATCGGTATAGGTTGTTCCATCTGCTTTGCGAGCTTCAGCGCTGGCTTCGACTGTCCACAGATAAATCTCACCCAGGCCCGTTGCAATCGGACCCATTTCAGGGGTTAAGCCAGCCGGAAGTTTGTCGCGTGCCTGAGTAATGCGTTCATTCACTAGCTGGCGTGCAAAAAATATATCGGTATCTTCTTTAAAGATAACGGTCACTTGCGACAGACCATAGCGCGATAATGAACGCGTCTGTTGCAAGTTTGGCAGACCGGCCATCACAGTCTCTAGCGGATAAGTCACGCGCTGCTCTGCTTCTAGCGGTGAATAACCCGGTGCCATGGTATTGATCTGTACTTGCACATTAGTGATGTCAGGTACGGCATCAATCGGCAAACGTTCATAGCTATAGATGCCAGCAATCGCGACACCTACCGCTAGCAGCAAGATCAGCATGCGCTGCGCGATAGAAAAACGAATCAGTGATTCAAACATGATGTGTGCCGCCCCGCTTAATAGCCATCTTCGGTTGTCAGCTTCGACAATTCCGATTTGAGAATGTAACTACCCTTAGCGGCATAGCGAACACCGGCTGCGAGCCCCTCCAGTACTTCTACATGCTTGCCATCATTTAGACCTAGCTTTACTGCATGGGCTTTAAAACCTGTATCGGTTCGCACAAAAACGACTTGCTGCGTTCCTAGTGTTTGTAAAGCGTCCGTTTCAATCGCGATCGGCACCTGAACTTCGGC
>JBEDHZ010000214.1:0-3991 GCA_041173845.1 Pseudomonadota bacterium
CCTACATGAATAGTGAAACGAGTAGGTTGATTATTTATACGTTCAACCAACTGATCAAGCTGACTAGTAGAAACATAGGAGGTATCACCTATCGCCATGAACTGAAAACTTTTTGCATTAGCAATCGGAGAAAAAAAGACAAACAAGGCAAGAATTTTCACCAAGAATACGCGCTCAAACATCATTATTTTTTCCATGACCGCTACTTAATTTTGCGTTTGACTTATCTACTATTAATTGGTGTGTTAATCAAGCCGCTTTAGATGGTGCTAAAGATTCTGGAAATTGAATGGTGAAAACACTACCTTTACCTAATTCGGATTCGATCAGCAGACGGGCGTTGTGTCGCATCAATACATGTTTAACGATAGCCAAACCTAAACCTGTACCTTGTGTCTCTCGCGAACGGCCTTTATCAACACGATAAAAACGCTCAGTTAATCGCGCCAGATTTTCTTGCTTGATACCGATGCCGTTATCCTTAACCGAGAACGCTGGGCCTTGACTATTTTTGTGCCAAGAAATCGCTATCTCGCCACCGTCGGGTGTGTAGCGAATCGCATTCGACACTAAATTACTAAAGGCACTACGCAACTCTTCTGTACCGCCCAAAACATCTGGCCCATCACACACCAGAGAAATCTTATGTCTATTGCTTGATAAAGCTTGCGCTTCAATAAGTACCTCATCAAGCAAATGACGAATATCTACAAATTCGTCTCGCACCGGATAATCAATCGATTCCAAGCGGGTTAGCACCAGCATATCTTCAATGAGATTTTGCATACGCTTACCCTGTTCGACCATCAGTTTGATGTGCTGCTCACGAGAGGCTACATCTAAGTTGGGTTCCGAATTGGCAATCTCTAAAAAACCATTGATAACCGTCAGCGGAGTACGCAGTTCATGCGAAGCATTGGCAATGAAATCACGCCGCATTTGATCTAACCGATCAAATTCAGTCATATCGTGCGTCACTAAAATTTGTCGACGATTTTCAAAAGGAATGAGTCTAATGATCAATTTACGGCCATTGATATTTAAGCTCAGCGGCTCTTCATAGTGAGCCAGAATGATGTAGTCGATGAATTCAGGGCTGCGAATTAGATTGGTGACTCGCATACCTTTGTCGGATTTCAGACTCAGGCCTAACTGTCGTTCAGCAACCGGATTACACCACTCGAGAAATAACACATCATCCATGATCACTACGCCATCAGGCAACTGACTCATAGCTTCACGAAAACGCGACAACCACTCGGCTAGCTCAGCTCGACTTTTTTGATCGTCGCGGCGCAGACGATAGAGCTTGGCAAATATATCGGTCCATGATCCCCAACCATCTTTGAGTTTGACCTCTTCGGGTCTGTCTAACCAAAGCGACAAGTGATACATGTAGCGCAGCTGAACAAAGATCAGAACGAGGAGGATCAGAAATGCTATCGCCAACCCTCGGGTGAAATCCCAGACGGCCCAACCAGTGAATCCAGCAGCCAATAGCAACACCAGCCGGACCATTACAGGAATCCAGAACAAGGTTCTTGAAGTCATACAAAAAAGGAATTATTTTTCAGACAGCATGTAGCCTACACTACGAACGGTCTTGACGAGGAAATCCGCTTTACCTAAGGCTTTGCGTAAGCGCAGGACATGGACATCCACCGTCCTCTCCTCCAGCACCGCATGATCGCCCCAGACTTTGTCGAGTAGCTGGCTGCGCGAAAACACTCGCTCAGGGTGAGCGATAAGAAATTTAAGCAATTTGAATTCGGCATGGCCAATGTCTATCGGGGCGTCGTCAACGCTGACACGACAACTAACTGGATCAACTGTCAAAGGACCCATGCTCATCTCAAGCTCAGCATGTTCGGGGGCTTTACGACGTATTAGCGCCTTAATTCGAGCGACTAATTCACGAGGCGAGAAAGGTTTGGTGATGTAATCATCGGCCCCTTGATCAAGCCCGGCAATTTTGTCCTCTTCCATGCCTTTAGCTGTGACCATAATCACGGGCAAAGTACTGAAATTACGGTCTGAACGAATACGCGCCAACAATCTCAGGCCTGACTGATCTGGCAACATCCAATCGAGAAGAATGACTTGAGGACGCTTCTGCTGGAGATAATTCCACGCATCGGCGGTGTTTTGAACTGAATCGACTTCCCAGCCTGCGGACCTGAGCGCAAAGCTCATGAGCTCGACGATAGGCATCTCGTCTTCCACCAGCAAAATAGGTGAAGAACGGCTAGCCATGACAAGATAGAGTTAGTTTATTGGGAAGCTTGCTGCAAAATTGCATAATCAGTATGTCGAATGTCTTTTCCTTCGACAATATATATCACATATTCTGCGATGTTCTTGGCATGATCACCAATACGTTCAATAGCTTTGGCAACCCATACTGTATCGAGTGCTGATGAAATGGTGCGCGGATCTTCCATCATGAAGGTCACGGCATTACGCATAACAGCACGATACTCATGATCGATTTCTTCGTCGCCTACGATCAGGCGCGTGGCTTGTTTCTGATCCATACGAGCGAAAGCGTCCAGGGCATCATGCAGCTGACGACCCGCCGAGGTTGCCATCACACGCACAATATCTTCATGCGCTATGGGCACCAAGCCCCGTTGGTGTATCGCACTGGCTGCTCGAGCGATCTTTGTAGCTTCATCACCAATACGCTCAAGATCCGTAATAACCTTGATAGTTGCCATGACGGTACGTAAATCATTTGCTGCTGGTTGGCGCTTAACAATCAAGTGACTACAGGCGTCATCCAATGCAACTTCCATCTGATTGACTTCAATATCGGCCGCAATAATTCGCTCTGCTTCATGAACATTGAGGGTACGAAAACAGTTCATAGCATCGTGAAACTGCTTTTCGACCATACCGCCCATCTGCAGAACGCGCGAGCGTATACCTTCCAAATCGAGCTCATATTGTTTCGATGAGTGTTCGCTAGGCATGCTGATCTCCTGTGTCCGTCGCAGTAATTAAAAAAATTAACCGAAACGTCCGGTGATGTAATCCTGAGTTTCTTTTTTGCTTGGATTCAGGAAGATTTTATCTGTCTCGCCAAATTCGACTAATTCACCCAAATACATATAGGCTGTGAAATCAGAGCAGCGAGCGGCTTGTTGCATGTTGTGGGTCACAATAGCGATCGTGTAATCGTCTTTTAATTCACTGATCAGTTCTTCGATCTTGACGGTTGAAATTGGATCCAGAGCAGAAGTTGGCTCATCGAGTAGCAAGACATCGGGCTTAACTGCCACGCCGCGCGCAATGCACAAACGCTGCTGCTGTCCACCTGACAATGAGAGACCGCTCTTATTTAATTTGTCTTTAACTTCAGTCCACAAGGCAGCTTTGTTGAGCGCCCATTCTACGCGCTCATCCATTTCACCCTTAGGGAGATTTTCATAAAGACGAACACCAAAGGCGATGTTTTCATAAATCGACATCGGGAACGGAGTGGGCTTTTGAAAAACCATACCGATTTTGGCGCGCAGGACGTTCACATCGACATCTTTGTCTAGGATGTTGCGACCTTTGTAAATGATCGAACCTTCTGCTCGCTGACCCGGATACAAATCGTACATGCGGTTAAGCGTTCTAAGCAGGGTCGATTTTCCGCAGCCAGAGGGGCCGATAAATGCTGTGACTTTTTTATCGAAAACATCCAGCTGAATGTTTTTTAAACCCTGAAATGAACCATAAAAGAAATTCAAATCCTGAACTTTAATGGTTACAGACTCATGCACTGAAGCTTCGGGCGGGTCACCAAGCAAGACAGTATTCATAAATATCCCTAAACGTTGTTTTTGCCGGCTCGAACCACTACGCGAGCGAAAATATTTAGCGCTAAAACACTGAACGTAATGATTAAAGCACCGCCCCACGCCAGCTCGCGCCAGTTATCGTAAGGACTCATAGCAAACTGGAAAATAACAACCGGCAAATTCGCCATCGGCGCATTCATGTC
>JBEDHZ010000215.1:0-4511 GCA_041173845.1 Pseudomonadota bacterium
GTTTATGCCCATTTATATCATTTGCAGTTTGCAGAAAATTCCTAATCTGGGTTGCAGCTAAAGCTATTGCAAATTTGCTGCATACGATAATTTTATTCGCGCCAAACATCCTCTACCCAGAGAGTCGGTAAAATGAAATGTCGCAGGGTAGAAAAGCGATTTCCTTTAAATTTTGGTGATAACACTTCAGCGATATAGCGCAACCTCGAATCAAACAATAATCCGCGTGGCCCCCAACGTCCTTCAATCGCATGAGTAGGAAGCAGATCGCCAGGAAAAATCACGATTCGTGCATTTTTTGGAATTCGCGGCGGGAAGAAAAAATTAAACGGGAATGTGATGGAACAATTCTGTCTGAAATGAGCAATCCAATTTTTGGGAAAGAATTTCACTCCGCCGGGTGCGTTCGCTGTAACGAAGCGTTGTTCAAAACGGTATTTATCTGCGATGGCTTGTGGATTGCTCGCAAACTGTTGCTGCAGCGGGTAGAGCTTCCCAACCGGAAAACGAAATACCGATGTTTGACCCATGCGCTCGAACTGGCCAAAGCGACCGAGCGAAGCTAACTGATTTCTACACAGTACGACACTCTCGGGATCGCCATACTCGAAAAATCCATTGAGATTACCGGTGATGACCAGATCCAGATCCATAAACAAAACCGGTCCTTCCAGGTCTGCTAGTTTGGGTCCCCAGAGTCGTGATTTTTGCCAGATGCCTGGCGTGCCGACTGGAAGACGGGCATCGAGTGGGGGTAGTTCTTCACAGCGGACTTCAGGGCGAATACCTGCCGCATTGTCAGTAAAGCAGACCATCTCGAACGGCGGCGTGATATTCCGTGCCACCATGGCATACAGTCGATTGATGTAGGGCGGGCCGTACTTGGTGCCCCAATTAATACAAATGATGACTTTTTTTTGAATCATATGAGGCGGCTGTCTGACGAAAACGGGATAAGTGCTGGCATTCTAATGCAGTAGGATAATCTGGTCAGTAGATTTACGATCTGGGAAGCATAGGTAAAATTTAGCAAGGCATAGTGCTTGATTTTGTATAATCTCCACTCTTTTCACACACGCCTTGCATCTGCATTAAATGCGCCGCGGCATGGCATTCAAGGGTCCGGCCGTAAGTAATCATTATTTTGGCAGGCCCAGGATCCGCATGAAAACCAGCGTTATCTTCTCGACGTATAACTCACCTGATTGGATGGAAAAAGTCCTGTGGGGATTTTTTGTTCAGACCGAGCGCGATTTCGAAATCATTATTGCGGACGATGGTTCTCGAGACGACACACGCGAGCGCATCGCGCGTCTTAGAGCTGACTCTCCGCTGACGATACGTCATGTCTGGCAACCGGATGATGGATTTCAAAAAAGTCGAATCTTAAATAAAGCGATTGCAGCGGCACAGGGCGACTATCTTATTTTTACTGATGGCGATTGCATACCGCGCGAAGACTTCGTTGCTGAACACCTGCGTCACGCAGATGAAAATTGCTACCTTTCCGGAGGCTACTTCAAGTTACCCTTGGCTATTAGCAAAGCCATCACAAAAGATGATGTGGCTAGCCAACGGGTATTTTCAGCTGATTGGCTACGCCAACAAGGTATGAACATTGGTATCAGTAGCCTTAAGCTTTCTTCACGAGGCCAGTTGGGCGACGTATTGAATCGGCTTCCTATTAAAGCTTCGTGGAATGGCCATAATTCATCGTGTTATAAAAAATGGGCCATCGCGGTCAATGGCTTTGATGAAAATATGCAGTACGGTGGACAAGATGCTGAGTTCGGTCGGCGCTTGCGGCATTCTGGCGTAAAAGCAAAGCGAATCCGCTATTCCACTATCTGCGTTCATCTCGATCATGGTCGTGGCTATGTCACTCCTGAAATGCAGGCCAATAGCGAGCGTATACGACTCAATACGCGTAGGCTCAAATTAAAATGGACCGAGCTTGGACTTAACCAGTACATTCATCCAGACGGAACGCCAAAGTCCGATCAAGAAGAAACATAATACTCATCCTAGTTAAACCTCCAGCAAAGATTGGTCGATGAACGTCATCTCAAATCGTAGTAGAGAACACGATTTTATTTGGCAAGTCTTTTTGACTTGTTTAATTGCCTTGCCTGTGATGTATCCGTTGGCCTGGACCGGCAATGAGCTGAACTACTTTGCATTAGCGAAGCATCATCTCGATCCAGGACCGTTCACTGAGCTGTATGCTGTCAACAGCCATCAGTTATCTAAGATAGCGACCGATATAGTGATGGGTTTAGCAGATCGCTATCTGGGATTAGATTTGGCATGGTTCATTTCGCGCTTTGTGCTGATGATCGGCTTATCTATTGCCTACGTAAAAATGACGCGAGCGTTGCGAATAGAAGCCTTAACAGCTTGCTTTGCATTGATCTTTTTTCTGGTCGTTGGTCATCAAACTTACTTCGCGGGTGAGTGGATATTCGGTGGTAGCGAAGGTAAGGTATTCGCTTACATTTTGGTAATGTTAGCAGTAGGTTTGGTAATTCAAGGTCGACTCGTACCTTCAGTTGTGCTGTTAGCGATCGCAACTTACTTTCATTTTTTAGTCGGTGGATTCTGGGCGGGTGCTTTATTTGTTTACCTCTTCATGAATGGTCACAATCGCAAACAACTAGTGCTGGGCGTGCTTGGTTTCACCGTGCTAGTACTGCCTATGATCGGGCTTTTGATCTACGAAAATAAACTGCTGCCACCGCCTGATGTATCAGGTTTAGAATTTACTATCGACCAAATTTATTCCGATATACGTAATCCTCACCATATCGCTCCGTTTAAAGAGGGACATTTTCGGTGGACGGGTGGTTTTGTTTTTTTTCTTCTCTTTTCAGGATTTTTATATCTGGTCAAGCGTCGACAAATATTTTGGAATTCCAATTTTGTGTTTTGGGTGGGTGGCTTACATCTTTATTTAGTAGCTGCCTTGGTCGTCGCATGGTTTGATCGCCATACACAGCTACTTGGAAAATTTTATTTATTCCGCCCCGCATCATTCATTTATCTTTTGTGCTTGTTGGTTTTGTTCGATGCGGTGAGTAAACATTGGCTAGCCTCCAATGAGAAACGATTAAAGATAGTTACCAGTCTATTTCTTCTCGTGGCAGTGGGAGCCTTGGTAATTAAGTTACCAGGCATGGTACGTAGCTCGCCAGATAGTTTGATGAGTAGTATGGGTGGTGAAGAAAAAGAATTAATTCAGTGGATACGCACAAACACCCCAGAGGGTACGGTGATGTTGATACCTGAAAGCTCGGGTAAACCGCTCAACTCAATGAATTTTGAACAATTGATTGATCGACCTACCTTAGTCAGTTGGAAGTTTGTGCCAACAACACGTTACGAGATTGCGCTTTGGTATAAGCGGATATTACTTAAGCGCGAAATTTATGAGGGAAAATGTGACTCGATCAAGCAGCTCAATGTAAATCATGTGCTGGCGGTAAATCAGATGCAGTCGGATAAGATTAGTCAATGCGGTAAGCCGCTTTATTCATCCGGAAGCTATGTGCTATTTGCTATTAACTAAGTTGAGCGCTAATGGCTGTTACGAATCCCGTATTTCTAAAGTAGGTAGGAGCTTTATTTGAACACGCGATCACAGCCCGTGCTTGTCCTTTGCATGAAGTGGGGTAAAGCCTATGGTCCAGAATACGTTAATCGTTTACGTAATGGTGTTGCTCGTAATTTGAGTTACCCGCATCGTTTTATTTGTTTCACCGACGACGCTACAGGTATTGAAGAGGGTATTGAAGTTTTCCCGCTACCCAGCTTGGGTTTGCCGCCTCAGCATCAGGATCTGAGATGGAGAAAACTAGCATTACTAGGTAAAGATGTTTTTGGTTTAACAGGTACCGCGCTCTTTCTGGACTTAGATTTAGTCGTTGTAGATCGGCTTGAGCCATTTTTTGATCATCCTGAAAAATTCGTCATCATTCGCGATATGGACCTATTCAAACAGTGTAGGTAATTCTTCGGTTTTTAAAATGGAGATGGGTGCTCACAGCGATATTTTGGATGAATTCGTGCGCGATCCCGTTGCAGCGCAAAGTTCATTCAAGATTTCGCAGCAATTTATGAGTCATGAATTAGGCAAGCGCGGTCTGCTTAACTACTGGCCCAAGGAATGGTGTGTTAGTTTTAAAAATCATTGCATACCACGCTACTGGAGAAGTTATTTTCACGATCCATTTATTCCTGAAGATGCAAAGATTGTGGTGTTTGCCGGCAATTTGAAAATGCAGGATGTTGTAGATGGTGGAGGAAGTACCTGGTATCGACGGATAGGAAATATTGATTGGTTGGTTAAGCAGTGGAAGTAGAACAGTAGGGCCTACGAGAAAAGCTAATTTTTTAGTAATTCAAAATTTCAAAGTTACGAAAGAACCTGCGCTATGGCTTGAACAGAAAAGTCTCCAATAGATGTGAGGGTCTAATGTAGTGTTTCATGTTTTTTATAAGTCGCAGTTCGATGT
>JBEDHZ010000216.1:0-3990 GCA_041173845.1 Pseudomonadota bacterium
CTTACTAAGGATTTCGAATGCCTATTGTTTCTGCCAGCTTTGATTTTGACACTGTCGAATGGCGACGTGTAAGAGATACCAGTTGCGAAGGGTTTTTGGTTGATTTTGAATACAGCTTGCTCGGTTATGACTTACCTAGTGGACGCCTTGACATGCTTTTACGCTATGGTGAGGGTGGTCATTGCAGAAGGCATCGTCATATTGCTTCCACTGTGACGTTAGTGTTGGAGGGGGAGCAGCATTTAATTGAAAAGCTGCCCGATGGAACAACGAAAGCTGTTCATCGTAAGAAGGGGGACTACGCATTGGCTGCAGCCGACGCCCATCCTCACGACGAGCATGGTGGCGCTCTGGGTGGAACCATACTGTTATCGATGACGGCAACCGACGGACGACTGTTTGAGTATTTTGACGAGCGCATGAATAGTCTCGGCACAGTGTCCATCGCTGAGTATGTCAATAGCTGGAATCATGGTGTTGCCTATGGCAGTGCGGCTGTGGTTGCCAGTTAATAAAGCGATGTAATCAAAATAGAATCATTTTTTCAAATCATTTCCAATGATTTCTGCTGATTGGTATGAATTGCAGGACTGATCGCTTAGGGTTCATGGTAGATTCATTGTAGTTCGCGTTTAGAGGGTGGATTGTTTGGGTCGGTCATTGCTCCATCCAGCGCGATTTTGAGTCGAAATTAAAACAATTAAAACAATGAACCGTCGCGTTTGGGGCGCTGTCGGGATCGCGTTGCTGGCTCTGGAGTGTTTGTTCACGCAAGCACATGCGGGTTTACTTAACCGGCAAGACATAGAGAAGCTTCTCGACGGCCAATATATCGTTGGTGAAGTTCAGGCGGGCATGCCTGTGTATCCCCTTTTTGCAAAAAATCCTGCATCTGCTGGCAAGCCTGATTTGAAGGGCTATGCCTTTGAGTCAATTGATTTCAAGCCAATACGCGGCTATAGCGGCAAACCCCTCGATGTGTTGGTCGCAATGGATTTGACAGGCGGCTTCATGGATGTTCGCCTAGTCGATCACAAAGAACCTTTTTTCAATAACCCTACCGGCACTACGCGACTCGGCAATTTCGCTTCTCAATATATTGATTTGTCTTTGCAGCACTCTATTCAAGTTCATGATCACACAACGCCGACAGTCAGAGATGAGCGTTCGGCTGATTTGCAAGGCGTCAATCACGGCACCGTTTCGGTAAAAGCTATCGATCAAAGTATCGTGGTGTCTGCTGCGATGGTGGCCATGGGTAAATTGGGTATGACCGATACGGGCAGTGCCTCTAGGCGACGCTCTTCTGGCGAACATTACAAGCCACTCACGTGGGACGTGATGGTCTCGCGTGGCATGGTTAGTACAACGACGTTTACGAGAGGAGATTTTGCGCGTGCCTTTGCGAATACGCGATCCGCTGATGCCGATGCGCTCGCTGCAACTAAGCCTAGCGAACCCGCATTAATATTTCACACAGCATTAATCAGTTTGCCATCGATAGGTCGCAATTTGCTCGACAGCGAAGGATGGCGTTATCTGAGTAGTAGCCGCCGACAAGCTCAAGCTTTGCTGGTGACCGAGAGTGGTCCATTTGCTGGAGTCAATGAATTAGCACTGAGAGTTGCAGATGATCTGCCATTTATCGTTAAACAAAACGGCAAGATTTTGAAAACTACTGTTTTGCCGTATGACAAAGGCTTAAAAGTACCTGGCTATGTTACAAAGCCGCCGATAGCACCACCACCCGAAAATTCCGATCAAGCTACGGTGATTAATTGCACATCTGCGACGGGTGATCCACGCTGTTTGAATCGTCAAAATGATAGTTCGCCAGCGAATACACCGCAAAAAATGAAGGCGTATTTTTTGGTCGTTGATAAATCAACGCCGCTCGAACCTACCAAGCCATTTGAATTAATTTTTAAACTGGGGCGTCAATTTGGAACAAACTTCGTTCTTACGCGTGTGGAAAGAAGGGAATTCCCCTTGCCTTATGATTTCAATGGTTGGCCCGCGAAGTACTATGACTTTATCGACACCGATTGGCTGGCTTTAGATTGGATGAAAGTCTGGCAAAAGCGTTGGGCAGAAATTGCTACATTAGTCGTAGGCTTACTGCTGTTGACTGCGGGTCTTATTGCACAAAAGCGTGTTAGTGCGACGAGTCGTCGATTAAAATTACTGCGCACAACTTATCTTATTTTTACGCTAGGTTTTATTGGTTGGTTTGCGCAGGGGCAGCTGACTATTATTAATGTGACCGCGGCTGTCGAATCGATATCGGGTGGCGGCGATTTGAGTTTTCTGCTGAATGATCCCATGACAGTGATTCTGTGGATTTTCACGCTAGGTACTTTATTAGTCTGGGGACGCAGCACATTTTGTGGTTGGTTGTGTCCATTCGGCGCACTGCAAGAATTAATCAGCATGATTGCCAATACCGTCGGCATACATCAGCGACGCCTGCATACAGCGTTAGACGCCAAACTCAAATGGATCAAGTATCTTGTGCTGGCAAGCATAATAGGTTCAATTTTCGTGGCACCGTCCTTTGCTGAACTCGCAGTAAAAATCGAGCCCTTTGAAACAGCGATTAGTTTTTACTTTATGCGCGAGTGGCCTTATATACTCTGGGCTGTTGCCTGTTTGGCCTTGGGTGTGGTGGTGTATCGTGGTTATTGCCGCTATGTTTGCCCACTAGGAGCAGCGCTTGCAGCGGTGAATGTGTTGCAGCGCTGGTCGTGGATACCGCGGCGAGAAGAATGTGGAACACCTTGCCAGTCATGTCGCCATCGCTGTGAGTATCAGGCGATCACTCCCTCAGGTGCGATCACGTATAGTGAGTGTTTTCAATGTTTGGATTGTGTAGCAATTTACCAGGATGATCAGCGTTGTTTTCCGTTGATACAAGAGCGCAAAACAGGGTCACGAATAATTACAATTACAGAGGTAGGTAGAACATGATGCAGCGACGTCAGATATTACGTTGGGGTTGGGGACTGTTGGGTGCGGCAGCAGCGGGCAACCTGTTAGCTAAAGAAGCGCATTCCACTTTGGTGAGTAAGTCAGACAAGTTGATTTGGCGTGAGCGCGCGCTGATTGGATTTGGAACGACTTTGTGGATTAAAGCAGCCCATGAAAATACTGATCAACTCGAGCAAGCCCTAGCGGCTGCTGTGCAAGTGATTCGTAGCATTGAGCGTCAGATGAGTTTGTTTGATCCTGAAAGTGATCTGAGTCGTTTGAATCGCTTAGGTTCGTTGAAAAATCCGGATACTGATTTATTAGCAGTCTTAAAAATTGCTGAACATATAGCGCGACAAAGCCAAGGTGCCTTCGATGCCAGCATGCAGCCGTTGTGGGACATTTGGTCTAAGGCGGCATCACAAAAAAGTCAGCCTACCTCACTTGAAATTCAACGCGCACGTAAATTAGTGAATTGGCGTGCGGTGCAAGTCACACCCGATGCAGTGAATTTGCAAATAGCAGGTATGGGCGTATCCCTCAATGGAATTGCTCAAGGCTATGCCACTGATAGAGTGCGCGCCACCTTACGAGCACATGGTATTCAGCATGCCTTGGTCGATGCCGGCGAAACAGCATTATTAGGTAACGCGCCGAATGATAAGCCTTGGAGTCTGAGTATAGAAAGTGCAGCTTCACTTAAAAAATCGGATACAAAAAATACCTTGCAGGCTTCAGTAAATCAGCAGGGTGCTAGCGCACCGATAATCATTAGCGATGGCCGTGCCATGGCGACATCATCGGATGCACACACCACTTTTAGCCAAGATCATCGCTACCATCATATTCTGAACCCTCACACGGGTTATTCACCCGCTCAGTGGTCGTCGGTAACCGTCCTAGCGTCTAGTTGCGTTTTGGCCGATGCCTTAACCAAAGTATTTTTTATGACACCTGCAGATCGCGTCATTGCAAAAGCGCAGCAGTGGGGCGTGGATGTGGTCATGCAAGATAAAGCAGGTC
>JBEDHZ010000217.1:0-3922 GCA_041173845.1 Pseudomonadota bacterium
TCTTACAGCAACACCAAAAAGTTCACTGCCTTTGGCTCAATGGACGAATGCATCAAGAGCGGTGGTCGCGCCCCAGCCTCTGCTGCCGCGGCAGAGCCAGTGGTGAAAAAATCAGACAGCGGCATCTGCCACGACAAATCGAGCCCTTCTTACAAGCAAACCACAAACTTCACTGCGTTTAAAACAATGGACGAATGTGTTAAGAGTGGCGGACGTCCACCCAAAGGCAGCAAATAATCAGTAAATTTAAATTTGCTTGGTGGGTAGCAAGCGAAGTGACGCTTCTTAAGCGCAAATAATTAAAATGCACTGCATACAGCATCGTGCATTTGTGATGCTGTAACTAAGGGAAGTTTGCCCAGTAGTGGCACACTTCCCTTTTTCGCATCTATTTTTTATTTATTTCAAACGAGCCGCAGTTTCACTGACACGCTTGCCAAACAAACGTGCTGTTTCCAAGTCGCCTGGAAGCATTTCGTCAGGGCTTGAATCCGATGGCGATTGTGCCATCGCACCACTGAACGATCCGACATAGTTAATATCATTACGCTGCGCTGCCTTAGCATTGCTAGGCATCATGCCAGTTCCAACCCACACACCGGCGTGCTGCATAGCCAGCGTAAATAAGTAATGCAGCGTTGAGAGTTTGTCGCCATTCATGGTTGCGCTGTTAGTAAAGCCAGCGAACAATTTATCTTTCCAACCTTGCGTGAACCATACTTTAGATGACGTATCGGCAAACTTCTTAAATTGCCAAGTCACGCTACCCATGTAAGTAGGGCTACCCATGATGATCGCATCGGCTTTAGCTAATCCTTCCCACTGAGCGTCAGTCAGATTACCCTCCGCATCGATAGCGTACAACGTAGCATTCGCACCCGCAGCAACTGCTTCCGCCATACGTTTTGTGTGACCATAACCAGAGTGATAAACAACAGCAATATGTGACATGGTTTTTCCTAATGAATTTTGAATATAACAGCTGAAATAGCGAAAAGGGATGCGAGTTAGCCAAGAATGAAACTTGGCCAAAAACCATCACTTTTTACGCTTTAGCTGACTCTAGTTTACGCGATTTGAACTGCTCACCACTTATTTGGAAGGCGGGTACTGCCTCTCGAATCTAAGCTCACTCATCTATGCGAAGCAATATCCATCTATCGCTATAGAAAGTCTCTTTATAATACAAAGCACTTTCTTTGATTGCGAAAACAAAATGATTGATCACCTAGACCATCTTGTACTGACCACAGCCAATGAACAGGACTGCATCGATTTCTATACGCGCGTATTGGGCATGCAACTCGATATTTTTTTAGCTGGCAATCCGGCTATAGAACGCAAAGCCTTCAAGTTTGGACATCAAAAAATTAATCTTCATATCAAAGGAAAAGAGTTCGAGCCCAAGGCCGATTTACCCACTCCTGGCTCGCTTGATCTGTGCTTCATTGCTGATCGCCCATTAGTCGACGTGATAGCTAAGCTAGAAAAAGAACAGTGGCCAATTATTGAAGGACCTGTTATTCGTACGGGTGCCACAGCGAAAATTAATTCTGTTTATCTCCGAGATCCTGATAACAATTTAATTGAGATTAGCGAAATTTTATAAAACAAGTCGTTCGAATTTTACTGAGTGATTTTTATTGTAACCAACAGCTATCAACCTAATTTCGATTTTATGTCCAACTCACAGCCATTACTTCCGCGTCAGCGCGCCGTTTTAGATATCCCACTCAATCGCTACTTGGGCATTGTGTTTGACGGCAGTGTCAATGGCGTCGCTAAGTCACATTTTCAGAGCACGCCCGAATTGGCGACATTTGATGAACAGTTGCATGGAGGTGCGGTATCCGTTCTGTTTGAGGTAGCGGCATTTTTAGCCTTGGCACCGCTGCTGCAAGACGCTCAGCATGCGGTGACTCATGATTTGCATGTATCGTTGATGCGCCCGGTACCAACCGGGGCTCGCTGTGATCTCGAGGCACGCGTGGTGCGCTCAGGACGAACGCTGGGGTTTATTGAAGTCGGCGCTTATGTTGAAGGTAAGCAGGTAGCGTCAGCCCGTATTACCAAGTCCATCATTGCTGCCCTCAAATCATAGGACGGTGAATGTCTTTGATGCTCCTATTATCTGCGCCGGCATTGACTTTGTGGTCTGAGGTCTAAGTTCAGCGCGCTAATCAAGGGTTTATTTCGGTCCAAATAGGGCTATAATGGAACCTTTTAATGGGGGTTAACTATGGCCGTCAACGTTAAACTTTCCGAGTCTTTGGTAGATAGCGCCAAGCTCTACGCCAGCATCGAACATCGCTCTGTTCCAAAGCAAATTGAGTATTGGTCTCGTATTGGCAAAATCGCAGCAGACAACCCAGACCTCTCGTTTAGTCTGATACGCGACATCCTAATCGCAGACCAAGAAGAACCCGTGGGTGAGTACCAGTTCGACTGATGCGGATACTTGTCACCCCCACTTTTGAACGCACAGTCAAAAAACTTCACCCTCAGCAAAAGGCCTCACTTGACGGCGCCGTTAGAGCTATTTTGAGTGACCCACAGATTGGTGAAATTAAAGTCGGTGATTTGGCCGGTATCCAAGTATACAAATTCCGAATGGGCGGCCTGCTTTGTTTGTTAGCCTATCGAATACTTGACGAAAATAATCTCAAGCTTCTTATGGTTGGGCCGCATGAAAATTTCTACCGTGATCTTAAGCGAGTACAGTGATTTTTAGTCTTGGCAAATACTAAGTAGTTTTTCAGAGAATAAGAACTTTCTCTCAATGCATAGACCGACGACTTTGTATCAGACCAATATTCATCTCTGAGGTTAGGTTCGATGCATAAAATTTTTCGATCATCTGCACGGACGTTCTGGCATTTCTCGCGAGCGTCAACAAATCAATGCCATTCCCATAGAGCAGCCTGAACATAATCGATGTATGTCGTAGGCTGTACAGAGAACGTTGCTGCCCAAGCGAGCCTTGCTTCATACCTGCCGCATTAAGAACTTTATTGAAATGCTGCGAAATCAATCGGCCAGCAATAGCGCGATCTTTGATGGTCGGCAAAAATAAATAATCATTAGGTCCTGCGAGATCATTTTTCGCCATGTGCGCCTTCAGTCGCTCATAGACTTTAACTGCAGGACGCAACGTAACAATTTGATTTTTGTGACGCTTAGTCTCAGGCAGCGTTAGACGTAGATATTCATATTCACGGCGTACGATTTCAACATGCTTGTGCTTGATATGAAAAATATCGCTAGGCCGCATGAAACCATTCACCATAAATCGAATGGCCCATACAATTTCAATCGGTATTCCATCGGTCTTCGTATAGACGCCTCCCGCCGTATTACGGTGAGTCGCATCAACTGGCAGGGCCTGAAGTAACGATAGCTGTTTAGCCGCGACGACTAACTGACGATACTCACTCACGGTGAAACCACCTCTGGGCACAGAGGTTTTTTTAACTTTAGGAAAATACGGTATGCGGTCGATCATGCTATGCGCATAGGCATAGTTGAAAATCTTTTTAAGGTCTTGCAAGTACTGTGCGACCGAGATCGAAGCCAAGCCTTTGGCACTTAAGCGTTGATACAGCAAATGGATTTGCTCACCCGTGATCTCGCTAATCAAGCGCGGCCCAAATGCAGGAAGAATCATCGAATTAAGACGATATTCAAAATTTCGCACTGACATCTTTGCTACCTCACCCGCGAACACGCGCGACTTCTCCAGCTCGACCACTTGAGCAGCAACCTTCAGAAAGGTCTGCCCAAGTGCGCCAGCAAGCGCTTCATTGGTGATTAAGTGCGACTGTAAACTCATTTTTTTCTAAAAAATCCCGATGAATTGCTTCATAAAAATTTAAAAATTCGAAAAAATCTACCAAAGTTTTGAAAACTTTGTTTACTTATATTT
>JBEDHZ010000218.1:0-3909 GCA_041173845.1 Pseudomonadota bacterium
GAGTGCGGATGTGGCTAAACGTGGCAATCGCGCTGTGACTGAATTTATCGATTACCTCAATGACTTGATCGCGCGCCGCCGCGCGCATCCAGGAAACCCTGAGGTAGATGTGCTGACGCGACTCATAGTCGGAGAAGCCGATGGAGAAAAACTCAGCGCTAAAGAGCTCATTCATAATTGCATTTTTTTACTCAATGCAGGGCATGAAACGACAACCAACCTGATCGGCAATGGATTGGTTTGTTTGGCTGAATACACAAGCCAACGTGAGCAATTACTCAATCAACCTGAGTTGATCAAATCGGCCATTGAGGAAATGCTGCGTTTTGAAAGCTCTAACCAACTCGGCAATCGCATTACCACCGAGACGGTTGAAGTCGGCGGCATCGTGATGCCACCACAGACGCGAGTCACGCTGTGCATCGGTGCTGCGAATCGTGATCCCTCTCAATTTAATGATCCTGAGATTTTCGATATAGCGCGCACACCGAATCGGCACTTAGCATTTGCGAGCGGCACCCACGCTTGCGCAGGCATGAGCCTGGCGCGACTTGAAGGACAAATCGCGATCGGGCGCTTCATCAAGCGCTTTCCCAACTTCGCTTTAGTTGGTTCACCTTTACGGGGTGGTCGCGTACGCTTTCGCGGATATCTGCAGATACCCGCTTTGGTCAACGCACACTGAAACCACACTAGACCACTCTGCAGTTCGCTAGCAACACCCAACCACAAATTGCAAAAGGGTTATGTTCTCAGCGTACTTTTACCATGCCACTCACCAGCGCGCAGGAGACAAACTTCGCCAAAGAGCTCGGCATGTCGTTCAGGTGCGTTAGGCTTGCGAAAGACCTCATGCAGAGCGGCTCGCAGAAACTCGGCATCATCATCGTCTTGAACAAACCAACGCAATGAAGCCGGAATCGACTTCAGCATCGCCAGATCGTTATCAAAGACTTCCATGAATGAAATTTCAGACATGCCGCTATCGCGTGAAAGCGCGGCATTACGAATGAAGTCAGCCCCCTCAGAACACTCTTGCTTGGTCAGCGCATGCGCGCTGACGAGTTGAGGGCAAACCAGACAAACTGCCAACAGGATAGGTAACGACCTGAGGCAACGCAACAGCAATGCTCGGACCATATCAACCTCCTCATGTAGGAAGAATCGATATGATTTTAGTCATGGGTCCCAAAAAAAAGCACGCTGCAATGCATCAAGCGTGATTCATAGCCGTGTTGTCAGGCGGCCCTATCTTTATCGTCGCTGCTTAGCTCATCAACAGAAGGAAGATAGTCTAATTCCAGCTCGGCCTTGTCCACCAATTCTTGCGGCAATTCCTTCTGCACGGCTACGCCCAAACGTTCAAAATCTTTGGCGCGCTTAATCAAGTTTCCACGGCCGCTGTAGAGCTGCGAATAGGCTGTGGTGTAACTTGCTTTGGCTGAATCCAGCTTACGTCCCAAATCTTCCATTGAGCTAATAAAGCCCAGAAATTTTTGATACAGCTGCGATGCGCTATCTGCCAGCTCTGCACTATGCGCGTTCTGATGTTCGAAGCGCCATAACTGACGCACGATATTTAAGCTCGTCAATAAAGTGGTCGGTGTAGCGACTAATACATTACGTTCCAATGCTTTTTGGAATAGCTGCTCATCAGCACGCATGGCTTCAACAAACGCTGATTCGATAGGAATAAACATGAATACCATATCCGGAGAATTCAATTCGCCCAAATCAAAGTAGCGACGATCAGCTAACTCGGTAATTCGATCCGATACCGCTTGGACATGTTCACGCAGTGCTGCTTTACGATCAAGTTCATCATCAGCATTCACATAGCGGGTATACGCATTCAAGGATACTTTGGCGTCAATGATCAAATGCTTTTGCTGTGGAAGATAAACGATCACGTCTGGCCGCTGCCTGCCCGATTCAGTCGTGAAGCTGACTTCGCGTCGATAATCGCGATCGGCTTGAAGACCGGAACGAGCCAATACATTTTCTAGTACTAATTCGCCCCAATTACCTTGCATCTTGGATTGCCCTTTTAAGGCAGTGGCAAGGCTATGGGCTTCTTCTGTCATCTGACGATTCAGTTCTTTTAACTGAGTCAATTCAGTTTTAAGTGAGGCCTGCTGCTGCGCATCTTGATGATGCATTTCTTCGACACGCGTTTTAAATTCAGTGAGGCGCTCGCGAAACGGCGTCAGTATCTGACCCAGACCTTCAAGATTTTGTTCGGTAAAGCGCTTCGACTTATCTTCAAAAATACTATTGGCAAGATTTTTAAATTCATCGGTGAGTGCTTTGCGGCTGGTATCACTCATTTCACGCAGGAGAGATAATTTTTCTTCGGCCTGACGACGCTCCTCTTCGAGTCGAGTCGTTGCTGTTGCAAGCTCGCGCCCCAAACTGGCTAGCTGCTCATGTAACTGTTGATGGGTTCGTTGAGCCTGAACCAGCTCAAGTCGCATGCCATCCTGATTGAGTTCTAGCAGACGTAAGCGTTCGCCACGAGTCGCTAACTCTTGACCGTAACGAGCCTTGACGATTAGCCAGGCGAGCAAGGCTCCCGCGATAGCGGATATCACGATTAAGCCAATCGACTCTACATTCATGGACGACTCCGATAGAAACAGGATTCCAGTGTAACAGGTGAAATCCGGCGGTTTTTCTGGCGGCCACGCTAGTTTTTCTAAAGGGGAATCACTTAATTAGATGCCGGAAGAACTCCTTGACGATCTAGCATTTAGACAAAATATCCAATAAATTCAATTAGTTAGCATAAAAACAGCGACTGAAGACCTTAAACGATCCCGCGAGGAAAACTAGTTGACAATCTAAATGCGAATTATTATCATTCGTAAAAATCGCTACAACGGAGAACCCCTCATCATGAATCTGCGCTTTGTTATTGCTAGCTTGCTGTTTGCCCCGCTGTTCAGCTTGGCCGCTGACATGGAAGTCGCGTTGGTGATCAAAGATCATCATTTCGTGCCGTCTGAAGTACGCGTACCCGCAGGACAAAAAGTAAAGCTGATCGTAGAAAACCAAGATGCGACGCCAGAAGAATTTGAAAGCCATGAATTGAATCGCGAAAAAATCGTCGCGCCAAAATCTAAGGTCAGTATCTTCATCGGCCCTCTCAAAGCAGGCAAATATCCCTTCTTTGGTGAATTTAATCAGGCGACCGCTCGCGGCCTCGTCATTGCGGAGTAAATCATCATGTTTGGTCCAGCCATTATCATTTTCCGCGAAACGCTCGAAGCCGCATTGGTACTCGGTATCGTTGCTGCAGCCACGCGCGGCGTTGATCGTCGTGGGCTGTGGCTAGTGATGGGAGTGTTGGCTGGACTAGTTGGATCGGCAATCATCGCAGGTCTAACAGAAACGATTGCTCAATTGGCTGATGGTAGCGGCCAAGAATTATTCAATGCCGCTGTACTCGGTGTTGCAGTGCTGATGCTCGCGTGGCACCAGATCTGGATGGCTACACATGGCGCTGAACTAGCGCGCGATGCACGTCAACTTGGATCAGCAGTCAAAGATGGCCAACGTGAGCTTTCAGCCATTGCTATCTTAGTTGCACTAACTGTGCTGCGCGAAGGTGCTGAAAGCGTTTTGTTTTTGCACGGTATGGCTATGGGTGGCAGTAGCAGTCTTACCGACATCATTGCCGGCGGCGCTTTAGGTCTGGCCGGCGGCGCGGTGATAGGCATGATCATGTATTTAGGATTAATGCGAATTCCATTGCGTTGGTTCTTCTCTGTAACGGGTGCTTTGCTGGTTCTGCTTGCTGCTGGCTTAGCGGGACAGATGGCACGGTTCCTAATTCAGGCTGATTTGATTCCTGCACTTGCGACACCGCTTTGGGATACCACGGCACTGCTTCCTACCAAATCATTACTC
>JBEDHZ010000219.1:0-5282 GCA_041173845.1 Pseudomonadota bacterium
CCAGCGCGAGCGATTCGTGATTCAGGTATTGCTGCGGTAATGGTGATGGATGCACAAATTGATCACATCACCGGCCTACTTATGCTGCGCGAAGGTAAGAAGAAAATGAATCTGTATTGCACAGATTCTGTTTGGGATGACCTGAACCACGGACTGCCTTTAGCAAAAGTACTTTCGCACTACTGTGGCGTTGATCATCACGAAATCAAAGGTTTGTCTGCGGATAAAACTCGTTTTGATGCGATCGAGGTACCTGCAGTGGCTGGTATTCGTTTTCATCCTATGCCATTAAAAAGTAAAGCGCCGCCGTATTCGCCGCATCGCGCTAATCCGCAACCGGGCGACAACAATGGTTTGCTGATTGAAAATACCGAGACCGGTAAAACCTTGTTCTATGCGCCAGGTTTGGGTGAGATTGAACCGCACGTACTTGAAGCGATGAAAAAAGCAGATTGTGTTTTAGTGGATGGCACAGTCTGGACCGGCGATGAAATGATTACTCTGGGTCTGACGCAGAAAACTGCTGCTGACATGGGGCATCTGCAGCTTTCAGGGCCTGGTGGCATGATTGAAGTATTAGATGGTGTGGGTACTCGAAGAAAAATACTTATCCACATCAACAATACCAACCCTATTTTGAATGAAGACTCGCCACAACGCGCACAGCTGGCGAATCACGGTATCGAAGTCGCTTACGATGGTATGGAGATCACGCTATGAACGCACCCGTCACGATGAAAGAAAATATGCCTTGGAGTCGCGAAGAGTTTGAAGCTCAGCTGCGCGCCAAAGGTAAAAATTATCATATCAATCACCCATTCAATGTACGCATGAATGAAGGCACATTAACGCCTGATCAGCTTCGTGGTTGGGTGATTAATCGTTTTTACTACCAAGTGATGATTCCGGTAAAAGACGCAGCGATCATCTCGAATTGCCCTGATCGTGAAGTGCGCCGCAAATGGATAGATCGCATTCATGATCATGATGGTTATGGCGATAAGCCAGGTGGTATTGAAGCATGGACGCGCTTAGGTGAGGCTACCGGTTTGTCGCGTGATGATTTATGGTCACTGAAAAAAGTACAACCGGGCGTGAAATTTGCTGTTGATGCTTACGTTAATTTTGCACGTAGCAAGCCGTGGCAAGAGGCTGTCTGTTCATCGTTAACAGAGATGTTTGCACCAAAAATTCATAAAGATCGTCTGGCGAATTGGCCTACGCATTATCCTTGGGTTAAAGAAGAGGGCTTAGCTTACTTTCGGAGCCGCGTGATTCTCGCTGAGCGTGATGTCGAACATGGTTTGCAAGTGACGCTAGATTACTTCACAACGCGTGAGCAGCAAGAGCGCGCATTGGAAATTTTGCAGTTCAAGCTTGATGTGCTCTGGCAAATCTCCGACGCCATTGAGAAAGCCTACCCCTGAATTATCCAGAAAATAAATATGACTGATTTAACCGCAAAACCTAAACTGGCTAGACTGTTTCGCATGCAGTACGAAGAAGCGCAGCAAGGATATGTACTACTCTATCCTGAAGGCATGGTGAAACTGAATCAAAGCGCTTCTGAAATTTTGAAACGTTGCGATGGTGAGCGCGATGTGCACGCCATCATTGCTGATATAGAGCAGTCATTCAATGCCACAGGTTTAGAGAAAGATGTGACTGGATTTCTTGAAATTGCTATCGAGCGAGGCTGGATTGTCTGATTTAACTGAAACCAAACAAATACCGCCACCCTTATGGTTGCTGGCGGAGATTACCTATCGTTGCCCACTCCACTGTGTGTTCTGCTATAACCCGTTGAACTACGCGGAAGATAAAAAAGAACTCTCGACTGAGCAATGGAAAGACGTGCTGCGTCAGGCCCGCAAAATGGGCGCGGCGCAATTAGGTTTTTCGGGCGGCGAGCCTTTGGTGCGTGATGATCTGGAAGAGTTGATCGGCGAGGCACATCAGCTGGGCTACTACACCAATTTAATTACATCGGGTGTGGGGTTAACTGAAGAGCGTATTTCGAAGATGAAATCGCTGGGATTAGATCACATTCAACTTTCATTTCAAGATTCCACCAAGGAGATGAATGATTTTCTCTCCAGCACAAAAACCTTTGATCTGAAAAATCGTGTTGCTAAGCTCATTAAAAAATACGATTACCCGATGGTGCTGAATGTGGTTTTGCATCGATACAATCTGGATCACATCGGTCGCATCATCGAGATGGCGGTAGAGATGGGTGTGGAATATCTCGAGTTAGCCAATACTCAGTATTACGCTTGGGCGCACGTTAATCGCGATCAGTTAATGCCTTCGCGCGAACAGTTAGAGCGTGCCGAAGCAGTTGTGAATGAATACCGCGCTAAATTAGGTAATAAGTTACGTCTGTTGTTTGTGGTTCCCGATTATTTCGAAGATAAACCTAAAGCCTGCATGAATGGCTGGGGCTCGGTATTTTTGGCGGTGGCGGCGGATGGTTCGGCTTTGCCGTGTCATGCAGCGAAAACTTTACCAGGCCTGAAATTCCCGAACGTCGCTGAAGAAAAATTAGAAGACATTTGGTATCGCAGTGATGCATTTAATCGTTATCGTGGCTTTGAATGGATGAAAGAACCTTGCCGTAGTTGTGCCGATAAAGAAAAAGATTTTGGTGGCTGTCGCTGTCAGGCCTATGCGCTATTGGGTGATGCTGAAGCCGCTGATCCTGTTTGTGGCAAATCACCGCATCATGATGATGTGAAAAAAATTGTTCTTCATGCTCGTACTGCAGCCGCACAAGAGAAGCCTTTGATTTACAGGAATGACGCTAACTCAGTTAAGTATGCAACCATTCCTATACGAGATGCGCGCGATACAGTGATTTGATTGCGGTAATGTATGAGTAAAAAGGCGGATGAACATCCGCCTTTTTTATTGGGCTTTAGAAATGTGACTGAGGATAGTGAATTAGGAGTTTGATTCAGCCACAAATTTTTCATACCCTCTTGCGCGCAGTTCACACGCAGGACACTCTCCACAACCATAACCCCACGCATGCAAGGTACCGCGCTCGCCCAGATAGCACGTGTGCGTCTCTGTGCGTATTAATTCGATGAGGTCTGTGCCGCCTAAGGTATCGGCGAGAGACCAGGTGGCAGATTTATCTAGCCACATCAAAGGAGTTTCGAGACGTATAGTCGACTGCATACCCAGTTGCAAGGCACTTTCAAGTGCGCGTAAGGTGTCATTGCGACAGTCGGGGTATCCCGAATAATCTGTCTCACACATGCCCCCCACTAATGTCGTGATGCCACGTCGGTAGGCGAGTGCAGCTGCTACGGTTAAAAATAATAAATTTCGACCAGGTACAAAAGTATTGGGCAAACCATTGTCTTGCATAGCGATTTTTGTATCGCTGGTTAAGGCTGTATCGGAGATTTCGCTTAATACGTTCAGATCGAGCAGGTGATCAATGCCCAGTCGAGCATCCCAATCAGGGTTCAGTTGCCTGAGTGAGTTACTAACGATAGGTCTGCGGTCAAGCTCGACATGGTGTCGTTGTCCGTAGTTAAAACCTAGGGTCTCTACATGTTCATAGTGCGATAGCGCCCACGCAAGGCAGGTGGCTGAGTCTTGTCCACCTGAAAAAAGTACTAGCGCAGAGTTGCTCACTTTTTTTGTATCCTTTCTAGTGTCTGCTCAATCGTATCGCCATTCGCTTCGGAGAAGCGTATGCGAACAGGCAGCCAATCCATGCTTTGCGCCAACCAGATGTCAACTTTGGGTGCGTTGGTATTCTCAGCAGGTAAATGCACTAAATGAAGGCTATCGACTTCACCCAGTGCGGTGCGTAAGCGTTGTTTGCCATCGACGGTAAACGTCCAGCTTTCACCGCCACGATGCCCAATCACGAAAAATTTCCAAGGTGACTCTCCGCCTTCGAGTTTCAGCGCTGCCGTATCACCCGGGAAAATAATACTGCCTGCTTGGCGATCGAAATTCACTGTTGTCGGATCTTTGCGAAATCGCTTGGAATAAAAACTGGTAGGTAGTAAGTTGCGGCGCTCAACGCTACCTTCGCTTCGCTCTGAAAGTAGTAATCCAATCAATGGACTGCGTGTATCAAATTGCAGTCGATACTTAGGCGAGTTGAATTGCCAGTCTATCGTGCCATTACCTTCAAGTGATAGACCGTGGAGATCAGCGCGAATCAGGTAATCTAATTTAGTCGACGGTGGCGGACTGATTTTTTCTTGTGCATAAGTGAAGGTGGCGAACCCCAACCATAGGAAACCTACTAAAGTTGATAGTAATAATTTTTTCTTCATATGGGCACTACTTCTTTTGAATTTTTTCTAATGTCATGGTGAGGTTCGCACCCGCGCGATTGGCATACATGATTTTGACCGGATACCACTCTTTGTCTGGTGAAAGCCATAAATCGATTTGATAATCAAAACTACTGACTGTGGGTGTTAATAAAAAATGCCAGGCAGTGATAGTTCCATCCGCCAGCGTCAGGTTTTCTTTGCCGCTGACTTGTACACGCCAATGATCGGCGGCCTTACTGCCTGCAATGACAGAGTCAAATATTAGACCTGCTTCCAGCTTAGTAGGATCACCGCGTGCGATTCCCAAAGCAGAAAAACTAATAGTTTTACGCTCACGTACAAAATGTGTTTGCGTCGCTGACTTGCCAATCCGTTTTTCATAGTACAGGTCGGGCAGTATGCCAGCTTTGCCAAGTTGTCCGCTACTTTGGTAGCTAAGTAGCGACAGTAGTAATGCACTAGCTTCGCCTTTGATGGTGTAACTTTGTTCGTTGTGTTGCCATACGATGTTGCCGCTACCCGATAGGCTCCGAGCCCCCTGAGCGGCTATGGCGTTATAACGTAATTCGGCCGACGGCGGAAAGCTGACTTGCTCAAACAAAAAGGGCGGTGCATTTGCTTTGAGTGCCGTCGCTGCTTCAGGTTCAGATTTTTTCTCTATTTTTTCTCTGGCGTGTCATTCGTTATGCTGGAATTCACCGATGCTGTGGTCGTAGTATTTCCTTCTGTGCGAGCCTGAGTTGTGGTTTCGCTGTTAGGAGCGCTATTGGTATCGTTCGCTTGGTCGACGCGTGGCGCCGTAGCGATGGGAGTCACTTCCTGCTGCGCTGCCGTTGGAGGATTAACGGGTGTTTCTGCGGGAGCAGGAGGATTTTTTTTGGGTACTGAAGGTGTGGATCGTACAGGAATGGATGGCGTAGGTGCGTGTAGTACGATTTCTACGGATTCATTATCCGCATCGAGTAGCCGCATAAA
>JBEDHZ010000220.1:0-3885 GCA_041173845.1 Pseudomonadota bacterium
CACGTAGTCCGACCACGCGGCCGCCTTCCATCGTCGCCGCACCTGAGAACACTTTGAATTCAACGTCCTTCATTACATCAGTCAATTCAGTGAATTCAAGTTTTACGCGCATATCAGGCTTGTCTGAGCCATACATCGCCATCGCGGTTGCAAAATTCATGACGGGGAAAGGATTCGGCAATTCCACATTCAATGTATTTTTGAATACCTTACGAATCATGCCTTCAAACAGATCACGGATTTCTTGCTCCGTCATGAACGATGTTTCGCAATCGATCTGAGTGAATTCGGGCTGACGATCCGCACGCAAATCTTCATCACGGAAGCATTTGGTGATTTGATAGTAGCGATCAAAGTTAGCGACCATCAGCAGCTGTTTGAACAACTGCGGCGACTGTGGCAATGCAAAGAAATGGCCCGCATTTACCCGTGATGGCACCAAATAATCGCGCGCGCCCTCTGGCGTTGATTTGGTGAGCATCGGCGTTTCAATATCGATGAAGCCATTCTCATCTAAGAATTTACGCACTTCCATTGAGACTTTGTAACGCAACATGAGGTTGTGCTGCATCTGTGGACGGCGCAAATCCAATACACGATGCGTTAAACGTGTGGTCTCTGACAGATTGTCGTCATCAAGCTGGAACGGTGGCGTCACCGAAGGATTCAGCACTTCAAGCTCGTGACACAAGACTTCAATTTTTCCAGAAGTCAGGCCCGTATTTTCTGTGCCCGCAGGACGCGCACGCACCAAACCTGTTATCCGCAAACAGAATTCATTGCGAACAGACTCGGCACTTTTAAACATCTCAGCACGATCTGGATCACACACCACTTGCACCAAACCTTCGCGGTCGCGCAAATCGATAAAGATCACTCCACCGTGATCACGACGACGGTGTACCCAGCCACACAGGCTAACCGTTTGACCCATTTGCGCCTCAGTCGTTAGGCCGCAGTAATTTGTACGCATTGACATAGTGTTCAGTCTCAGTTTCGTTGTAACTAGAATTAATGAATCTCGCGACAGCTCAGTGATCGGAGAGCTTAGCGGGTGTAATTGTTTGATCTGGCTTTTTATTCGCACCAGGGGCGACAACGCCCATAGACACAATGTATTTCAGTGCTTCATCCACGCTCATAGCAAGCTCGATAGAATCTTCGCGCTTGAGCATGAGAAAAAATCCTGAGGTTGGGTTAGGTGTGGTGGGGACATACACGCTGATGTAATCACCCATAAGGTGGTTCTTTACATCGCCGCCCGGCACACCCGTCTGAAATGCAATCGTCCACGAACCTTCACGAGGATATTGAATTAATACCGCTTTTCGAAATGCATTACCTGACGATGAAAGCAAAGTATCCGAGACTTGCTTTACGCTGGAATAAATAGAATTAACCACCGGGATGCGCTGCAACAGCCATTCCCACAAATTGAGTAGTCGCGTACCAATGAAATTTTGTGTCACTAAACCCGTAACAAAAATAATCACCAGCGTCAAAATGGTACCGATACCCGGTAAATTAAAACCAAATAATGATTCGGGCCTAAGCGAAGGCGGCAACAGCAGCAACGATTGATCGAGCGTGCCTATGATGAGATTCAGTACCCATAGCGTAATGGCCAAAGGCACCAGCACCAACAAGCCGGTAATAAAGTATTTACGCATGAGTGCAATCATCAGGTAGTCGTCGGTGCTGAGGGTTTGGTGTCAGTGCTTGTCGTAGTCGTAGTCGAGGCTGAATCAGACTTTGCAGCCTCCGTCGACGCGGGGGTAGAAGCTCCACCTTCCGAAGCTCCCGACGCTGGCTTGGCACCACCGGGGCCATTACGGAAATCGGTCACATACCAACCGCTACCTTTGAGCTGAAAACCTGCTGCGGTCAGTTGTTTTTTAAATTCAGGCTTGCCGCATGATTCGCATTCCGTTAGCGGAGCATCCGAGATTTTTTGCAGCACATCCCGAGCGTATCCGCAGGCTTCACATCGATAAGCATAGATAGGCATCGTGACTCTCTTAAGGCGAAAATTTTGAAAACCTTGAATTATAAAGGGTTTTCAAATAAATCCTGCAGCCAATCCGCCCTAACGAGGGCGCGTCATTCGCTTGGAGAGAGTGGCCCCGCTTGCGGCAGCAGCGATCCCGCGATCATGCCCAAAAATGCGGCCAATAGACCCACAAATTGGGGCGGCCAGATCGAATCGCCGCCATATGCTTCCATTAGTAGCCAACATGCTAACCCACCCATAACCGAGACCAGTGCGCCTTGGGTGGTGGCACGTTTCCAGTACAAACCCATCACCAGCGGTACAAAAGCTCCTACCAACGGCACTTTGTAAGAATTGCCCACCATTTCATAAATCGGCATGCCTTGTGAAAGCAGCGCAAACGTTGTTACTACGATAGTGAAACACACCACCACGATGCGGGTACTTAGCAATAGCTGCTGATCATTCATTGGAAACATCTCGCGAATAATGTTTTCTGTCAGCGTGATGCTAGGCGCGAGCAAGGTTCCACTTGCGGTTGACATGATCGCGGATAGCAGCGCACCAAAAAATAGTACTTGCGCAAAAATCGGCGTGTGATCCAGTATCAAGCGCGGCAAAATCATTTGCGAATCTTCACCAATCAGCGCAGTAAATGTCGCCGGGTCAATGATCTGTGCTGCGTACACCAAAAACATCGGTATAAAGGCCAGAAAAAAATACAGTGAACCACCGATGACGGCACCGGCCACCGATATATTTTCAGAGCGCGCCGACATTACACGCTGAAAGACATCTTGCTGCGGGATAGAACCAAACATAATGGTGACGCCCATACCCACAAATCCTAACCAAGCGGCTAAGGTCGGCTCGGGGAAAAAACGTAATTTGCCTGCTTCGCTTGCATGTTGAATCACTACCTGCGCGCCACCTGCGTCACCCGCAATCACCCAAGCGACATACACCATACCGATGATAATTAATGACATCTGAAATGCATCGGTCAGCGCTACTGACCACATACCACCGAATAGCGTGTACACCAAAACAATCGCTGCACCAGCAATCATCCCGGCCGACATTGATATAGCGCCGTTAGCCAAGACGCTAAACACTAACCCCAATGCCGTAATTTGCGCAGATACCCAGCCCAAATATGAAATCACTATACACAATGAAGCGATGACTTCTACGGGTCGGTTATAGCGCTGTTTGAAATAATCACCAATAGTTAAGAGATTGAGTCGATACAGTTTGCGAGCAAAAAATAAACCTACAAAAATTAAACACAACGACGCACCAAACGGATCTTCTACTGTGCCACTCAGTCCTTGCTCCGCAAATCGCGCCGGTATACCGAGTACGGTCTCCGAACCAAACCACGTCGCAAACACTGTGGCAATCACTACCGGCAAAGGCAATGATCGACCGGCGTTAGCGTAGTCAGATGAGTTTTTTACTCGCGTGGCGGCGTATAAACCTAGACCTACCGATACGAGCAAATACAGTCCGACAAAAATCAACAAAACATTCATGGGAATTCGTCAATAAGAGTCGCTGAGTGATAACAGAATTAGCGCAGGGTTAACTTCTGCGCAGTCGTTAATAGCAGAGAGAGTGAAGCTGAAGTTACCTTAGATGTTAGGTAGATCAAAAACCGCCATGCCAACGCAGAAAAATTTGTACAACGATGATGCCCGCTACAAGGAACAGTACTGGTCCCAGGTGAAGGGGAATTATTTCACCTCGGATGGTGCCCGTGCAGACGAGGATGGCTATCTTTGGGTAATGGGCCGTGTGGACGATGTGTTGAATGTCGCAGGCCACCGACTTAGCACCATGGAAATCGAATCTGCCCTGGTCAATCATCCCAAGGTTGCAGAATCGGCGGTGGT
>JBEDHZ010000221.1:0-3863 GCA_041173845.1 Pseudomonadota bacterium
AACAACGGTGTCACGCTGAAATTAGGTCGTTTGCATGAGCGTGATGCGTTTAGAGTGCGCGTAGCGAGATTTGTGACGGCGTATCCGCGTTTATCAGCGCAGATGGCTGGGCGTATAGAAAGTGTAGATATGCGCTATCCGAATGGATTGGCCTATCGCATGCGAGGACAAGCAGGTTCAAGTAATTCGGAAACGTTGCAACCGGACGCCGTATAGATAGTGGAATCAAACTTTTAAAAATTATGACAAAAGACGCTAAAAATCTGATTGTCGGTCTCGATATCGGTACTTCGAAAGTAGTCGCCGTGGTGGCCGAGGTGCTACCAAACGGACGGCATGAAGTGATTGGACTCGGACAGCATGATTCCAAAGGATTAAAAAAAGGCGTTGTAGTGAACATTGAGGCGACGGTGGAGTCCATTCAACGTGCGCTTGAAGAAGCGGAGTTGATGGCAGACTGCCAGATACGCAATGTATGGACAGGTATCGCTGGTAGTCATATCCGTAGTTTCAATTCGAGTGGCATGGTTGCCATCAAAGATAAGGAAGTTACTTCTACTGACGTCGCACGCGTGATTGAAACCGCTAAGGCCGTCAATATTCCTACCGATCAGCAGCTGCTGCACACCGTGCCTCAAGAGTTCATGGTCGACAACCAGGAAGGTGTGCGTGAGCCGATAGGCATGAGTGGCATACGCTTAGAAGTAAAAGTACACATTGTCACTGGTGCAGTATCGGCAGTGCAGAACATTGTGAAATGCATACGTCGTTGTGGACTCGAGGTCACCGATTTGATATTGCAGCCGATGGCCTCGGCCGATGCGGTGCTGACTGACGATGAAAAAGAATTAGGTGTGGTGTTGGTTGATATTGGTGGTGGTACTACCGATATAGCGATTTTTACTGAAGGTGCGATACGTCACACCGCCGTTATACCCATCGCAGGTGATCAAATCACGAATGACATCGCGATGGCATTGCGCACACCGACGGGTGAAGCAGAAGAAATCAAAGTGCGCTATGGCATAGCCAAACAAGTGTTGGCTGATCCGACGGATGTGTTTGACGTACCTGGCTTAGGTGATCGAGGCGCGCGTACCTTGTCACGCCAAGCGCTGTCGGCAGTGATTGAGCCACGTGTTGAAGAACTTTTTTCACTAGTGCATCAAGTCGTACGTGAATCGGGATTTGAAGAAGTACTGTCCTCCGGAATTGTCTTAACCGGTGGTACTGCGCAGTTACCAGGCATTGCTGAATTGGCTGAGGATATTTTTCTCAAGCCCGCACGTATAGGTATGCCTGATTACAGTGGGCAGTTAGCTGATGTGGTTCGTAGTCCGCGCTATTCGACAGTTTTAGGTTTGCTGATCGAAGCTAAGCGTCAGTATTTAAGAGGGCAGGTCGTCGTGCGTCAAGGGGGTTCGGCAACGGCAGTATGGCAACGAATGAAAGAGTGGTTTCTTGGTAATTTTTGAGTATGCATTGTTGGCGTAGAAGTTTTTGTATTAATTGGCTTGTATTAATCTGCAGTTGTTAGTTGCTAGCCGTCACGCTGCGTGATGGTTAACGACTAAAAACTGCATCATCTGAGGAGTGAAACATGGAAATCGATATGCTAGAAAACACGAAGGGGACCATTATCAAAGTGGTCGGTGTCGGTGGTGCCGGCGGCAACGCTGTGCAGCATATGATCAACAAGGGCGTATCTGGAGTCGAATTCATCGTCGCCAATACTGACGCTCAGGCGTTAACGCTGTCAAAAGCGCATAACGTCATTCAGATCGGTGAATCAGGTTTAGGTGCGGGGATGAAACCTGCGCTAGGTCGTCAGTTAGCTGAAGAAACGCGTGAGCGTATCGAAGATGCTCTGCGCGGTGCACACATGGTGTTTATCGCTGCGGGTATGGGTGGTGGCACAGGCACCGGTGCAGCTCCGATCGTTGCGCAAGTAGCGAAAGAATTGGGCGCACTGACGGTTGCGGTCGTGTCCAAGCCATTCACCTACGAAGGCAAAAAATGTATGGATATCGCGAATGAGGGTCTGGATGAACTCAGCAAGCACGTCGATTCATTGATCGTTATTCTGAACGAAAAGCTAGAAGAAATTTACGAAGACGACAGCATGGCCGATTGGTTGCAGCACGCTGATGATGTATTAAATAATGCCGTTGCAGGTATTGCCGAGATCATCAATGTGCCTGGCCATATCAACGTTGACTTTAACGACGTTAAAACCATCATGGCGGAGCAAGGTAAAGCGATGATGGGAACTGCAGTCGCTTCGGGCGTTGATCGTGCGCGTATCGCAGCAGAGCAAGCGATTGCTTCGCCACTGCTAGATGGTATTGATCTCTCCGGTGCGCGTGGTGTGTTGGTAAACGTTACTGGTAGCCGTTCGCTCAAAGGTAAAGAAGTAAAAGATGTGATGGCGACGGTGCGTGCTTTTGCAGCTGACGATGCTTCGATTGCGCAAGGTATTGCGTATGACGAAAGCATGGGTGATGAATTGCGTGTCACCGTGGTGGCTACTGGCTTGGGTCGTGCGCGTCGCGCACCCGTACTGGTACCTAATCCCGTCGCTGTGCAGCGTACCGGTACTTATAACGAACCTGTCTCAACAGCAGACGCTTCACCAGGTGCTAATCAGCAGTTTGATGCAATTCGTACTCCGGCCGTATGGCGTCGTGAATCAGCCTCGGAGACAGTCCGTGCGATGGAGCGAAATGGTACTGAAACCTATGATATTCCGGCATTCCTGCGCCGTCAGGCGGACTGATTCTGCAGAAAGTCTGCTGACAAGGCATACTTCGCAGAGGCAGTTTTAGCTCACCGCGTCCGATGGCAACATTCGGGCGCGGTTTTATTTCCACCGGGCCCTGTGTGCCGTTTTTTATTCATAGAAAAGGAAACATCATGACAATCAAAGTCGGAGATCATCTCCCTGAAGGTAAACTTGCTGAATTCATCGAAACCGAAACAGCGGGTTGTTCGCTCGGACCGAATACGTTTAACGTGTCGGACTTGGTTAAGGGTAAGACGATTGCGATATTTGCATTGCCAGGTGCTTTCACACCAACGTGTTCAGCTCAACATGTCCCTGGCTATGTCAAGCATGCCAAAGAATTGCATGCCAAAGGTGTAGATGAGATCTGGTGTATCTCGGTGAATGATGCGTTTGTCATGGGCGCTTGGGGTCGTGAACAAAAAGCTACCGGCATCGTTCGCATGATGGCTGATGGCAATGCAGATTTTTCTAAAGCCGTTGGCTTGTCGGCTGACTTTAGCCAGTTTGGTATGGGCGTGCGTTCACAGCGCTATTCCATGCTGATCAAAGATGGCGTAGTACAAAAACTCAATGTTGAAGCCGCCGGCAAATTTGAAGTCTCGAACGCTGAGACTATGCTGGGTCAGTTGTAATTCATACCGCATCTAAAGAGTATTCCAGCGTGATTAGACAGCGCACTATCAATCAGACCGTCACTACCACTGGCGTCGGTCTACATTGCGGTACGCGCGTCGAACTCACGCTGCGCCCAGCTCCAGTTGATACCGGTATTGTTTTTCGTCGAGTAGATATTCAACCCCCTGTTGAATTACCAGCGAATGCTAACGGCGTGGGTGATACGCGTATGGCCTCCGTGCTGGAGAAAGACGGAGTACGTGTTTCTACCGTTGAGCATTTAATGTCTGCGTGCGCCGGTCTGGGTATTGATAATTTGCTGGTTGATTTAACCGCTGAAGAAATCCCCATCATGGATGGCTCCGCTGCATCGTTTGTTTTTCTGCTGCAGCAAGCCGGTCGTTGCGAGCAAGATGCGCCGAAAAAATTCATACGCGTATGTAAACCAGTGGAAGTCCGAGAG
>JBEDHZ010000222.1:0-3856 GCA_041173845.1 Pseudomonadota bacterium
CTGTTACTGCTAATCGCTATTGGCATTATCGGCGTCATTCATTACGAAGCATTTCGGACCATGCAGGGATTGATTCTGCCTTTGGTGACGCCCATCATTGCCGTGATCTGGGGTAAAGGCTTTATGGGTTTGGCGAACGTGCCTTTAGATATTTTTAATATGTCCACTCCCATTCTGATACTTGCCGTGGGTGCTGGGCATGCGGTGCAGATGCTTAAGCGCTATTACGAAGAATACAACCGACTTCGACTCGATAGTAGTTTGACTCCTAAAGAGGCTAATCGTCTTGCTGTGATTGAATCGATTGTCAAGATTGGCCCAGTAATGCTGATCGCTGGTTTGGTGGCCACAGCTGGTTTTCTTTCGTTGATGATTTTTGACATTGTGTCAATTCGAGTATTTGGTATTTTGTCGGTGCTCATTATTGAGATGACCTTCATTCCTGCGCTGCGTGCAATTCTTCCTGCACCGGGTGAAAAAGAAGCGCGTATGGAACGCGAAGAGCGTATCTGGGACCGCATCACAGGCTTTTATGCCAATGTAATTTTAGGGCCACACAGAGACCGTATTTTTATGGTGGCGGGTGTGGTGATTGTTATTGCTTTGATGGGTATGTCACAACTCAAGGTCGAGAGTGCACTCAAAAAATATTTTGACCCTAATCTGCCCTTGTTAGTTGCCGATAGAAAGCTCAATGAGCGTATGGCTGGTACTAACAATATTTATTTGATGATCGAAGGCGATAAAGTCGATGCAATTAAAGATCCGGCCGTATTGCGTGCTATGGATGAGCTGCAGATCTTTGTATCGCAACAGCCGAATATTGGTAAGGTCATCTCGATTGCTGAGTTTATCAAGCGAATGAATCAATCCATGAATGCGGATAAACCTGAGTTTTTCAGCATTCCAGAAAAACAGAACACGATTGCTGAATATTTGCTCTTGTATACGATGTCGGGCGAGCCAGGCGATTTCGATCCCTATGTTGATTACGACTACCGCATGGCGAATATGGTCATCTTCACCCATAGCGACAGCACAGCAGATATGAAAGAGCTATGGGCGAAAATTCAGCAGTTTACTGCTGAAAAATTCCCTAAAAATATCAAAGTCAATATTGGTGGTAGCGTGGCGCAAAGTGCTGCGATTACCGATGTGATTGTGAAAGATAAAATTCTTAACGTGATTCAAATTGCCAGCGTGGTGTTTATTGCGGCTGCATTAGTTTTCCGCTCTGCTTGGGCAGGTGTTCTGGTTGTGACTCCATTATTGCTGTCGGTGTTAGTCAATATGGGCATGATTGGATTGCTGGGTCTGCGTTTGAATGTGCCCGTAGCATTGACTTCAGCATTAGCGATTGGTATCGGTGCAGATTATGCGATCTACATGCTATTCCGCTTACGAGAAGAAATGGCTAACGGTACTGAAGAAAATGAAGCCTTCCGCAAAGTGTTACGAACTGCCGGCAAAGCCTGTTTGTTTGTGGCCTCAGCGGTTGCCGGTGGCTATGCAGTGCAGGCAGGATCGCGCGGCTACTATCCTCACACATGGAATGCGCTGTTAATTGGCACAGCGATGGTGGTAAGTGTGACGGCGGCATTGACGGTGATGCCTGCACTGGTACACAAATATCGTCCAAAATTTATTTATAAAGGAGAGTGATGTGAGCTACTCATCAATGACTTTGAAATCTCGCACGTACGGTTTTGATCGGTTGCGTATTGCTGGCTTGATTGCAGTGCTCACTCTTCCTGCATCAGCTTGGGCGCTGACAGCCATTGAAATCATGGACAAAAATTTTATGGTTGGTAAATATGCGGATTCCACCTCCGATACCACCATGACCTTAACGAATAAATCAGGTCAACAGCGCGTGCGCAAAACGTTTGGCACCTCCAAGCTCGATACCAATGGAATCGACAACAAGCGTATGACGCGTTTTCTTGAGCCTACTGATGTCAAAGGAACCGTATCCTTATTAGTCGAGCACTCGGATAAAGATGATGACATTTGGATTTATCTGCCTAGCGTGAAAAAAGTACGTCGGCTGATTTCCAGTAATAAGAAAGATAGTTTCGTCGGTACCGATTTTTCTTATGGTGATGTGATTGGTCACAAGGTTAAAGAATGGAACCATACGATCCTTAAAGAAGAAGACGTCGATGGTAAACCTTGCTACGTGATTGAATCGACACCTAAAGATGCAACCGTTAAGACTAATACCGGATATTCAAAGCGCATAGGCTGGATACAGAAAGATAACTTTGTGACTGTCAAAGCGGTGGCCTATGATGAGGCGGGTGAACTGCTGAAAGAGGCTAAATATTCGCATTGGAAGGAAGTTGATACTGTTAAACACAAATGGCAAGCGGGTATTTTAGAAGCGAAAAATCTTCAGACGGGTCACAGTACTGTGATCACCATTGACCAATTTAAAGTTAACAATGGCGTGAAAGACGATTTCTTCACGACGCGTTACATGGAACAGCAATGAGTAAGACGGTATTTTTTAAGCCCCGGTTCGCCGGGGCTTTTTGCATCTCGTGGATGGCATTGTTAGCAGCGACTTCGTTGCACGTAGCTGGCGCACAAGAAGCGAATGATATGGCGCCACCGATTCGCGATGGTTCGACTTCATCCGACTCCGTTGTTAGCAACAAACTTCATTCTTTGGGACTCACTGGTTCATTACGCGGTGGCTATTGGAGTTCTAACCGCTTGTATGATGATGTGTCTAATGTAGGTACGGGCTCTACCTGGTTGAAGCTGGATAAAAAGCTCGATAACGGTATTGGTTTGTTCGCCGAAGGTTTTGCAGCGCGTGAAGATTTCAGAACGGGCGGTAATACCCGTAATCGCGTGCGTGAAGCCTATGTTGAAACACGTTCTGGTGCATTTGATATTCGCGTTGGCAAGCAAATCATTGCCTGGGGCAGGACAGACAGACTGAATCCTACCGATAACCTCACACCACGCGACGCTACTCTAATGGCTGCCGATATTGATGAAGATCGTTTCGGCTCCATGGCGAGCAAAGTGTCTTGGAATATGGATGCCTACACCAGCTTAACGGGCGTTTGGCTTCCAGAATTTCAACCAAATCGTATTTTTTTACGTTCGGGGTTCAGTGAAAGCATACCGAATAGCAATCGACAGTGGGCGGTAAAGCTCGATCAATCGGGCAAAGAGATTGATTGGTCTTTGTCATATTTCGACGGCTATGATCTGAACGGTGATTTATCGGCGTCGCGTGTGCTGCAGCATTATCGAACCAAGGTTATCGGTGTTGATGCCGCAACCACTCGAGGCGCTTACCGGTTCGCTGTGGAATCAGCCTATACCCAGACAGAGGATACGGCGGGTACTAATGAGTTCATCAAAAATCCGTTTCTCTACACAGTAGTGGGTGTAGAGCGTGATTTTGGTAACAACACCAGCGGCATTGTGCAAATTTTTAATCGTACCGTGAGTAACTACAGCCAGCCTTCAACTGCAGCACGATTTCATGCGATCTTAGCTAATCAATTAGATCGTACCCAAAATGGTGTCAGCGTTCGCATTGCCAAGAAATGGTGGAATGAAACGCTAGAAACTGAATTAGCTGGAGTTAGCCTGTTAGATCGCTATGGCTATTCTGTGCGCCCACGGATGACATATCTGTGGAGCGATCAGGTAAAAATTCTGAGCGGCTATGAGTACTACCAAGGTAGTAGCGATACCTTGTATGGACTGCTAAATAAGAACAGTCTTTTCTTTATCGAAATGCGCTATTTCTATTAAATTGAAACGATTTCAGCATGCGGTATAGATCGTGTTCTTAGGTTCGGATAGAACTTTGTAGAGGATGGGTTCGAAA
>JBEDHZ010000223.1:0-3839 GCA_041173845.1 Pseudomonadota bacterium
TCAGTTAATGAATCGCCAATCGACAGATCAAGTAAAGAAGCAATAGCCGCATGTCGCGCACGAGCTATAGCTTGATCACGACTGGCATGATGCAGCCAGTGCCGTAACAATCGTGATCCCATCGCGGTACGGCAATGATCGAGTAATGAAAAAAGTGTCGGGCCAGTTGATGCTTCATTACCGCGCAAGGGCTCGGTAATTTCTAAATTACGACGCGTTGCGGCGTCCATGCCGATAAAAGCATCTTCGCGTTCAACAGCCAGGGTGCGCACATGCTGCAAGTGTTTGCCTTGAGTATTGCGCGCATATAAGAGCAATGCACCTGCAGCACCTAGAGCCGCACTTAAATGATCGGCGCCGTATCCGGAAAGGCTCGCTGCAGTGAGTTGTTCCAACAACGCTTTTTCGCCGGCTGTCGTGTCAAAGTGCCAATCAGCGACGGTGGTTGGACGAATGTTCAGATGTTCTTCAACGAGTAATGCGGTGTCGTGACTGGCCAAAATCTCGGCGGCAGAGATGCGCTCTATTTCTTGTCGTAAGCGCGCGATGAGTTGCGCCTCATCCGTCACGATTTCAGTAACGCGTAACCAGCCGCTTGCTAATGAGAGCCATGCAAGGCCTAGCGTTATTTGTTTACGCTGACGTGCAATATGAATCGCTAATAAAGGTCGCTCGGCTTTGTCGGGCAATAGCTCAGAGTCGGTAAGCGTGCCGGGAGTCACAATGCGTTGAACGCGACGTTCGACAGGGCCTTTACTTAACGCGGGATCACCCACTTGTTCGCAGATAGCGATTGATTCGCCTAGCTTTACCAGCTTGGCTAAATACTGATCGGCAGAGTGAAATGGCACGCCGGCCATTTTGATTGGTTGGCCGTTTGAATTGCCGCGTTGGGTGAGTGTTATGCCGAGTAGCCGCGAAGCTTTTTCTGCATCTTCAAAAAACAGTTCGTAAAAATCACCCATGCGATAAAACAGCAGTAGATCAGGATGATCTGCCTTGATGCTCAAGTACTGACGCATCATGGGCGTATGGCTGTCGTGGCTGTTGCGCTCGATGGAGCTCATTCGTATCGGTTGGGCAGTAGGGGGTGGTAATAAAAACAAGCCGGGCGCTTAGGCCCGGCGGTTACTTGACGCGAAAATGTAGCACACCCTGCGGTAACTGGGCTGGGTGTGTGGCCTAGCGCTGACCGCTGCGACGTCTTTGCTGGTTAGCATTCGCCGCTGCTTGGCCACCCAGTGCCGGTCTGCCACTGTTAGTCGAGCTGCTAAGACCAGTTCGTGGCGTCTGACTGCGTTGTGGTGCAGCTGCTTGAGTAGACTGACCCGAGCCGCTGCGAGCTGGCTTGCCAGCTTGTTGCCGACCACCAGCTCCACTGCTGCCGCCACGCTTGTCGCCATTAGGCTGTGCGCCTGAACGGTTGTTTGTACGTGGGCCGCTTCGTTGTCTATGTTCTTGGCTACGTAGTTGTATGGGTTGAGCTTTAGCGTTGGGATCCGGTTCGAATCCGGCTACCACCTCACGGGTAATTTCGCGTTTGATAAAACGCTCAATATCACGCAATAAACCATGTTCATCAACGCACACTAATGAAACGGCTTCACCGGTTGCACCTGCACGACCGGTACGACCAATCCGATGGACGTAATCTTCAGGAACATTTGGAAGATCGTAATTCACGACGTGGGGTAGTTGATCAATATCGATACCACGCGCGGCGATATCGGTAGCGACCAGCACCTGGAGTTTGCTACTCTTAAATTCTGCTAAGGCACGTGTTCTGGCGGCTTGACTCTTATTGCCATGTATCGCCATGGCACTGATGTCAGCTTTGTTTAATTGCTCAGCTAATTTATTCGCGCCGTGCTTAGTACGGGTAAACACTAATACTTGAAACCAATTGCGTTCAGTAATGAGATGCGTCAGCAGCTTATGCTTTTGATCGCGATCCACGCCGTAAATTTTTTGTGAAACGATTTCGATGGTCGAATTTCTGCGAGCGACTTCGATCATGGCAGGATTGTTCAAGAGGCCATCAGCCAAGGCTTTGATCTCATCTGAAAACGTCGCAGAGAAAAGTAAATTTTGACGCTGCGGTGGAAGTAAAACCAAAATGCGTTTGATATCTCGAATAAAACCCATATCGAGCATGCGATCGGCTTCATCTAACACTAGGATTTCAACTTTTTTCAGATCGACTGCACCTTGTTGTAGCAGATCGAGCAAGCGACCTGGGGTGGCGACGAGAATATCTACGCCGCGCTCGAGTCGCTGAATCTGTGGATTGATATTCACACCACCAAAGATAACGGCTGAAGAAAGTTTGACGTACTTACCGTAAGTTCGAACGCTTTCTTCAACTTGCGCTGCGAGTTCACGAGTTGGTGTGAGTACAAGTGCACGTACTTGACGTGGTGCTGCACGCTGGCCGCTTAATAAGCGCTCCAGCATGGGTAAGGTAAATCCGGCTGTTTTGCCTGTGCCTGTTTGGGCACCCGCGAGTAAATCACCACCTTTTAGAACGGCTGGAATAGCCTGAGCTTGGATGGGGGTGGGTTGGGTATAACCGTTTTCCGTGACGGCGCGCACGATGGCTTCGGACAAGCCGAGTTCAGCAAATGACATATATAGGGATAAAAATCGACCCGCCGCCGCTTCAGGGCGCCAGTCACAGGCCAGAGGGGATGAATCAGGAAGGGCAGTAAGAAGACTGGAACAATTACTGCAGAACCCGAAGTGTAACAGAGCTGCTTAGCGTTCGATTAATTAGATTGAGATGATCTTCAAGCGAAGGGCGATAGCAAGTTCAACATTTGCGAAAAGATTTTGGGTGAACCAGCAATTACATTGCCTTTGTAAAGATAGTCGGCTTCGCCATGGAAATCACCCACGATACCGCCAGCCTCGGTAATGAGAAGTGTTCCGGCGGCGATGTCCCATGGCTTGAGATTTTTTTCGAAAAAGCCATCTAGCCTGCCTGCGGCAACATAAGCTAAATCTAATGCGGCCGCTCCGGGGCGACGCAGTCCAGCCGATTTTTGCGTCATCAAATGGAACATTTTTACGTACTCATCGAGTCCCGACAAATCGCTGTAGGGAAATCCGGTGCCGATCAGTGCATCGGCGAGTTTGTCGCGTTTAGTCACGCGTATGCGTTTGTCGTTTAAAAATGCACCCGCACCTTTGCTGGCGGTAAAGAGTTCGTTGCGCGTAGGGTCATAAACAACGGCTTGGGTAATTTGGCCGCGGTGCTGTAAGCCGATAGAAACGGCATACTGAGGAAAGCCGTGAATAAAATTGGTGGTGCCATCCAATGGGTCGATGATCCACACATATTCACTATCTTTGTTCAGATTGGATGATGCACCGGATTCCTCAGCGAGAATCGCATGATCCGGATAGGCCTGCCGCAGCACGTCGACAATGGCTTGCTCAGCTGCTTGGTCGACTTCTGTTACAAAATCGTTGTGCCCCTTGTGAGTCACACGTAATTGTTCGACCTCGAAAGAGGCGCGTGTGATAACTGAGGCGGCGCGACGAGCGGCTTTCACCGCAATATTGATCATGGGATGCATGAGCGTTCCGTTAAAATCCGGTCTTGAACGCCACGTCGGATACTCTGACGTGACAGCAATGAGTTAAATGAACAATGCGGCCATCAGAGTTCGCTGTAGCCGCGCAAGTTCGCTATTCTAAATGAATCAGACCTCGAATTCTTTTCCATTGTTAGTGCCGCTAGCGCAGCGCCTGCGCTTTGTATTGGTCGACACCAGTCATCCTGGCAATGTCGGCGCGACTGCTCGCGCTATGAAAACGATGGGATTTTCGGAGCTGGT
>JBEDHZ010000224.1:0-3729 GCA_041173845.1 Pseudomonadota bacterium
AAGTATATTTTGACGCGAAATTTACTTGTATTTATTTTGCATGTCAACCCAGTTATGATCGCGTGCTAGCAAAACAAAGAGTTTTATTGCCAAGTTTGCATTCCCAGCATGGACTAAACGATGGACAGCATTCATTACAACCTCGATGCAGAACTCCACCTGCGCGTGGGTAGCGAGCTACTCGCCAACCGCAAGCGTATTGAGCTACTCAGACAAATCGAGCAACTCGAAAATTTGACCAAAGCCGCAAAACTAGCTGGCTACAGTTACAAAGGTGCGTGGGATGCGATGGACCAGATGGCTACCCTATCGGGCGGTGAACTGATCGAACGATTTGCAGGAGGCAAAGGGGGCGGCCGAACGAAGCTCACGCCACGCGGCAGACAACTAATCAAGAATTTCATGTTGATACAAGAGGAGCATCAACGTTTTATTCAGCGCTTAAACACGTTAGCGAACGGACTTTCAGCCGATTACGCAACACAAGCTGACATTGCAATGAAAACGAGTGTGCGCAATCAATTCGCAGGCATCATTGTGTCTATATTGCAGGGGCCGGTAAGTGATGAAATTGATTTATTAATCAACGGATCACACACAATGAAAGCTGCTATTACGCATGAGAGTTGTCGTGAACTCCAACTCGACATTGGCTCTAAAGTCTTTGCGTTAATTAAGGCTTCGGGCGTGATGATTAGTCGTGATCGAATAAGCGATGCTAAAAATAATTTCGAGGGAATTATCCAAACCTTGATTCATGGTGAGAAAAAATCAGAAATCACCCTGAGTTGTTTTGAAGGTCTAGCGCTAGTAAGCACCCTACCAAATGATGAATTGATTAAGCTTAAGCTAAAAAAGGGGGAGCGTGCATTTGCGAACTTTGATGCATCAAGCGTCATCATAGGTATTGCTGCCTAAGATTAGGCCGCTGTTTTCAACGATAGGCAGATTAAGCTAGTGTATTAGCCACTTCGCTAGATGTAAGACTCGCCTGAGCCCACGCCGCCTGTAATGAGTTCTCCGACATCTGTGATCGCAACAATGACGCGATATTTTTAGCGTAGGAATTACTATTACTACCGGTCAAAGAGCGATTGATACTCTGGGTCGACAAGGCTAATTTTTCTACGGCTGCCGTTAACTTTACCCCTGCAATGCCTATCGTGTCGCGAGTGTCGGCCATGGTTTGTAGTGCCATATCAATCGACGCTGTCATCGAACTCGCTGCCTGTTGCGAATTGATATTGCCATTTTTCATTAGCGATCTCAGTGGATTAGCTGGCTGCACATCCAGAATTGCCAACTGACTTACCGGACCAAACGTTTTCCAAGTGACGCTAAGGTAGCCTGGCGTATCCTGCGATAAGGTAAATGGAGCTAAATCGTAACTAGCATTCGCCGTGAATGAATCGACCATCTGCTGCAAACTAGTATCACTGCCAAGCTGACCAGAAAACATGGCGAAATCACCGAAGCGTATCTGCACATTTTTGCCAGCAATTCTGCTGGTGCTTACAGCGATGCGTTGCACCTCGGTCGTACCATCATTGGTATTGGTATCAGTACCCGCCTGAATTTGATTTGCACTCAGCGTTGAGGGAGTGCTGGTATCTAAAATAGACAGACTTGCCAGATCACTGACTGCGGCGGCTGAAGTCCAGTTCAACATCAAACTACCAGTCGTTCCATCGATCGACTCTAGACTCAGCTCAAACCCAGCCGAAGCGTAATTTGAATCCGATTGAAGTGCCGTTAGAAAATCGCTCAAGGTGGCGTCGCTGGCCATTTGGCCTGATGACAGCGTTGTTCCGTTCGCTGTCAGGGTGATCGTTTGTCCTTGAATAGCTGAATCGCTCAGCGAAAAATTTTGTACTTCTTTTGTACCAGCAGCCGCTCCTACCACACTCTGTGATGCATCGTAGACTGCAGTTGAATAAGTGCCCTCGGTACTATCGTAAGAAGAAACAACCATCGATGCCGTTCCCGACTGCGCACCCGTAGCATTCCAATTCAAACGTATGCCATCGGATTCAGCCGATAATGTGAACGACATACTGTCAGCGTAATTGGTATTGAATGCATCGACTAAGGAACTGATCGTCGCACTGCCAGAGTCAAAAGAAATGCCGTAGCTATTTTGCGATCCGCTGCTATCAGTAATCACTACTGAGGTAGCTGTTGATAAGTTGGTGTCACTTAAGGTAATGAACTGCTGCTCTGCGACCGCAGGCAAATCATCTTCTGATAGTCCCGTCGTACTACGAGTCGCGGAAACTGTTTGTGCGTTGGCCGTCAATTGCAATTGCGCGGTGCTACTAATGACACCATTATTTTTCCAGCTTATTGCCAGCGTATTTGATCCACTATCGGTGATCGTAAACGGTGCATCGGCGTAATTGGCATCACTGGTCAAGCCGCTAACTAAATCCGTAACGCTGGCACTCGCTCCTAAATCACCGGAGCTTAAACTCACATCACCAAACGACAACACAGCCGACTTATTTGCAAAATCAATGCTGCTGGTGTCAATGGTTTGAAGTTCGTTTAATCCCGTTGCATAACTCCCCTGCACTGAACGCACACCCGAAATTCGAACGCTGTCTTGACGTAAGTTGGGCAAGTTCACATCTAACTGCCCGCTAGTTCCTGAACCCACCTGAAAACTAAACGTTCCGTTTCGTTGGCTACCCGCGCTGCCATCAAACAAGCGCGATCCATTCCAGCGTGCGCTCTGGGTCATATTAAGAAGACTCGAACGCTTACCCTGAAACTCTGCACTGAGCAGTGCACGCTCAGAATCTGAAAGTGACTCATTGGTGGCCTGAACTGCCAGCTTGCGAAGATCTTCCAACTTGGTGGTCATCGTCACTGCGGCTTTGTCAGCGGTTTGCAGCATGGACTGAGCTTTGTATGCAGTGCTCAAGTACCGCTGATTATTCAAGGTGTTGGTCGCTGCTTGACTGAGCCTGACGGCATCGGTGACGACTGAAGAGCCGGCAGTTGATGCTTGCGAGTTGGAAGCCCGATTGGAATTTTGATTGACCGAGCCCGTAGCAGCCGACTGGGTCAGCGCGATTTTCAGTGCAGCGAGGCTGGAATCCAGGGTAACCATAGCAATTCAGTAAGAGGCAAAGTAACGCGACCCCTGAACATACCGGCCTAAGGCCGCAATTACCAAGTAATTACTGTGTAAACGGGCGCAAGTCTTCAGGCTTGGTGTCGATAAATACAAAGTCAGAAGGTGATGGCATCACTACCTTAAGCTTGGCGGCAAACTTTAAGGTATTTTTTTGCTAACTTATCCGATCTTCTCCCACCTCTGACTAAAGTTCGAAATTTCTACGCCGATAACTACTTCACATTATTAGGGGGCACTCGCCATGTTGATCGAGCGCGTAGAACTAAGCAAAATTAAGTTGCAGGATGATCTGGTAACGCTGGAGATGCTACAGGTTGGCGAGAGCATTTTCTGTTCAGACTTTAAGAAAGCCCAAAGTCTGCGCAGCCTCTCTTACTACCTTATTCGTTCACGCAAACTGGAATGGAAATTCACTTTCCGTAAGATGGATCACGGTTGGAGAATCATCCGTATTCGTTAATACCGTTTTGCTTTGATTATCATCACCCAAGCCCGCGTCAGATTGACGCGGGCTTTATCTTGTCTGCTTGATCTTATTTAGTTTTAGTTAGACAACACCCCCCAACATCAGTCCAAATTTCTAGTTTCCC
>JBEDHZ010000225.1:0-3648 GCA_041173845.1 Pseudomonadota bacterium
CTGCTACCGTTCCCACGCGTCCATTCGCGCGTCGAACAGCCGGTACAGCAGCGGCTAAGTCGACCTGAGCCATGATCCATCCGCCAAATACATCGCCGTGAATATTTGCATCGGATGGCATAGGCATGACCCGTAATGTAGGCATACCCTCAGGCAGGCGAGTTATTTCAGCATTGTTCATTGAATCTCCCTTCGTCGCATCGATAGGCTAATGATTTAAACGATAAAATACCAGAGCTGCAGCAAAACGTAAGAATTCCGTCGTTCATCCTTTCTGGCTCTCCCTACCATGCGCCATCACTCAAGCCGTCCCATAGCCGCTCCCGCCAATCAGGCGACGCGCGACGATTGGACCACATTAAAAACATTACTTCCCTACCTGCTGGAATGGAAATGGCGTGTTTTGTTTGCGCTTCTGAGTTTGGTGGCTGCCAAGATGGCCAACGTCGGAGTGCCATTAGTACTCAAACAGCTCATTGATAAACTGGCACCCATGCCGGGTAACCCAGCCTATGCATTGGTTGTACCTATTGGCTTGCTGGTCGCTTATGGGCTGTTGCGCTTGTCCGCAACGGTGTTTACTGAGTTACGCGAGTTTTTCTTTGCGCGAGTAACGCAGCGCGCAGTTCGAACCATTGCGCTGAAAGTCTTTCGACACTTACACGCACTGTCATTGCGATTTCATTTAAATAGGCAGACAGGTGGGGTCACTCGAGATATAGAACGTGGAACGCGCGGCATCTCGTCACTCGTTTCATACACGCTATTTAGCATCTTGCCGACCATCGTTGAAATCACTTTGGTGCTAGGTTATTTGAGCTATCAATACGATATATGGTTTTCGGGCATCACTGTCGTTGCTTTGGTAACGTACGTCATTTTTACGATACTCATTACAGAATGGCGAACTCATTTTCGCCGGACGATGAATGACTTGGATTCTAAAGCAAGTACCAAAGCGATAGATTCATTGCTTAACTACGAAACCGTAAAGTATTTTGGTAACGAAGAATATGAAGCCAGTCGATATGACCAAGGACTGCAAAACTATGAGCGTGCTGCGGTACGGTCGCAAACATCGCTCACGCTACTGAATACTGGGCAATCATTAATTATCGCCATTGCCGTCACACTCATACTGTGGCGGGCGACCCTGGGCGTCACTGAAGGCAGCATGACCTTAGGTGATCTGGTATTAGTCAACGCCTTTATGATTCAGCTATACATACCACTTAATTTTCTTGGTGTGCTGTATCGCGAGATCAAACAAAGTTTAGCGGACATGGAAAAAATGTTTGCTTTATTAGATCAGCATCGCGATGTGGCTGATGTGGCGAACGCACAGGCACTAGCCTTATCTTCAGCAGAATTAACCTTTAGTCATGTCGATTTTAGTTATGAAGCCAATCGCCAAATCTTATTTGACATTGACTTTGTAGTATCAGCGGGGACCACCACAGCTGTAGTGGGGCATAGCGGCTCTGGTAAATCGACATTAGCGCGCTTACTGTTTAGATTTTACGATGTAAACAGCGGAGCTATTTTGATTGATGGCCAAGACATTCGTCAGGTAACGCAGATCTCGTTGCGAAATTCCATAGGCATTGTTCCGCAAGATACGGTTCTATTTAATGACAGTATTGCTTATAACATTGCGTATGGCCGACCCGGAGCAGCTCAAGAAGAAATCATCGCTGCTGCAAAAGCGGCTTACATTCACGACTTTATTGTTAGTTTGCCAGATGGTTATGAAACAACCGTGGGAGAGCGTGGCCTTAAATTATCGGGCGGTGAAAAACAGCGCGTAGCCATTGCGCGCACATTATTAAAAAATCCAGCGATCTTAGTATTCGATGAAGCGACTTCGGCGCTAGATTCCAAGGCTGAGCAAGCCATACAGTTGCAGCTGAAAGAAATTGCGCGCAATCGTACAACCTTGGTGATTGCTCATCGGTTGTCTACAGTCGCCGATGCAGATCAGATTTTGGTGATGGATAAGGGGCGCATAGTAGAGCGAGGAACTCACGCTCAACTTCTGGCAGCGGGTACCGTCTATGCCCAAATGTGGGAGCGCCAATTAGCAAAGCCTGAATCAGATGATTCATTTTCAAAAAGTGCGTAAAAAATCATTTTGATGGTCCGGTTATATCGCTTAACTAAACTGCAATCATTCTTTTACAATGATGATCTATCTTATTTGGCACCATCGTCATGAATCCGCGAACCTTATTAATTGATAGCTTTCATGCCGCAGTTGCAGCGGCTGATCCGCTGAAAATTCTTGCAACTCATCTGCCGCTGCCTCCTAAAGGGCGAACCTTGGTGGTGGGTGCTGGTAAGGCTGCTGCCAGTATGGCTCGTGCCGTCGAGCTGGCATGGCCCAGCGGCGCGCCCATTGAAGGTTTGGTCGTGACTCGCTATGCACATGGCTTAGAGACATCGCATATCAAGGTGATTGAGGCTGGGCATCCTGTACCCGACAGTGCGGGAGAGTTAGCTGCAGTAGAGATTCTTAACAGAGTCAGCGAGCTTGGCCCGGATGATTTGCTAATTACCTTGGTATCGGGTGGTGGTTCTAGTCTTTTGTCATTGCCCGTTGAGAGTGTCAGCATGGCAGATCTCAAAAAAGTAACCAGTAGCCTTTTGCATTCTGGTGCGCCTATTACAGAGATGAATATCGTTCGCAAACATTTGTCGCGCATTCAGGGCGGTCGACTTGCCGCTGCGTGTAAAGCGCCAGTGCTAACGCTGATTATCAGTGATGTCACTGGCGATGATCCAAGCGCGATTGCATCTGGCCCTACCTGCGCAGATCCTAGTACGTATCAAGATGCACTTGATGTGCTTGCACGATTTAAAGTCGATGCTCCTATCTCTGTTCTCGCTCACCTACAGGCGGGTAATGCTGGCTTGATAGACGAAACTCCCAAGCCGGGTGATGCAACGGTTGCACATGCAGAAAATAAAGTGATAGCCACGGCTCATCACTGCCTGCAAGTGGCGGCTGATTTTTTTCGCGCTGCTGCTATCACACCAGTGGTGTTAGGTGACACGGTTACGGGTGAGGCATCTGAAGTAGCCAAAGTGTATGCAGCTTTAGCGCGTGAAATTCGGGCGCATAATCAACCCTTTAAGCCGCCGGTTGCATTAATTTCCGGGGGGGAGTGCACAGTCACTGTCCGTGGCAATGGACGTGGAGGTCGTTGCGCAGAATTTCTTACATCGCTTGCCGTTGAATTGGAAGGTTTGCAGAATATCTATGCACTGGCCGCCGATACTGATGGTATCGATGGCACTGAAGATAATGCAGGTGCATTGTTATTTCCTGACTCGGCATCTAGAGCAGCAAAGCTTGGCTTGAGCGCAAAAACTTTGCTAGCAAATAATGATGGGTATAGCTATTTTCAAGCCTTAGATGATTTGCTCGTAACCGGACCGACGCGAACCAATGTGAATGATTATCGCGTTATCTTGGTACTATAAAATCATTCACTAAATATATAACTTTTTTCTATGTCAGATTTACCCACTCCTACAAGTATCACGCTAACGCGCCCCGACGACTGGCATTTGCACCTGCGTGATGGCGAAGTTTTACGTGATGTATTGCCGCATACTGCACACCAGTTTGCTCGCGCCATCGTGATG
>JBEDHZ010000226.1:0-3633 GCA_041173845.1 Pseudomonadota bacterium
TCACAAAAAACAAAAAAGCCCGCAAACTTTCGTTTGCGGGCTTTTGTATTTTGGCTCCCCGACCTGGACTCGAACCAGGGACCTGCGGATTAACAGTCCGTCGCTCTACCAACTGAGCTATCAGGGAATAGGGACGAAATTATGCCTTAGTCATCGTTTTTTGTCAAAACAGTCAACATTTGTCTAGTTATCAGTGAGTTATAGCTCAAAGTACTTTGGCAATCGCATCCACAACTCGATCGATATTGCGCGAATTTAAAGCCGCAACGCAGATGCGGCCTGTATCGACAGCGTAGATTGAAAATTCTGTTTTCAGTCGCTCTACTTGAGCCTTGGTGAGACCAGAGTAAGAGAACATACCGCGCTGTTGAATTACGAAATCAAAATTATGCTGAGGTGCTTTGGCTTTAAGTTTATCCACCAAGGCTTGGCGCATGGCTTTGATGCGTACGCGCATGGCAGCGAGTTCTTCTTCCCATAACTTACGCAACTCAGGTGTTGCAAGTGCTGTGGCGACAACCTGGCCACCGTGCATAGGTGGATTAGAGTAATTGGTGCGGATCACTCGCTTTAGTTGTGACATTAAGCGTGCTGCTTCTTCTGCGTTAGCCGCTACGATGGATAAAGCACCTACGCGTTCGCCATACAGCGAAAACGATTTTGAAAATGAATTGGATACAAACAGAGGGCCACCTGCTGCTGCGAACATTCCCACTACTTTGCCGTCTTCGGTAATGCCATCACCAAAACCTTGGTAGGCCATATCCAGAAATGGAACGAGGCCACGCTGTGTGACGACTTGAATCACTTGCGCCCATTGTTGATCGGTGAGATCAGCACCAGTTGGGTTATGGCAGCAAGCGTGCAGCAAGACGATGGAGCCGGCGGGCATGGATTGGAGTGATGCCAACATGCCATCAAAGTTCACGCCTTTGGTTGTGGTGTCGTAGTAGGGATAGTTGTTAACTACAAAACCTGCGGATTCAAACAATGCGCGATGATTCTCCCAGCTGGGGTCGCTGATATAGACCTGGGCGTTTGGGGAGAATCGTTTTAAAAAATCAGCGCCGAGTTTTAGTGCGCCGGTGCCGCCTATCGCTTGCGCGGTGATGGCACGTTTAGAAGTTACAACCTCGCTATTAGCGCCAAATACCAACTCTTGCACGGCTTTGTCGTAAGCGGCCAGGCCTTCGATAGGCAAATAGGTTCGTGGTGCTAGTTTTTCCATGAGCAGGGTTTCTGCTTTTTGAACGCAGCCTAGAAGCGGTACTTTGCCGTTGTCATCGTAATAAACGCCGACGCCCAGATTGGTTTTTTCTGGATGTTGGTCGGCGTTAAAGGCTTCGGTGATGCCGAGAATGGGATCACGCGGCGCCATTTCAATGGCGGCGAATAGGGGTGCGGAGTGAGGTGCGGTCATCGTGCTAACATCAAAAGTTAGTAAGGTGCTTTCCTTGGTGCGAAAAGCGCTCAAAAAGTCCGAAAATCAAAAGATTTCAAGAAACCCCGCATTTTACCAAAGGTCAAATTCCGATGGCTGTGTTATCCGAAGTCGACAGCGCGCTCGACGAGTCGAAGTTTGTAAGCTTTGAAGGTTCTCCATTTCGTTTGTATCAACCGTTCGTTCCGGCGGGTGATCAACCAGCGGCGATTCAAAAGCTGATTGAGGGTCTTGACGACGGCTTCTCGTTTCAAACCTTGTTGGGTGTGACCGGCTCGGGTAAGACCTTTACGATGGCGAATGTAATTGCGCGCATGGGACGGCCGGCGATCATATTTGCGCCAAACAAAACCTTGGCAGCGCAGCTTTACAGTGAGTTTCGCGATTTTTTTCCGCAAAACGCAGTGGAATATTTCGTTAGTTACTATGATTACTATCAGCCTGAGGCGTATGTGCCGCAGCGTGATTTGTTTATCGAAAAAGATTCAGCGATTAATGAGCACATCGAGCAGATGCGCTTATCGTGTACCAAATCATTGATGGAAAGACGCGATGTCGTAATTGTTGCCACGGTATCAGCGATTTACGGTATTGGTAATCCCAATGAATACCATCAAATGGTATTGACATTGCGAGCTAAGGATAAGTTATCGCAGCGTGACATGATTGCGCGTTTAATTCAAATGCAATACTCACGCAATGATATCGATTTTGATCGCGGTACGTTTCGAGTGCGTGGTGATACGGTCGATATTTTCCCAGCAGAGCACGCTGAACTCGCTGTGCGTGTTGATTTATTCGACGATGAAATTGACAGCATTCAGTTGTTTGATCCGTTAACGGGTCGTGTACGACAAAAAATTCCCCGCTTTACTGTTTATCCCGGCTCACATTACGTGACGCCACGCTCAACTGTTTTGCGTGCAATTGAAAGCATTAAAGTTGAGCTGCGTGAGCGCTTAGAGTTTTTTAGAAAAGAAAATAAGCTGATTGAAGAGCAGCGTATTGAGCAACGCACACGCTTTGATCTGGAAATGATGCAGGAAATCGGCTTTACCAAAGGTATTGAAAATTACTCGCGTCATTTGTCAGGTGCCAAGCCCGGTGAGCCGCCGCCGACTTTGGTGGATTATTTACCGCAAGATGCGCTAATGTTTTTAGATGAGTCACACGTGCTGATGGGGCAGTTAAACGGCATGTATAACGGCGACCGCGCACGTAAAACTAATTTAGTAGATTACGGTTTTCGTCTGCCTTCAGCGCTAGATAACCGGCCGCTGCGATTTGATGAGTTTGAATCAAAAATGCGTCAGACGGTGTTTGTTTCTGCTACGCCTGCAGAATATGAAAAAACTCATGCAGGGCAGGTGGTTGAGCAAGTGGTTCGTCCTACGGGTTTGGTGGATCCGCAAATCAGTGTTCGCCCTGCGGTGACGCAGGTGGACGATTTGATGCAAGAAATTTCCTACCGCGTTGCAAAGCAAGAGCGCGTGTTAGTTACGACGCTGACTAAGCGTATGTCTGAGCAATTAACTGAATTTTTGAGTGATAACGGTGTCAAGGTACGCTACCTTCACAGTGATATTGATACGGTAGAGCGAGCAGAGATTATTCGCGATTTGCGCTTGGGTACATTTGATGTGCTGGTCGGTATTAATCTTTTGCGCGAAGGTTTAGATATTCCTGAAGTTTCACTAGTAGCGATTTTAGATGCGGATAAAGAAGGCTTTTTACGATCAGAGCGCAGTTTGATTCAGACTATTGGTCGCGCTGCTCGTAATATTAACGGTACAGCGATTTTGTATGCTGACAAAATTACGGATTCTATGCAGCGCGCTATGGGTGAGACTGAGCGCCGCCGCAACAAGCAAATTGCTTTCAATACAGAACATGGCATCACGCCTGTCGGAATACAAAAACAAATTCGCGAGTTGATTGATGGTGTGTACAAGATCGACGAGGCGCGTCATGAATTGATGGCTGCTCAAGAGCAGGCGAAGTACGAGTCCATGAGTGAGAAGCAGGTAAGTAAAGAAATCAAACGACTCGAAAAACTCATGCTTGATCATGCTAAAAATCTAGAGTTTGAAAAGGCAGCTCAAGTTCGCGATCAACTTCATATTTTGAAAGAGCAGTTATTCGGTGCACCGGGTGCGGATAACGTGCTTTCTATTACCGGCAAATAAAAAGAG
>JBEDHZ010000227.1:0-3620 GCA_041173845.1 Pseudomonadota bacterium
GCCCGCTCACCTAAACCATTGATCGTGCATTCAATCTGCCGTGCGCCACCGATCATTACACCTGCCAATGAGTTGGCCACTGCCATACCTAAATCATTGTGGCAGTGAACTGACCAAACGGCTTTGTCGGAATTAGGAATGCGTTCACGCAGTGTTCTGAGCATGGTGCCGTACAACTCGGGCACACCATAGCCGACGGTATCGGCAAAATTAATCGTAGTGGCACCCTCAGCAATAACGCCTTCAAGTACGCGACAAAGGAAATCCATATCTGAACGACTGCCATCTTCAGGACTGAATTCAACATCGTCCGTAAATTGGCGCGCAAAACGAACGGCCTGTCGTGCTTGCTCGTAGACTTGATCAGGGGACATACGAAGTTTTTTCTCCATATGCAGCGGAGAGGTCGCAATAAATGTATGAATGCGTTTGCGCTGAGCTGGAGCCAGAGCTTCAGCCGCTCGAGCAATATCTTTATCGTTTGCACGCGACAAAGAACAGACGATGGAATCTTTGATGATGCCGGAAATCGCTTTGATCGATTCGAAATCACCAGGTGATGAGGCAGCAAAGCCGGCTTCAATGACATCGACTTTCAGTCGCTCTAGCTGGCGCGCAATTCGTATCTTTTCATCCTTGGTCATCGACGCGCCAGGTGACTGCTCGCCATCGCGCAATGTAGTGTCAAAAATAATCAGTTTGTTTGAATCGGCCATCTCGGGCTCCTAGAGTAAACGCGTGTTATGCCTATATTTTCACCTGCCCTGACCTTTTTGTCTGAGCGGAGGAAAACACAAATTGTGGGGAATGGGAGGTCTGCGCGTTAGCGCAGTAGATACAGCAGCAGCAACCCGGATGGGCTGGCTGAAGAAAATCGTGAGCAGCTGAAGAATGAACTCATCATGCCTCAGAGAATAAGGGGAATTGCCTAAAAGCGCAACCAAGCTGTTTCTATCGGGTTGATAGGCTAGGTCTTTGGTTATTTATCACTGACGGGCTCATCACTGGTTTCAACGATGCTAACCGGTTTGCCATTAAACCAGTGCCAGAAGAAGACGCCATAACCGGATAAACCATAAATGACGAACAAACCAAACAATACCTTGGGTGGATCGCTGGATACCGCCACAAATATCAGCACGATCAAAAAGATCGCTATGAATGGAACTGATTTTTTAAAGTTAACGTCTTTGAAACTATAGAACGGCACGTTCGTGACCATGGTCAGACCTGAGTAGACGGTGATGATCCATGACAGCCAGCGAAAATCGGCGCCGGCAATACGAAGATCGTCCATCAACCAAATAAAACCCGCGACCAGTGCGGCAGCTGCCGGACTAGGCAAGCCTTGGAAAAACCGCTTATCAACAACCCCAATGTTGGTGTTAAAGCGCGCTAAGCGCAGAGCAGCGCCGGCACAGTAAACAAACGCTGCCAACCAACCTAGTTTGCCCATACCACGCAAAGACCACTCATACACAATCAGTGCGGGTGCTGCGCCAAAGGACACCATGTCAGACAAGCTATCGTATTGCGCGCCAAATTCACTTTGGGTATTAGTGAGTCGTGCCACTCGACCATCGGTGGCATCCAACACCATGGCCGCAAAGATGGCCACTGCAGCGTTGGAGAACTGGCCATTCATGGCCATCACAATGGCATAAAACCCGCAAAACAATGCGGCCGTAGTAAACGCATTGGGTAATAAGTAAATACCCTTACTACGCAAAGGCGACGAGCGCGGAACACCATCGTCCGTCGGCGGCACCCGCCTTGCGGGAAATCGTTGAAAACGAAAAGCCCTAGCCTGCCCGGACTTTGGTTTATTTTTGCGATTAGTAAATAGAGTCATGCCGTGAATGGTAACCGACTGTAAAGACGCTTAGCGTCAAAATTCAGCAAGAATGGTTTCGGTGGCTGAAACTTTTTCACCCACAGTGACTAGCGGACGCGCTGTCAGCGGCAGGTATACATCCACCCGCGAACCGAAGCGAATAAAACCATAACGCTGACCACGAGCCAAAATATCTTGCTCATTGACGTAGCAAAGTATGCGGCGCGCAATTAAACCAGCCACCTGTACAAAGGTCACTGTTTGCCCATTGGTTGCAGTCATCACCACCGCGTTGCGCTCATTCTCAGTGGATGCTTTATCCAAATCCGCATTCACAAATTTACCCGGAAAGTACTCCACCTTCTCAATCTTGCCATCGACGGGTGAGCGGTTGGAATGAACATTAAATACGTTCATAAAAACGCTGATCTTGAGCGCCTCACGATTGGCGTAAGGGTCATGCGCCTTTTCCACCACCACGATGCGTCCGTCGGCCGGAGACAGCACGGCATTGGGCTTTTGCGGAATCATCCGCGGTGGATCACGGAAAAACTGCAATACGAAAATAGCGACGATCCAAAATGGCCAAGACCAGCCACCAAGAACGGCCGTGGCCACGGCAGCGGCCGCCAGCGCCAAGGCTAAGAAAGGCCAGCCTTCGCGGGCGATGATGGGGTGAGGATAAGGATTCAAAACAGCTCCCAAAATTTCAAAACTTTGGGATTGTACCTTCGCAACATGTCATGAGGGATGTTTCCAACACTTTCCATAGTCAATCGGCGACTCATTAATGATGGAAAGGTGTCTGAACTTGCGTATCGGCAATGTCACAAACGGTCATCGTTCATTTCATTTTTGATATTTCGAGAGACACAATGAAACCCACAAACATAAGAAATTACCAAACGGCACAAGAGGCGCTTGAAGTCATTCTTAAGGCAAATAACTTAGGCCAGTCGGTCAAAATTGATCATAACGGTGATTTATTTAGAGCCGCCTCACCCTCGAACAAGCTAGAAAATTTCTTTCTTTTTTTTCGAAAAAAATCGAACTCTACTGAAGCAAAACAATCGCCTGAGGTGCTTCGGACAGTCATCAACAAAATGAAAATTGAAATCGGCATAGCTTCAACACATTTAAAAAATAAAGAATCATTACATATTCCCAGCCCAGGAAAGATCATCAACAAATACATGAAAGACGCAGAAACTCTTCAAACGAAAGCGCAGATAAGTGATTTGCACGCCCAATGGATTTTAATAAATCAGGACATCCAGGGTGCGAAAGACGGCATTCAATCATCATTGGATAGATTAGAAACCAGGCCTCACGAAGAAAATTCAAAGAAAAATTTCACACCGAGCAGATCAATAGCATCGGCCGAATCCTTACCAACAAAGCCTAGCGATACAACGGCTAAGATTAATGAGGCTTTACCCACTAGCATAAAGTTTTCCGGAGACTATTCAAAGCCCGTCGTCTTTACATTAACCTTACCGGAGAATCAGCAAAGAGATATATTTGCATCGCTCACAGATGAGCCTGTTTTTACTCCCCCAGAGCCAAAGCCAAATCAGTCACAAAAAATCTTAAACGATAAAAAACTCGCTCAAAGTAGCCAAACAAATTCCGACCTTATCGAAACTGATAGCTTAGAGTTGCCATACGATCCTTTCTTTGATGACGACGATTTTTCTGATGTTGCTGAAATTTCAAATAAAAATTCTACTGAAATTAGTACACAGCTATGGAAAGATTTTGGTCGCAGTGCTTTTATACTTATAGA
>JBEDHZ010000228.1:0-3612 GCA_041173845.1 Pseudomonadota bacterium
GGTATTGCCTATTGCCCTGCTATGTTTGATAGATTTTGAGCCGGCATCTGGAAAAAACGGCTTATTGCCTCATATAACGTCAAACAAATCCGTATGGCGCCGCGAATTACTGCCATCTCAGCGGCGGAAACCGGAGGTTTGAAGCTTGCGCTTACGGTGTTCAAGGGTAATCCGTGCCATCTGTCCAGGTTTGAGTAGAATGCCGGCAGACCGTAATGTGTTGGGCGGATTTTTTCCGCATGCTTGTCTTTTGGAGGAACCATGAAAAAGCTTTGGGTAGCACTGATGATTGTGACGTTGGGCATGACGGGAGTCATGACTGGGGCCGAGGCCAAACGCTTGGGCGGCGGGGGCTCATTTGGAAAATCATCCCCAGGCTTTAGCAAACCTGCACCTATGCAAAACGCTGGTCAGCAGGCAGCCCCTGCACCACGCCCGGCTCAACCTGCGGCACCCGCTCCTGCGCCAGCACCCTCCAGCCCTTGGAAGGGTATCGTTGGCGGCGCGCTCTTAGGTTTGGGCATAGGCGCGTTGATGTCCCATTTTGGTATGGGCGCTGAATTTGGCAGCATGATGAGTGGTTTGTTGATGGTGGCTTTGGTGGTCTTCGCTGGAATTTTTCTAGTGCGCCTGTTGGCACGCAAATCGGGTACGAGTTCACCTCAGCCAGCGTATGCAGGTTACGCCGATGAGCCCTCGCAGCGAGTCGTTACGCCCGAGATCGGTTCTAATCTAGGCCACTCTGCAGGAGCGCCTGCTCCGCTGCAATGGGAGAACGGTCAAACCAATACCATTCCAGCAGGCTTTGATACACCCGGGTTTTTGCGCAGCGCGAAAACAAATTTTATTCGTATGCAGGCAGCGTGGGATAAAGCAGATGTGCATGACATTCGTGAATTCACTACACCAGAAATGTTCGCTGAGTTGAAGATGCAACTGACTGAACGAGGTACATCAACCAACGAGACGGATGTCGTTAGCCTGGAAGCAGAACTGCTTGGCATTGAAACGACATCAGAGGAATACATCGCTAGCGTTCGTTTTCATGGCATGGTGCGCGAAGCTGCGAATGCACCGGCTGAAGCTTTTAATGAAATTTGGGTGTTGGCAAAACCGGTTTCAGGACAAGGTGGTTGGTTGTTGGCGGGATTGCAGCAGAGCTGATTTTTACCCATTAGCAAAGGGCGTTTATGCGCTTTCGCCATTTCGGTTAGTTTGTTGTTAAATACCGCTCGCAGGAAACTGCGGGCGGTTTTTTTATTGTGGCTTACGCTGCACTTTTTTCACGCTAACCCATGTCTGACACTAAAAAATTTAACTATCCAGAGCTGACTTCGTATGTGCTAGCCGGCGCTGCATTGCTGCTGATATTACAAACCGGATTATTAGCAGCGCTTTATTCTGGATTGCTAGTGTATGCCCTGGTTCATTTGATCGTGCCGGCATTGAGTTCGCGCATGGGTAATCAAAAGGCGAAGTTAATATCGGTCGCGGTACTTGGGTCGGTGATTGTTTTGTTGTTGACGGTTGGCGCGTGGATTCCTTTGGCGTTTTTTCTTTCAGACGACGGTAGTTATCCGGTTTTGTTAAAGAGAATGGCGGATCTGATTGAACTGTCGCGCAATCAAATTCCTGAATGGCTAGCGGATTATTTACCTGCAAGTGCAGAGGCCTTGCAACAAACACTTACGGCGTGGATGCGTGAACACGCAGGACAAGCCAAGCACATAGGCGAACAAACAGGCAGAACGATTGCGCACCTAATTGTTGGTATGGTGATCGGTGCCATGGCCGCTTTATACGACACAACTCGCATACACAACTTTAAGCCGCTGGCCGCTGCCTTGCATAAGCGAGTCGTTAATTTACACCAAGCATTTCGACAAATCGTCTTTGCGCAAGTTCAGATTGCTGCAATTAATGCGGTTCTTACAGGTTTATTTTTGTTGGCGATTTTGCCTTTGGCGGGCATTCATCTCCCTTTCGTCAAAACATTAATTCTTCTGACGTTTGTGGCAGGATTATTGCCCGTGATTGGCAATTTGATTTCGAATACAGTGATCGTTGTGATCAGTCTGTCTCATTCTATATCGACAGCTGGATTGGCGTTGTTGTTCTTAGTGACGGTGCACAAACTAGAATATTTTTTAAACGCCAAAATTGTCGGCACTAAAATCAATGCTCGCGCGTGGGAATTACTATCGGCGATGTTGGTGATGGAGGCCTTGTTTGGGATAGCCGGAGTGATTGCTGCTCCGGTTTTTTATGCCTATATCAAATCCGAACTATCCCAAGCGGAACTGGTTTAACAGCTAAATATTACGCTAAGCATTGCGCCAATTATTTTTGATCTTCATTGTCTGGTTCGGCCAAAGAAGCGATCAAATCAACGGGTCTGGCAGAACGTTTACGCATACGTAAATTCAGCATTTCCACGGCGACCGAAAAAGCCATCGCGCTATAGATATATCCTTTGGGTACGTGATGTCCCAAACTTTCAGCGATCAGCACTACACCGATCACCACTAAAAAAGCGAGTGCCAGCATTTTGATGGTGGGATGTGCTGCAACAAATTCCCCAATCGCTCTGGCAAACAACATCATTAATCCGACCGACGCAATGACTGCAGCCACCATCACGCTAATTTGCTCAACCATACCAATTGCCGTGATGATGGAGTCGAGCGAAAACACAATATCGATCAACATAATTTGAAGAATCACCACACCAAATTTATGAGCAACAGGACGGCCTGAGCTGTCATGCGAGCCTTCCATGGTTTCGTGAATTTCACCCACACTTTTCCAGAGCAAAAACAAGCCACCGAGCAGGAGAACTAGGTCGCGTCCGGATAAACTCTGGTTCATTATTGTAATGATGGGTTCGGTTAGCCCAACTAGCCAGGCAAGCATCATCAACAAGCCTATGCGCATAAACATGGCACCAAATAAGCCAGTTCGACGAGCGAGTTCGCGCTTTTCAATCGGCAGCTTGTCGACAAGAATAGAAATGAAAATCACATTGTCTATCCCGAGTACGAGCTCTAAGGCTGTCAGCGTGAGAAATGCAGCCCACACGTTAGGATCCATTAGCAAATCAACGATCATTCGTCAGCTCCTTGGTCAAAAAAAAGCCGGCCTAAGCCGGCTTTGAAATGTAACTGTAGGGCGTTAATACAGCGAGCTAATCCAGTGTGCAAGATTGGTCATGTCTTCTTCGGACAGCGTTTGTGCCAGGCTGGTCATATTACCAGCATCATTCGTACGTTCGCGCGCCTTAAAGTTTTTTAACTGTGTTATGACGTATTCAGGATGTTGACCCGCCAAACGTGGGATTTCATTTTGACCTGACATGCCTCCCATATGGCACATAGCGCATAGTGATTCTTCCGCTTTGGCTGCGCCTGCTTTTATACGTTGCGGATCAGATTTAAAATTATTTTTTTTCTGAATCTGGCCATTGAAATAGGCCGCCATATCTAGCATGTCTTCTTTAGACAGATTCATTGCCATAGGTGACATCAAGGCATTTTTACGACGACCTTCTTTGTAGTCTTTTAACTGCAAATAAATATAACGTGCATTTTGACCAGCCAGTGCTGGAAACATAGG
>JBEDHZ010000229.1:0-3612 GCA_041173845.1 Pseudomonadota bacterium
TATCTGGACGAGATATAGCCAGCGTGCCAGATTCACCGCAACATTTATCGTTCTTTTCTATTTTCTGAGCATCGACTGTCGTAATCAATGCATTCACCGTTTTTAAGGGATCTTGTAACTTCATCGGGCTATGGCAAGGGTCGTGATACATGTAGCGAGTACCGGTCACCCCTTCGAGATGAACGCCCTTCTCCAATAAATATTCATGAATATCGACGATGCGACATCCAGGGAAAATTTTATCGAACTCATAGCCTTGCAACTGGTCGTAGCAAGTACCGCAAGAAACGACGACGGTTTTAATATCAAGATAATTGAGCGTGTTAGCTACACGATGAAATAACACACGATTATCGGTAATAATTTTTTCTGCTTTATCAAAATCACCGGAACCCCGTTGTGGATAACCACAGCACAAATATCCCGGGGGCAGCACGGTTTGCACACCCACGTGCCAGAGCATGGCTTGCGTAGCTAGGCCAACTTGTGAAAACAAACGCTCTGATCCGCAACCCGGAAAATAAAACACCGCTTCGGTATCAGCATCGGTGGTTTTTGGATTGCGAATGATAGGAACAAATTTGTCATCCTCAATATCAAGTAAAGCGCGCGCTGCTTTTTTGGGCAAATTGCCCGGCATTTTTTTATTTATAAAATGTATGACCTGCTCACGTACCGGGGCCTTACCATGGGTGGACGACGGCGCCTTGGTTTGCTTCTTCGCGAAATTTTTCAGCAGGTCATGCGCAAAACGCTGAATCTTATAACCCCAACCCATCATGATTTGGCGGGTCGCGTTAATCGTGGCCGGATCGGTAGCGTTTAGAAAAAACATGGAAGCGCTTGTGCCGGGGTTAAACGATTTTTTACCCATCTTGCGTAGCAGATTGCGCATGTTCATCGACACATCGCCGAAATCAATATCGACCGGACACGGCGTCAGACATTTATGGCAAACGGTGCAATGATCTGCAACATCTTCAAATTCTTCCCAATGACGTATCGATACACCTCGACGGGTTTGTTCTTCGTAAAGGAACGCTTCGATCAGCAAAGAAGTCGCCAAAATTTTATTACGCGGCGAGTACAGCAAATTAGCACGTGGCACGTGCGTAGCGCACACCGGCTTACATTTACCGCAGCGCAGACAATCTTTGACGCTGCTCGCAATCGCACCAATATCACTTTGCTGCATGATCAACGACTCATGCCCCATCAAACCAAAGGATGGCGTATAGGCATTACGGAGGTCGGCATGCTCAAGCAACTTCCCTTTGTTAAAGCGTCCTTCGGGATCAACGCGTTGTTTGTAATCGCGGAATTCGCCGATTTCATCTTTACTCAAAAACTCAAGCTTGGTAATGCCAATGCCATGCTCACCTGAAATCACACCATTGAGTGAACGCGCCAAAGACATAATGCGTGCCACCGCGGTATGCGCGGTTTGCAGCATGTCGTAATTATCGGAATTAACGGGAATATTGGTGTGCACATTGCCATCGCCGGCATGCATATGCAAAGCCACGAAGACTCGACCACGCAATACGCGTTTATGAATAAAGCTGCACTCTTCTACGATAGGCTTAAATGCTGCACCACCAAAAATCTGACGCAAAGCGGCACGCACATCCGCTTTCCATGAAATACGTACCGTCCTATCTTGCAACACATCAAACACGGTAGCGCTAGCGCGCGATGCGACGCACTGATCAATTTCTGGTAGCAGCTTTTCTAAGCCGTGCTCTATCAATTGTGAGCGCGCTGCTGACAAAGGCCTATCGAAATTCGATAACAACCACGACCAACGCGCGTGAATTTTTTCTAGTAAATCAGTGGCCTGGGCTACGCGATCTTCCAATAACTCAGCGGGTGGTATGTCGAATCCTTCGGCATCATCACTCTTACCTAATTTGAGCTGACCACGCGCGAAGAATGAAGAAAGCTCAGCCAGCAAGCTCAACTTGTTGGCTATGGATAGCTCAATGTTGATGCGCTCTATGCCATCGGTGTATTCACCCATGCGATCGAGTGGAATGACGACATCTTCATTAATTTTGAAAGCATTGGTGTGACGCGCAATCGCAGCTGTTCGCGCACGATCTAACCAGAATTTTTTGCGTGCTTCGGGACTAACTGCGACAAAACCTTCACCGACACGACTATTCGCAATGCGTATGACTTCGGAAGTTGCGCGAGCGACAGCATCTTCATCATGTCCGACGATGTCACCAAACAAGGCCATCTTAGGCAACACACCACGTTTTGATTTAGTGGCATAGCCTACAGCCCGCAGATATCGCTCATCTAAATGCTCAAGGCCGGCGAGTATGGCGCCTCCTTTTTTAGTTTCTGCGTCAAGATAATTTTTAATTTCGACGATAGAAGGAATCGCTTCGCGTGCCTGACCAAAAAACTCTAAACATACGGTTCGTGTGAAGCTAGGCATTTTGTGCAAAATCCAGCGTGCCGATGTGATCAATCCATCGCAGCCTTCTTTTTGTACGCCTGGCAAACCTGAAAGAAATTTATCAGTAACGTCTTTACCTAAACCTGCTTTACGAAATTTGCTGCCATCGATGGACAAAATTTCGGTTTTGAATGGTGCGGCACTGTTTCGACGACCGCGCTCGGAAGGATGTGTCCATTCCAATTTAAAACGCGCAGTTTCTACATCATGAATTTTTCCCAGATTGTGGTCGAGTCGGGTAACTTCTAACCAATCACCGTTGGGGTCAACCATGCGCCAGCTAGCTAAATTGTCGAGTGCAGTTCCCCACAACACAGCTTTCTTACCGCCGGCATTCATGGCGATATTGCCACCGATGCAGGACGCTTCAGCTGAGGTTGGATCGACGGCAAAAACAAAGCCTGCCTTCTCAGCCGCATCAGCGACGCGTTTAGTAACAACACCCGCGCCTGAATAGATGGTGGCACATTCGCGCTCTGCACCGGGCAAGAGACGAATATCAACCGCACCTAAATCTTCGAGCTTTTCGGTGTTGATTACTGCAGACAAAGGCGTCAGAGGAATCGCACCGCCGGTATAGCCAGTGCCACCTCCGCGCGGAATGATGGTGAGACCCAACTCTATGCAGGCTTTAACCAAGCCGGCCATTTCTTCTTCTGAATCAGGTGTCAGAACAACAAAGGGATACTCAACGCGCCAATCGGTTGCGTCTGTTACATGCGAGACGCGCGACAGGCCATCAAATTTAATATTGTCTTTGAGTGTGTAACGTCCGAGCACGCGTTGCGAACGACGACGCAAATCCTGCATCTGACGAAACTCAACAGCAAATTCTTCAACGGCTTTCCGCGCTGCGGTCAATAAGGTTTGTACGTGCAAGCTGCGTTGAACGGACTCTGCATCATGTCCACTATCGATACTTACCGGTTCGCGGCGTTTTTCAACTTCGCCTAGACGGTGATAAAGGGCATCAATTAATGATTCACGACGCTGAGGGTTATCTAGCAAATCATCTTGCAAATAAGGATTTCGCCGCACGACCCAGATATCGCCCAACACTTCGTACAGCATGCGAGCAGAACGACCGGTCTGACGAGAAGCACGCAAGCTCGCTAATAATTCCCAGGCAGACTCGCCTAGCAAGC
>JBEDHZ010000230.1:0-3581 GCA_041173845.1 Pseudomonadota bacterium
CTATTGTCTTCGTATCGTTTTATTTAAGCTTAAAATTTTCACAGGGATCTTTACGTTCTGCACGCTCGGTAATCCAAATGAAATCATACTGTCCTGCGATGGACTGTAGCAGGTCTTGCGTACTACTACCCTGCTCTAAAAAACCTACATTGAGCACTTTAAGCTGAGGAGCAATACTGGCCAACATTTGCGGAACGCCATAGTCACGCCGCACATGTCCATTACCTGCAATCAGCAGTGATGGCTTACGATCTAATACATTGTGTGTCAATGATAAATCAGTCATTCGCTGCGCAAATCTCATCCTAAGCAAATATTTCTCTGGCAATTTACCGCAATGACCTTCAACCAAATCATGATCAAGTTTCCGCTCAGCCGTCTCATCAAGACGAGATTGTGTATACGTTTGTGCCATGCGTTCTGGGAGACTGCTAACACCCTGCAAAAACATTCTTCGCGCTTCTTCTTTTGGAAGATTGCCACCAACTAGGCTGAGCCCTTTATTTTTGATTTGCTCATACAGGGACTGGTGTATAGGCCAATCCCAGCCTTCAGCATCAAAACCAGCTGCTATTAAATCTGTTTTTATCTCCGACTGAAAAGTCACTTTATTCGGTGCCGGCAAATGCTCGCTAACGACGGTACGATGATCAGCAAATCGCGCAATTAATCGTCCCCGCGCTTCATGATGAAATTTGTTATCGTGCAATTCACCAAGTAAAACGATATCGGCGGATTTTAAGATTTCAGCCAACGCTGATTCATCTATCGCTTTACCAGTCCGCACATCAATAATTTGTGCCGATGCCAGCGCACTCAATAGTGTCAGCGCACTCGCGAGTAAGCATTGGCCAAAAAAATTAATCCGCACGTACTGCTTCCACTTGAATTTGCAATTTCACTTCAGGAGCAAAGCGCGGCATGCCATAGCTCAAGCCATAATCACTGCGATCAAAGCGCGCCGAAGCATCTGCGCCGCACACTTCGCGCTTTAACATGGGGTGCATAATGCATTTAAAGTGATTGATTTTTAAAGGCATGGCCTTGGTCACTCCCAACAAGGTCATGTCTCCCTCAACCGCTACCAATTTATCGCCCTCAAATTTAAGCGCACTACTTTTATAGGTAATTGTTGGAAATTTTTCAGCATTAAACATATCTTTGCCACGCGCATTTTCATTCATTTTTGCGTGGCCAAAATCGATTGAATTCGCATCGATAGTGATTTCGAGATTTCCTCCGTTAGCGGCTGCTTTATCGAGTACGACTTTACCGGTAGTTTTAGTGAATTTTCCCCGCCAAAAAGACAAACCTAAATGGTCTGCCTCGAAACTAGGATAAGTATGGCCGGGGTCAATGTTATAGGTCTGTGCAAATGAGCTGGATACACTCATCGCAACAAGAGCGGCCAAAAGTAATCTTAATTTCCTCATGAAACTGTCCTTTTATTGAGTGCCGACTATGCGGAACTTAATGATAACTTCGTCAGCTACCACGCTGGTATCTTTCCAAGCACCGTCACCAATAGAAAATGCTAAACGCTTAATGGGAAGACTGCCCTCAAATATGTGAGCTGCACCCTCTTTTTTTACATTGAGCAAAAAACTTACGTCGGCAGTTTTCCCTTTGATCGTCAGCTTACCGGAAACCTCCAATTTGCCCGCCCCCGAAGGTGTTATTTTTCCAGCGGTGAAATTCGCTTTGGGAAATTGAGCGCCATTGAACCATTCTTTTTTTTGCACTTCTTGGTTGTAATCCGGATCACCTAAATCAAAACTGAGTATGTCGATATCAACAATCGCTTTTGCATTTTGCGGTTTAGCAGCGTCGTAGTCGATTTGCGCAGAAAATTTAGTGAATTTAGTATCTATCGGAACACCGATTTGCTTAAACATCGCCGATACGGAACTTTTGCTCGCATCAACCTTTAACGGCGCGGCGTGCGCGGTCACGGTCAATGCCGCTAAAAAAGCAAACACGATCCAAGTAAATACCGCCGGTTTTTGATTCTGCATGGACTTCCTTTAGGTGAATGTATTAATTGATCCGCATTTTTCATGCAAAAAGAGAAATTACTACGCTCTAGATAGCGCTATTGTGCATGCAAGCCGGAAATACTGCCAGACAGACCAAGGATAGCCGCACTCTTAGCAGCCAAGATCACAGACCTATACACGAGTTATTCATCGCGATCATAAGTCGTGCGTTGAATGTGAACCAGCCGCTTTCAGTCATGCCTTAATAAGAACCGCCAATCGTGCGGTTTCCTTGGGCTTAACTGGAGAGACGACATGAATTTCATTATCTGGATAGTGATAGGTGGATTGATAGGCTGGGCGGCCAGTATAGTGATGAAAACTGATGCGCAACAAGGCGTTGTCCTCAATGTGGTCGTAGGCATCGTGGGTGCCTTGGTCGGTGGCTGGCTGCTAGCACCACTATTTGGTACAGGCACGATTAATCAAAATGATTTTAGCTTGGCTTCGTTGGTGGTTTCTCTACTGGGTGCGATCATTTTGCTTGCGGTCGTCAATTTGCTGCGCAGAGGTGTACCGCGCTAATTTCAGCAGTAATGCGCAGTAAGTTAAATAAATTCTGACTTACTGCGCATGAGTAATTAGCACAGCCTCATCTAGCTAGGATGGATCATGCTAGCTGGACGTACCCAACTATCGAATTGAAAAGCGCTCACATAACCCGAAGCGAGTGCGGCTTCACGCAAACTCTGTTTTTCTGCGTGAGCTGCTTTTGCAATTGCTGCTGCTTTGTCATAACCGATATGTGGTACCAGTGCCGTGACTAGCATGAGTGATGAACCAACCAATTCTGTAATACGCAGTTCGTTAGCAGCTAAGTCAGTGATGCAGTAGCGTGTAAAACTAGTGACTCCATCGCTTAACAAACGTAGGCTTTGTAGGTAAGCGTGCGCGCTCAGTGGTTTAGTTACATTCAACTCAAAATTACCAGCAGCTGCCGCACTACTGATCGCCACATCATTGGCTAAGACTTGAAGCGATAGCATAACGATAGCTTCGCATTGAGTAGGATTGACTTTACCTGGCATCATGGAACTACCCGGTTCGTTTTCAGGTAGTGTCAATTCACCCAATCCGCAGCGTGGACCCGATGCTAACCAGCGCACGTCATTGGCAATTTTTATTAAGACACATGCCAATGTTTTTAGCGCGGCATGTGAAATCGTGATTGCCTCGTGCCCAGCTAATGCCGCAAATTTATTTTCAGCACTCGTGAATGGCAATCCCAACTCTAACGCTAGTATCTGAGCAACCTTGCTACCGAAATCTGCAGAGGTGCCGAAACCAGTACCCACCGCAGTACCGCCCAGAGCTAAAGCATAAAGATTAGTTTGGGCTGATTGAATCGCTGTTGCGGCTAACTGAAGTTGTGCAACATAACCAGAAAATTCCTGCCCCAGTGTCAGAGGCATCGCATCTTGCAAATGCGTACGCCCCATTTTGATCAGAGACGCATACTGAGTCGCTTTTTTATCTATAGCGAGCATCAGCCGATGTAGAGACGGTAATAATTTATCTTTAGTCTCTAGTGCAATGACCACATGT
>JBEDHZ010000231.1:0-3497 GCA_041173845.1 Pseudomonadota bacterium
GGTCATAGCCGCCACTCTCAGTCATGCCTGTCGCAATAGGTCCGGGGGCGACTCCGTTCACGGTCACATGGTGCGGCGCTGCGCGTTGCGCAAACCAGCGAACCAGTGCATGCACACCACCCTTGGAGGCGGAGTAGTGTGGACCTGCTCTCAGGCCGCCCATCCAGCCTGCGATCGAACCACACAAAGCAATCCGACCATGTTTGCGTTCGATCATGCCAGGTAGGATGGCGCGTACTAAATTGATCGGCCCCAGTACGTTTACCTTCATCACGCGTATAAAGTTGACGTCGTTCCAGTCGGGATCCGTCCAGTCATCGTCGAACGGGCAGATTCCCGCAGTGTCTGCAAGCGCTGTAAACGGAGCATGTCGTTGAGTCATCGCCTCGACAGCAGTGCGGTCCGTCACGTCGCAAGATTCGATCGCAGTAACGCCCTTTAGCTGTTGCGCGAGCTCTTCGAGCTTCGCTTGCTGCCCAAAATCACTTAGCACTAAGGTGGCACCAAGTTGGTTGCACAGACGTGCCGTTGCTGAGCCGATACCGCCGGCTGCGCCTGTAATCAACATGCGTGTTCCAGATAGATCAAAGGCTTGTGCTGCGGTGTGGTGTGAGATGTGCATCGTAAATTGTGAACGAGGTTATACGGACAAGTAGCGCTGTTTGATTTCTGCGTTGGCGTTGAGTTCTGAGATCGTGCCGCAGAACACATCCTTGCCTTTATCGATCACCACAGCACGATCCGCTAAGCCTAAACAAAAATGCAGATTTTGTTCAGCCAATACTATGGTGGTTCCTAGTTTTTTTAAATCGTCAACGAGTTCACCAATTTTTTGTACCATGATTGGTGCTAGTCCTTCGCTGGGTTCATCTAATAACAGCAAATCAGGATTACCCATCAGCGAGCGACCAATGGTGAGCATTTGCTGTTCACCGCCGGATAACTGTCCGCCCAGACGAACGCGCAAAGGCTTAAGCAAAGGCAGCATGTCGTACACACGATCGATCGACCATTCTTGCTGACCCTGTGCACCACGCTTGGTAGCGATTAATAAATTATCTTCCACGGAGAGATCGGTAAAGATTTGTCTATCTTCGGGCACAAAACCAATCCCTGCACGCGCAATTTTGTGTGAAGGCATGCCGGTGATGGCTTTACCTTCGAGTTCTACACGACCACGACGAGCAGCAATCACACCGGCGATGGCTTTCATCGTCGTACTCTTGCCAGCGCCATTGCGTCCGAGCAGCGCTAAGGTTTCACCTTTTTTTACGTGTAGCTTTAATTGGAATAACACTTGGCTACTGCCATAGTTCACATCCAAGTCCGTCACTGAAAGCATGTTCGTCATGCGCGTGCCTCTTTGGGGGTACCCAGATAGGCTTCGATCACCGCTGGGTTATTGCGTATTTGTTCTGGATTACCTTGCGCAAGTAACTTGCCATATGAGAGCACATGAATGTGCTGAGAAATACGAAAGACAATTTCCATATCGTGCTCGATGAGTACCACGGTCAAGCCACCTTTTTTCCACAGCGCATAGACCGTATCGATCATTTGCGTTCGCTCTTCCGGTCCCATACCGGCCACCGGCTCATCCAGCAGCAGCACTTTTGGATTGAGTACCAACGCTAGCGCGATATCGAGTAGCTTTTGATCGCCGTGCGAAAGATTACCGCTGATGATGTCGGCTTTTTTCTCCAGGCCGAGTTGCTGCATCACTTCATGCGCGCGATCACGTGTGTCATCGGTGGGAAAACGACCATGCATCTGCAGTGACCGGCCTAGCGGCGATTGCAGCGCGCCGCGCAATGATTCTTCAACGGTCAGCGATTTAAATAATTTAGCGACTTGAAATGCTCGGCCTATGCCTTTGCGTACGATCTCACTACTTGGCAGACCAACGATATCTTCGCCATCGAGCAGTATGCGTCCTGAATCTGGTTGCAAACCACCTGAAATTAAATTGAAGAAGGTAGTCTTGCCCGCGCCATTGGGCCCGATCACTGCAGACAGTGAGCCGGTAGGTAAATCAATAGAGACATCGGAGGTGGCCACCACACCACCAAACGATTTACGAAGATTTTCGACTTTTAACATGCGTAGGTTCGCGATCTAATCAATCTTAAGGCTTGAGTGGACGTGCAGCAGGAACACCACCATAGGTGCCCCAGGTCGTGCCACATAACCAGCCGACATCAATTGGTAAGGTCACGCCTGTAATCGCACGTGCGGCATCGGATAAAAGAAATCCCACACCATCAGCCACTTCATCAGGCATCACTAAGCGTCCCATCGCGGATTGTTCAGACAGATCAGCAGGATTGCGATCACCGCGATCAATCGCAGTTTGTAATGCTTCGGTCAAGGTATAACCCGGTGCCACTGCATTGACGCGTACACCGGAACGTCCCCATTCAGCAGCTAAACACATCGTCATTGAAATGACGGCTGCTTTGGCAGGTGCATAGGCATGCAAAGGAATAGACCTCCAACCAGTGATCGACGCGATGTTCACTATCGCTCCATGTCCTAGCTCAGCCATGCGCGAACCAAACACCACACAGCAAAGATAGGTGCCGCGTTGATCAACATCGGTCACCTTGTCCCACTCAGCCATGGTTAATTGTTCGGGTGGTAGCTTGCGCTGCAAGATACCAGCGCTATTAATTAGTCCCGTAACGGCACCGTGATTTTTTTCTATGAGTTTTGCTGCGTCATGCACTGTTTGGTCTTGCAGCACATCGCAAGGATAGAAGGCTTTAACACCGGTTTCTTTTGTTTTTGCGTCTGACCATGTGCCAGGAAGATCAAGCACGATCACATCATCGCCACGTTTGACATGGTGCTGTACACACGCCGCTCCAATACCACTGGCTCCGCCAGTGACCACAGTCACAGTTTTTTTACTCATTGCGCGTCTCTCTTATTTTTAATTGTTTGAAACAGTTGTTGAACAAAATCCGTGATGCCACGCTTAAAGCCCAGGGCAAACAGCAGCACCACGATACCTAGCGCTAAGCCATGGAATTCTGTGCTGCGTGTGATCACATCATTGAACAGCAGTAGTAAAGAAGCACCAACCACTGGGCCGATGAATATATTCAATCCACCCATCATGATCATGAAGATCGCTTCACCCGACATCGTCCAATAACCGAAATCAGGGAAGGCGCCGGAGACGAACAAGGCCATGATGATGCCGCCCGCACCAGCTAGTGATGAGGCGAGAATAAAGGCGTACAGCTTCACGCGCCAGACATCGATACCCAGATAGCGAGCACGTTCAGCGCTATCGCGCACCATCCGTAAGGTGTAACCAAAAGGTGATTGCAGCACGGTGCGTATCAAGAGCAAGCACGCCACGGCTATCACACAGGCAAACCAATAGAACTGAGTGTGATCGGCTAGGTTAATGCCGAGAAAAGGCGTGCGTGGAATACCGCCAGTTAGTCCTTGATCACCGCCAGTGAGTGATGTCCAGGTCAAGATCACGC
>JBEDHZ010000231.1:3565-6103 GCA_041173845.1 Pseudomonadota bacterium
AAAATAAATTTCTTTTAGTCGTACACAGATTGCTCCGACGATGAATCCCATCACTGCACAAAACAAAATCGCCACCAACATGGCGAGCGGAATCGGCGCACCAGTTTTTTGCATGGTTAACGCAAAGGCATACGCGCCACCGCCAAAAAACATAGCGTGACCAAATGACACCAAGCCGCCATAGCCCACCAAGATATTCAGTGAAGTAGCGAAGATACCCATCGCCGCTAAGCGAATGACATAATCCAGCAGCACGCGTGATGATGACAAAGCGGGGATTAGCGCCAGCACAGCCAGCGCCAGCAGGGCCCATAAAAAATCCGAGCGAAAAGTAGAGGACTGTTTCATGCGCGAGTTTCCTTGCCGAGCAATCCATTCGGACGCAGTATTAATATCAATGCCATAGCGATGAACATTAGCCCTTCAACAAATAAAGGAAAGCCTATCGTTCCGAAGGCACGTATTAAACCAATCATTAAGGCGCCGACTAAGGCACCACTAACTGATCCCATGCCACCGATGACGGTCACGATGAACGATTCAATCAGAATAGAAAATCCCATGCCCGGTGACATTGATCGTACCGGCGCTGCTAAGCCACCTGCCATACCTGCGAGCGCACCACCAAAGGCAAACACACCGGCATAAATCAAACCTGTGTTGAGACCCAGCGCAGAAGTCATGGTGGGGTTTTGAGCGGCGGCACGAACAATTTTTCCTAAGCGTGTGTGATTCAGTATCGCCCACAGCACGACAGCAATGAGTGCGGCAGCAGCAATCAGATACACATAAAACAGAGGAACGATACCGCCGAGGATAAACAGGGGCGGTGCTTGGAATGCGTCAGGCATACCCATCGATTGAAATTCTGCACCCCAGATGATTTTTACGATGTCATCCATCATCAGCACCAGTGCATAGCAAACCAGTAGCTGCATGAGTACATCAGCGTTATACACGCGACGCATGAAGAAGCGTTCGAAAATTAATCCGAATAAGCCAACGCCTAACCCCGCTGCCACGATAGACAAGGCAAAACTGCCTGTAACGCGATACGCGGTGAGCGCCACATACGCACCCAGCATGTAGAACGAGCCATGGGCAAAATTAACGATGCCCAAGACACCAAAAATCAGCGTCAGGCCAGCGGCAACTAAAAATAGTAGCGAGCCAACAATCATGCCGGTGGAGAGTTGAGTCACGATGCACGACATCGAACTCAGGCAATCAAGCAATGCAGAGGGATTCAATCAGTGCTCCTGAAGTACAAGACAGCGAGCAAAAACATACGCTCGATGATATGGCCCCGCTTGGGAAAGCGGGGCGGTTATAAAACGTTTATGCAAGCTTTAATAAACGTTGATGCAACGCTTATGCAAAGCCTTTGCGTTTTTTCCATTCGGCTTCGAGTTCGGCAATTTGTTTCCAGTTGCCAGGAACAGGATTGGGCATGAAGGGCTCTTTGCCTGACAGTTCACCCCAACCGAGTGCGTAGTCCACTAAGGTGTGATCGTCTGCACGCATAGTTAACTTGCCATTGGCACCGAAAGGCGAATCAATTGTCAGGCCAGTCAGTGCAGCGGCGACTTTTGCTCCGTCTGCGCTCTTGGCTTTTTTCATTGCAGCGGTTAAAAACTGTATGCCTGCAGCGTTTTGCCACGCCCAGTTCAATGGCAGATCGCGATACTTTGCTTGATAGGCGTCTGACCAAGCACTGTTGCCAGCGTTGTTAGGGAAGCTCTTCAAATAACGATTACCTGAGTGCAGACCCTGAGGTACCGCTTTCACGTTATGCAGCACGGCATAATCTGCCATGTTCACACCGAAGAATTGCCTGTCTTTGAACAGAGCGTAAATATTCGATTGATCGATGAAGGAAGTCAGATCGCCACCCCATAAGCAGGAATACACCGCTTGTGGATTGCCTTGCAGCAGACGTGTAATGTTTTCGCTGTAATCTGCTTGGAATAATTTTGGCCAGACATCACCAATGATTTCAACATCTTTATTAAACAATTTCAGGTGATCGATAAATTCTGCAGTCGTGTCACGACCATACGCATAGTCCGGTGAGCAAGTCATCCAACGGCGCAGATTTTTTTCTTTCGCAACCTTAGCTGCATAGGCGCCGCCAATCACGGCATCATGAATACCTTGACGTGCGCAGCGGAATGCTAGCGGTGTACGCAACTTAGGATCAGCAGTCAGAGCTGAGGTTTCTGAGCACGTGTGAATTACCAGGACACCCAGATCACGTGCAACTTCATGCACCGCAAATGCGCCCGATGAGGCTTCGCCGTCATAAATGATTTCGCAGCCTTCTGCGGTAACCAATTCGCGAGCGACACGCGCAGCTTCTTGTGGCTGGCCTTTGGAATCGCGAATCACTAATTCAATCTTACGTCCACCCAAACCACCGGCAGCGTTGAATTTTTCTACTTCCATTTGTGCGGCATTGCTCGATGACTGTCCCAGCATAGCGACTCGACCTGACAATATCGTCGGCATGCCTACGCGTATCGGTTTATTTTGCGCCAG
>JBEDHZ010000232.1:0-3462 GCA_041173845.1 Pseudomonadota bacterium
GCCTATCACTTCTATCGGTATCGCTGATGCAAAATCGTCGATCAAATCGACATCACGTTTTTCTTCCATGCGGTCTAACAAGCTATCCACCAAGCCTATCAATCCTGCCTCCATCCCTGCGATGGCGCGTGGGGTGAGTGCACCGGAAATTAATTTTCGAACACGCGTGTGCAAAGGCGGATCAGAAAACACCAAACTTGTGGTGTGATGCTCATACAGAGGTGAGTCGCCATACTTAGGTTTGAATTCTAGTTTTTTATCCGAGCTGAAGCTTTTAGGATTTTTGTAGATACTGACTAAATCGTCGTAGCGCGTTAAGAAGTAGCTACCGTCGCTCATGCGCTTTACCGGCACATGCTCGCGCAAGGCACGATAGATGGGGTAGGGGTTGTCGTGAAATCCAGTGGGTAAATGCGATAGCTCGAAGGTCTCTGCAATCTGCTCAGCGTGGTGCGCACTCATGGAATTAGTCGTTAGGGATAATGCCTCGAATTATAGGCGGCGCCTGAGCATGCCTATCGCCAGATAGATAGAAATGAATTATCAATAAACTAATTGTGCGCATAAAAAAAGACGACCTCTTGGTCGTCCTTTTCTAAAAACCCTTGAAGCAGCCAACCTTGCGGTAAGGCTGCTAACCTGCCGAATTAACGGTTGGCGATGTACATTGTGATTTCGAAACCAAAACGCAGATCAGTTGCTGCTGGTGTAGTCCAGTTCATAGCCATCTCCTAATTGATGTTGATTATTAATTTACTAAGCCAAGGGTTGGTCTAGCGAAGTGAATAATGCCTGTGACTCACTTTCAAGGCATCTGCGAAACGCTGAATTGCATCTAATGATTTTCATGAACCCGTCAGATGGTCTCTAGCAGACAAAGAATCAGCCTCAGATGGTAAAAGCCTGCTGCTATGATGCGATCCACTGAATGTCTGCCAGTGAATTCAGGCAACCAATCGATTTATGCTGCGCTGCAACCAAAAATGACACCTCATTCCGCTCACGAAATTTACCCCTCCGAGGCAGAGCTTTCTGCATCCGGCAGTCGTGTCATGAGCTTGCGCCTGAAGATCAACCTCGTGTTCTCGGCACTGACGTTTCTTTTATTTGCCATTCTGATTGTGGTGGAGGTCGTAGCTACCCGCAATAGCGTGGGCGAAGAAATGGAAGCCTCCGGACGAATTGCTACGCAGTTGTTAACGCGTATCAGTAGTTTTTATGCGCACAATGATTTACCGGAATTAGTTAATTTTTTGCGCGATACCGGTCGTGTGCGTGCTAATGATATTCGTCTCTATGATCAGAGCGACCACTTGCTGTATCAATCGCCGCCGTCAATTTACAAAGCGGGCCGTAATGCGCCTGAGTGGTACGCCGCCTTAGTCGCTCCACCCGATAATGAGCGTGTGATTCAATTGCCAAATGCACGCTTGGTTATTCAAACCAACCCAACGCGCGCGGTGCTGGATGGTTGGGATAATTTGCTCGACATATTATTTGCTGAGCTGACCTTATTTTTATTGGCTGATTTGCTGATTCTCTGGTTGGTGGGGCGCTGGCTTGAGCCTTTAGAAAAAATACAGCATGGTTTGCGTGAGTTGGGGCAGGGAGATCATAAAGTTCGTTTACCACCACTGGCGGGTAAAGAAGCAGGTGAAATGGGTCGTGCATTTAATCGCATGGCACAGGCAGTGGAAGAAAATATCCAAGTCAGGCAAGCCAGCGCTGAAGCACAGGCCAGACTCGATGCGCAACGAGATTTCACCAAACTACTGCATGCGCGTATCGAAGAAGAACGCGCGGCCTTAGCGCGTGAGTTGCATGATGAACTAGGTCAATCACTTACCGCAATACGCAGTATTTCTAAATCCTTGATGCAGCATCCAACGGTGGCAGGTAGCCCGATAGAACAGCATGCAAAAATGTTGTTTGATACCGCCGGCATGACATCGGATGCTATGCACAGAATGATTCCTCGTTTGCGTCCCATCAAACTTGAAGGCATGGGCTTAGTCGATGCTGTACGTGATTTATTGACACAGAGTCAGCAAAACAATCCGAATTTACGTTTGGATTTAGCGGTCAGTGGCGAGTTATCTGGGATGGATGATGAGCTTGAATTAACGGCTTACCGTATAGTGCAGGAAGCCGTGACGAATATCATTCGGCATGCCCAGGCTAGTCGTGCACATGTAACTATAGAGGTGAGAGAAGAGCAGCTTCATTTGTCCATTGCTGACAATGGCATCGGTGCGCTAACACTTAAGCGTGATGGTCACTACGGTGTTCGAGGTATGCAAGAGCGAGCAGAAACACATGGAGGAATGATTGAGTTCAAACCTTCCAGCGAAGGTGGGTTGGAAGTGCAGGCAATTTTTCCGTTGAAGCGAAGTAGTCAAGAGAGTGTCAAAGAATGAAAACTCCGATCAATGTGATGTTGGTAGATGATCACGCCGTGGTTCGTTTTGGATTCCGCATGCTGCTGGATGCAACGGAAGACATACGCGTGGTTGCCGAGGCCGAGTCCGCTGAGGTGGCATACCAACTTATTCCTACGGCAAAGCCCGATGTCATTGTGATGGATATATCGCTGGGTGGCACGATGGGCGTAGAAGCAACTCGACGTATCGTGGCGCGCGACAAAATGGCGCGAGTGTTAGGTTTGTCTTCGCACGAAGACCCTAGCTATGTGCGTTATATGTTGAAAGCCGGCGCACTCGGTTATCTGTCTAAGCGTAGTGCGCCTGATGAACTCATGCATGCCATTCGTCAAGTCGCCGAAGGACGTATGTATATTGACAGCCAACTCTCGCAACGCATGGCGTTAGAAGAATTCAACGGTGAGAAAAGCCCGATCGAAGTTTTATCCGAAAGAGAATTCGGTGTTTTCATTCAACTCGCCAAAGGTTCATCCGTGAATCAAATTGCTGAAATGCTGAATATTTCACCGCGCACGGTTGGTACTCATTTGTATAACGTTAAACAAAAACTCGGTGTGGCTAATCAGGCGGAGTTAGCGTTGATCGCGGTGCGGCATGGTTTGATTGAGCTTTAGGGTTTGGTTAAATCAAGCATCGGCGCTCGCCTAATATCCACCGTAAACTAAGCTGGCCGCTAGTGTCTGCCATGGCTCGCTGGGATAGCCGCTAATCCGGTCTAATCCGGTCTAATCCGGTCTAATCCGGTCACTATTCGGATTTCACTAAAGCCGAAACTCTGCGCTTACCCACTTTCCTCGTCTATTTTTACAAACGGCCTAGTTCAATTTAAGTGAATCCTACAAGCCTTCTCTCAGAAGCCAAGATCGGGATTCTGGTCCTGGGCGATGCATTTTGCTGATTCAACACTAGTTTTAAGGTGGTTCCAAGTGCAGTTGTGGCAGCACCTGTCAGGGTAGCGATGTCAACTACGACTGCAGGTTTATAGCGTTCTACATAAGTTAATGCGTCACACAATATTAAT
>JBEDHZ010000233.1:0-5039 GCA_041173845.1 Pseudomonadota bacterium
CGTTAAAGTCTCCAATCTGATATTGGCAGATCACGCAGGGAATGTCGTCGAAGGTGATTACGCGATCAATCGTGCTGGCTATGTACTGCATGCAGCCGTGCACGAGGAGCATCCTGATATTGTCGCCATGTGTCACGCACATACTGAATATGGGACAGCGTTCGCGTCACTCGGGCGTCCGTTAGACCCCATTAGCCAAGATGCCTGCGCGTTTTATGAAGACCACGTCGTGATTCGTGAAGAAGCCGGGCAGGTTGCAGTGGAAACTAGTGCAGGAAATAGCATCGCGCCTTTGTTTGCAGGAGTCAGAGCGGCTATTCATCAAAATCATGGCTTGCTTACCGTGAGCCGTCATAGCATAGAAGCGGCAGCGTTTTGGTTTATCGCGCTTGAGCGTTGTTGCAAGCAGCAGCTAGTGATAGAAGCAGGAGGTCACAAGCCTGTACATGTGCCGCATGACCGCGCGGTATACAGCCGTGAGCATGTCGGTAGTGAATATATTGGTTGGTTGCATTTCCAACCCATCTGGGATCAGCTGGTGGCAACGCAGTCGGACATGCTCACTTAAATAGCTCTGGCTTTGACGTGGTGTTTTACGAAACGCGTTCAGCGTTTAATAACTTCATCAGTTCGCCCGATTCGGCCAAGGCTTTCAAATCCTGAAATCCACCGATCAGCATGCCATCGACAAAAATCATCGGGAAAGTCGGCCAACCAGTCCACATTTTTAGCGCATTGCGGCGGCGCCATTGCGAGAGATAGTTGCCGTATTCCAGATAGCGGTAACTCACACTGAGTTTATCTAGCTGCTTACGCGCAGCCGAGACCACCGGGTTGGTCGCCATGCCTATGATCACCACGCGATTATCCGCAACGCTGGCTTGAACCTCTTCGACAATATCTCTATGGCTGGCTGCAATGGTATTTCGCGCAGCAGGGTGTATCCAAAATTCATCTAAGACGTAGCGCGGCATGAGACTTCCTTATGTTGATGAGTAAACCGATCAATTTTGTTGCGTTGCGAAAACTATTTATACGGATTCACTGTCTAAGAGGTCACAAAGACGGAAAATTGAGCTGTGGCAATGGCAATTAGTCATGAATTGTAAATACTATAACTGAAAAAAATTCTGCATTACTGCCGATTTTTCATCGAGTAGTCATAGAAGCAGGGTAATTTCCCACTGTATAAAAAGTTCGGCAAATGGCTAGATTGTTTAATTAGCTTTGTTGGAATAGGTTTTAGGATAGAGACAAATGGCATCGTTCAAATTAGCACAGCTCTCAGACACACACGTCGTTAGAAAACATTCGGTGTTGAGTAATGGCATTGATAGTAACCAATCGTTGCGAGCAGCAGTTTATCAACTGATCAAAGCCGATGATATCGATGCAGTACTGTTATCTGGCGATCTGGTTGAGCGCGGTGAAATTTATGAATACTTCGAGCTGAGAAATATACTGGACCCACTCATGGGTTTGAAACCGGTGTATCTGATGTTGGGTAATCATGATGTGCGGGATAATTTTCTTGGGTTGTTCAGAGATTATCCTTTCATCAATCAAGCAAATAATTCATGGGGTGTTCAGTACTCGGTATCATTGTCTGATACGCATGCTTTAGTCGTGTTAGATACGCTCAAAGAAGGACGCGATGCAGGCTATCTCAGTGCTGACAAGTTGATCTGGCTTTGGAACGGCACCGAGATAAGGGTGTGCTGCTGGCAATGCACCACCCGATGATTGATGTCGGCAATTCCATGATGAACCAAATGAATTTAGTGAATCAGTCAGACTTTTCAGCCGTTCTGCAAAAACACAAAAACATTACACGCATACTCTGCGGTCATATTCATCGTGATTTAACAGGATCGTTCGGTACGATTCCCGTTCAGGTGTGTCCAAGTACAGCCTTCGCTTATCCAGTGAATCTGAATGAGAGTAATGTCGATCAATTGTGCCGTGATGATCCGGGTTACCTGGTTCACGAGATCACCGACGGTGTGATAACCAGTAAGCGCCATAACCTGGACTTGCACGCTAGCCTGGCGACGGCATAAGTTTGGTTGAAACTGTCAGGGTTAAAAAAATGCCACGAGTCGTTAGACATCGTGGCATTCAAAGGAAGCGATACAGAGGAGACGTATCAATCCGAGGAGATAGACAAAAAACTCACCGATTACCTGTAATCTGAAAGGCGGGGAATCATTTTATTCCAATGCCACCTTTCTTCCACTGCTTGCAATCTATGCCTTCATTATGTGTCAGTGAGCGCGTAGCTGCCATACGTTGATTGACGTAGTATGGATAAATTGGTAAGGGGCTCACAGCCCTGAGTCGCCTAGCTTATCAACTTAGAAGCTTACTGGTCCAGCAAGCCTTGGGTGCGTATGAAGTCAATGACTGCGGCCACTCCATCGCCTTTGCGCAAGTTGGTGAACACAAACGGTCTATCTCCACGCATTTTTTTAGCATCGCTGGCCATGATGTCCAGATTGGCACCGACATGGGGGGCAAGATCAGTCTTGTTAATGATGAGCAGATCAGATCGTGTGATGCCCGGTCCACCCTTACGGGGAATTTTTTCTCCACCCGCGACATCAATCACATAAATCGTCAGGTCGGACAACTCAGGGCTAAAGGTGGCCGCTAAATTATCGCCACCCGACTCCACCAGTATCAGATCTAAATCGGGAAACTCTGCGCTCATACGTGCGATAGCTTCCAGATTGATCGATGCATCTTCACGAATAGCCGTGTGTGGACAGCCGCCGGTTTCTACGCCCATCAGTCGATTCGCTGGGAGTGCATCGGCGCGCAATAAAATTTCCATATCTTCTCGAGTGTAGATATCGTTGGTGATGACAGCCATGTCATAGTCATCACGCATATTCTTGCAGAGCATCTCGCAGAGCGCTGTTTTGCCAGAGCCCACCGGGCCACCAATACCGACGCGAAGTGGATTAGGTGTAGTCATGTTGATGTCTTTCTATATAAAAAATCAGGAGCGATAGAGGCGGCTGTACTGCACTTCATGCTGCATCGAAAGCAGCGACAGACCGGGTGACCAATTCGATAGTTCATCATCCTTTAAACCGCGTGCTGTGAGCGAAGCTGCTGCTAGCGCGGGCTCAAGCGATAGCAATAATCGCTGACCACTGACTTGACCGAGCGGCACAGATTTCACGCAGGCAATCACTTGATTTTCAGCCCAGGAAAAGAGTAGGCCTATCAGCGCTTCATCCGATGGAATTTTCAGTGCAGCACACGCTGCAGCAAAAGCCGTGGGGAAGGCTACTTCAGGTAATGAGCTAATAATCTGAGTAATGTCGCTACGATCCGGTGTGAGTTCTTGCAGCAGTTTTGAAAGTGAATAACCCATCTGTACTGTCTCAGCTCGAAATTCTGCGGTATCGCGCGCGGCTAAAAAACAGTCATTCAATGCATGAATGCTTGTCACATCGTGCGTTGAAAAAGCCTGCATCAAACGCCAGCACATCGGTGCTTCAAAGCGTGCCACGACATCTTCCAGCATATCGACTATCCAATGCCGTGCACTGGCTTCGTCATGCACCAAGCCTTGCACCATGGCCGCTTCCAGCCCTTGTGAATAGCTATAGGCTCCAACAGGAAGAGAAGGGCTGCAAATTTGTAGCAGCCGCACTAGCGCTGCTGCATTCATACTCATGCCGGATCACCTGGACGATGAATTTTTTGGCGCAGGGGTATTGGTGCAAGTAAATGGGAATGACCATCATCATGATGATGACCACCACCGTAGGCACCCGCTTCCGGTTCGAACGGCGCTTGTTCTTCGATAACCTTGGCACCTAATCCTGCCAGCATGTCCTTCAGCACAGGATCACGTCGAATACGAAGAAATCCATCCCCCACTTGTGCTTGCGTGTGGCGATTACCCAAATGAAAAGCGCAACGCAATAAGGCTTGTGGCGATGGACATTCCACTTTATAGGTCGCCTCTGCAGCAGCCACAACACGAATCACGCGACCATCATCACCTTTAATGAGATCGTCGTGACGTAGCACCGTTCCGCGCACCGTAAAAACGGCGACTTCTTCGCCCGATGCTAATTTGGCGCGCAGCCTGCTTTTTTCGCGTAATTCATAGGGCAGTACCAACTCGCCTGCAACCGCATCGGCGTGAGTAACTTTAGTGTTAAGCGTAAGCATGGAATCGTTTTAAAAATAAATCAGAACAGAAAATACCGCTGCGCCATCGGCAAAATTTTTGCCGGTTCACAGACGAGTAATTCACCATTGGCACGCACTTCATAGGTTTCGGGGTCGACTTCCATCGTCGGTGTGTAGCCGTTATGAATCATGTCTTGCTTACGCAGATGACGCATATTTTTCACTGCTTCTATCGATTTATTCAGTTTGAGTGTTTGACCCACACCTGAATCAAAGGCCGCTTGCGACACAAAAGTGATCGATGTGCGTAGTGCACCTCCATACGCACCAAACATCATGCGGTAGTGCACCGGTTGTGGTGTCGGTATAGAGGCATTCGGATCACCCATAGGTGCAGCTGCGATCATCCCACTTTTTAAAATCATCGATGGCTTCACACCAAAGAAGGCAGGTTTCCACAACACCAGATCGGCCAGTTTGCCCGTTTCAATCGAACCAACCAAATGAGATACGCCATGCGTGATAGCCGGATTGATGGTGTATTTAGCGATATAGCGCTTAGCGCGGAAATTATCATTGCGCGAGCTATCTTCTTTTAGCGCACCGCGTTGGGTTTTCATCTTATGGGCAGTTTGCCAGGTACGCATAATGACTTCACCGACACGACCCATCGCCTGTGAATCGGATGACATCATCGAGATCGCACCGAGGTCATGCAAAATATCTTCTGCCGCAATCGTCTCCCGACGAATACGTGATTCAGCAAACGCAATATCTTCCGTGATGGCTGGATCGAGATGATGGCAAACCATCAGCATATCTAAGTGCTCGTCCAGCGTATTGACGGTATAGGGACGTGTTGGATTGGTCGAAGAGGGCAACACATT
>JBEDHZ010000234.1:0-5256 GCA_041173845.1 Pseudomonadota bacterium
GCACTGATGGCGGGTACTCGACTTGTTTTGCTCGATGAACCCTTTCAGGGCTTAGCGCCTGTGCTCGCGAATCAATATGCTGAATCGCTGCGCAAACTACATCAACTCTCACCCGAGTTATGCATCGTTGTGACGGAATCTAATCGTAGTCTGCTGCGAGATTTGCCTGATGCGACCTTAACGCTAGAGCGTGGTGAGCTAGTTGAAGGCGAATTAGCGACTCACTAAAAGTCTCGCGGATCGACTCGCCAATAAAAATTAATTTAATTCATAAACGAATAAATAAACGAATAAATAAACATCGGAGACAAGACATGCCAACTTTGCTGATAGATGGTAAATGGGTCGCGGCCACGGGTGGTCAGACTATTGACGTCATCAATCCTTGCGACGCAAAAGTATTTACTACGATTGATCGCGGTACAGCGGCGGATATCGATCTGGCTGTGAAAGCCGCCCAACGCGCGATGGATGGTGCCTGGGGACATTTGACGGCAACGGAACGCGGCCGCATTTTGGTCAAGGCAGGTGAGCTGATTTTAAAAAATGGTGAAGAGATAGCGCAAATAGAAGCTCGCGATACCGGCAAACCTTTGTCAGTAGCTCGTGCAGACGTGGTCGCTGTTGCACGTTATTTTGAATACTACGGTGGCGCGGCTGACAAACATCACGGCGAACAAATTCCTTACTTGAATGGTTACAACGTTCAAGTAGTGCGCGTGCCACACGGCGTTGCAGCCTTAATCATTCCTTGGAACTATCCTGCGCAAATGTTTGGCCGCACGGTAGCACCTGCATTAGCCGCAGGTAATGCCTGTGTGCTCAAGCCTTCTGAAGATGCCTGCATGTCGGGATTAAAGTTGGCTGAACTATTGGTAGAAGCGGGATTACCTGCAGGCGCTTTGAATCTGGTCACGGGTTATGGCTATGAAGCGGGTGCAGCATTAACTTCGCATCCTGACATTAACTACGCAAGCTTTACCGGCTCACCTGAAGTCGGTGCGATGGTGCAGGAATCCACGGCTAAACATTCAGTGGCGTGCACATTAGAGCTCGGCGGCAAATCGCCACAAATCGTTTTTAATGATGCCGATTTGGACAAGGCAATACCTATCATCGTTAAAGCGATTACGCAGAATGCAGGCCAAACCTGCTCTGCAGGAAGTCGTCTATTAATTCAAGAAGATATCTACGACAAAGTCGTTACGCGAGTAGCGGAGGCATTCAAAAAAGTGCGCGTAGGCACACCTGAGATGGATTTCGACTGCGGTCCTATCGTCAACAAAAAACAATTCGATCGCGTTAATAGTTTTATTGATGACGCGATCAAAAGTGGTGTCCCACTTTTAGCACGTGCAACTGTCGCTGATGGCGTATCAAAAGACGGCTATTTTGTCGCCCCCGCTTTGTTTGGCGCAGTGCCGCGTGATCATCGCTTAGCGTGCAAAGAAGTTTTCGGTCCTGTGTTGTCAGCCATGTCGTTTAAAGACGAAGAGGACGCTGTTCAATTAGCCAATGCAACTGAATACGGTTTGGTATCCGGTATCTGGACTGAAAATGGTGGACGCCAGCAGCGTTTAGCTAAACGTATGCAGTCGGGACAAGTCTTTATCAATTGTTACGGTGCAGGCGGCGGCGTTGAACTACCGTTTGGTGGCATGAAACGCAGTGGCCACGGTCGCGAAAAAGGCTTTGTCGCACTGGAAGAATTCAGCACGCTGAAAACCATTGTTCAGCATCACGGTTAATTAACTAATTAAGTATTTCGGAGACGACATGGGACAACTGCAGGGAAAAGTAGCCATCATCACAGGCGCAGGTAGCGGATTCGGCGAAGGCATGGCTGAAGCTTATGTGCGTGAAGGTGCAAAAGTTATTATTGCTGACCTGAATGCAGCCGCTGGTGAGCGGGTAGCGAAAGCCTTGGGAGATGGTTAAGACATGCATCGATAGCTTTGGTGTTCCTGATATCGTTATTAACAACGCGGGTACGACGCACAAAAATCAACCGATGCTGCAGGTCGATGAAAAAACCTTCGATCGCATGTTTGCAGTAAACGTTAAATCAATTTACTACATGGCACACGCGGTGATTCCTGCTATGCGTGAACGAGGCAAGGGCGGTGTGATTTTGAACGTAGGCTCCACTGCTGGCATCCGTCCGCGTCCAGGTCTGTCTTGGTATAACGGCTCCAAAGGTGCAGTGAATTTACTTTCAAAAGCGATGGCTGTTGAACTTGCTCCCGATCGTATTCGCGTCAATGCGATATGCCCCGTGATGGGTGCGACGGGTTTGCTCGCTGATTTTATGGGCGTGCCTGACACTCCTGAAAATCGCGCTAAATTTGTCTCGACGATTCCTCTAGGCCGTTTTTGCGAACCGCGTGATATGGCTGCTGCTGCTGTTTTTCTTGGAACCGATGCGGCTGAATTTTTGACCGGTTTGGAATTTCCAGTTGATGGTGGTCGCACTATCTGATGTATTGATATTTTCGGAGAATTACTATGAAAACGCGTGCCGCCGTATTACATACGCTTGATATGAAAACGCCGTTTGCAAACAGCAAACCGCTAAAGATAGAAGAAATTGAGCTAGATGAACCCGGCATGGGTGAAGTACTGGTCAAAATGACTGCTGCCGGTTTATGCCATTCCGATCTGTCAGTCATTACGGGTGTGCGTCCACGTCCTGTTCCTATGGCATTGGGACATGAAGCTTCGGCTACAGTGATGAAAGTCGGTGATGGCGTTGTGAATTTAAAACCCGGCGACCGTGTGGTGCTGGTGTTTGTGCCTAGCTGCGGTAATTGCATGCCATGCATGGAAGGACGTCCTGCTTTGTGCGAACCCGGTGCTGAGGCGAACGGTAAGGGCACATTATTGTCTGGTGCTCGTCGTTTGCATTTGGGTCAACAAGCCGTTAATCACCACGTGGGTGTGTCAGCTTTTGCAGAGCATGCGGTGGTATCACAACGCTCATGCGTGAAGGTTGAACAAGATATCGATCCGGTGGAATCAGCCTTATTTGGTTGCGCTGTGTTGACTGGTGTTGGCGCAGTAGTCAACACGGCCAAAGTACAACCTGGTCAGACCGCCGCTGTAATTGGTTTAGGTGGTGTGGGTATGTGTTCTTTGCTGGGTGCTGTGGCATCAGGTGCAGTTGAGGTAATTGCAGTTGATTTGAATGACGACAAATTAAAAGCCGCCAAAGAATTAGGCGCAACGTTTACGGTCAACGCACGTGATCCAGATGCAGCGGCGAAGGTTAGGGAATACACCAAAGGTGGCGTTGATTTCGCGTTTGAAATGGCGGGTGTGACGCCAGCAATGGAACTCGCTTATCGCATTACAAAACGTGGTGGCACGACTGTTACTGCCAGCCTGTTTCATCCGCAGCACACCTGGCCGATTCAGCAAGTCAGTTTGGTGGCAGAAGAACGCACGGTTAAAGGCAGCTATATAGGATCATGCATTCCATCGCGCGACATTCCTAGATACATTGGTTTGTATTTACGCGGCAAGCTACCGATTAATAAATTGTTGGGTGAACGTCTTAAGCTCGACGATATCAATCGCGGATTCGACAAACTCGACGCAGGCGAAAGCATGCGTGATTTGGTGGTTTTCTAACATCCACCATCTCGTCTCACATACGGTTTATCAAATAGATCACACGGTGATTTAGCAGGGAAGTGCTTGCGTGGCACTTCCCTGTAGTTATCCGTTGATAGTTGTCCTATTGGGTTTACCATGCATATCCGAAACACGATAGCTTTTACGTCGATCACCCATCAAGTCTCGCAGATCACGAATACTTAACTGAGTAACTTCGTGCATTCGAATCAATAACGACGCTCCGACTGGCAATGTACGATGCCGTATCTTGCTAATGACCGGGGCGGTGACTTCCAGCGCTCGCGACAAAGCCGCATCATTTTTTAAGTGCATGCGCTCACGCAAGGTATCCATCAGCCGATTCGGATCATAGGTTTCTTGCGACGACAATGTATGTGTATGCACGTCGCGTTGTACGGGTTCCATGAAAATCCTCATATCAAAGTAATGCAGGTACGTGATGAAAAATCACCATAGTCCGAAGGTATAACCTGCGGGCATAGCCATCGGGCTAGAAACCAACGGTCTGTAACTGCCATAAGGATCAAATGAACCTAGACCCAGATTCATGGTTTGCGGCATAAGGCGTGGCGGCTCACGATACACATTGGCAAGCGACTGCATCATGGGTGAACTGATCCCCGCATTCATGCTTGCGCTCATCATCATCTGGGGCGAATACAAGGGAGCAAGTCCCACTGCTCGCATAACATCTGGCATACCAAAACCAACACGTCGCTGATCGCCAGGAACTACCGCTCGGCACGACATTTTGATGACTTGAAAAAGTCGTTCAACGCGCTCTGCACTCCGCTGACCTACAGACCCCTGAAATTCAGGGTGATGTGCTAGCACTAAGGCGGCTAAGCCCGCCACATGCGACGCTGCCATGGAGGTGCCATCCCACGCAGCAAAATTATTTGCGGGTACCGATGAGGTGATTGCGACACCGGGAGCGCACACAGCAACTTCAGGTCCAAAGCAACTAAAGCGTGCAACAAAAAATCCATTGGCATCGACGTTAGTTGTCACGGTCTGTGTGTGATAACTATCGGGTGGAAATTCATTCAATCTTCCAATGGCTGCGACGGCCATCACATTAGGTGATGAAGCAGGATACTGAACTGGACCAGATGAATTTCCTGCAGCGACAATACACGCAACGCCCGCTTGCTTGGCACGTATGATTTGCTGCTCAAGTGCTTCGGATGGTACTGCGCCACCTAAGCTCAGGTTCACTACATCCATTTGTTTTTCAATGCAGTATTCAAGCGCTTCAATTAATTGACTGACCCGACCAGCAGGGAAAAGCTTGATTGCATGGATCTCGGCTTCGGGAGCAAATCCACGTACCCCCGAGCTTGAATCCAGGCCCGCGATCACTCCTGCACAATGCGAACCATGAGCGATAGTGTCGACAGTCCAACCCATAGTGTCTTGCGTTTTGTTGATCACGTCATAGCCACGCGTGATTTTTATCAGGTCTTGATGCGAGTTCGCGATTCCAGAATCAATCAGTGCAATGCGTATGCCTTGGCCGCGATAATGCGAGGGCAGTTGATCCAGACGCATCGCTCTTTGTCCCCACGTCAATTGCTGCTGCTGTGGAAAATTTGCTAAGGATGGCCAATCGCAAAGGGT
>JBEDHZ010000235.1:0-3385 GCA_041173845.1 Pseudomonadota bacterium
CAAAAGTAAAAGACCTTACGTTGCCTTACGATCACTACAAAACTGAAGAATACAATGAAAACCGCAATAAAATTTTTCAAGATAAGGTTAATCATCTACTCTCATCGCTAAATACAGCATTAAAAAAAATCAATAACGATTCTACGTAGAACTGACTCACAAAATGGTGACTATTACTAACTACAGTGGCGAGATTTATATCGGATCAATGCACTCAAAATTGAAGCGGGCAGCGCATAGTAGCTTTTATGCATAAAGAACTGCCACTTCAATTTAGCCGACTCGTAAGATTGGCTAGTTAAGCTTTTACATGCTTCGATCACTGAATCAGTGATTTAATGAAATCGAACACTAAGTAAAGGGGGTTTGGGGGCCGACTGGCCGCAAATGCCCCAACGTGAAACAGCCCCTCGTAATGCTTGACTACGAGGGGCTGCAATTTCAACAAAACTGACGCTTAGGATTTACTAGCTAAGTTTTTCCAAGTCTCGACTACAGAATCAGGATTCAATGAAATTGAGCTGATGCCCTCTTTCATCAACCACTGGGCAAAGTCGGGATGGTCAGACGGGCCCTGACCGCAAATTCCCACGTACTTACCTTTAGCAAGACACGTCTTAATTGCACGTGAGAGGAGTACTTTGACAGCCGGATCGCGCTCATCAAAATCAGCTGCCAGCAGCTCTAAGCCTGAATCTCTGTCCAGACCCAAGGTGAGCTGGGTTAAGTCATTCGAACCGATTGAGAATCCATCAAAGAACTCGAGAAACTCTTCAGCTAACAATGCATTTGAAGGTATCTCGCACATCATGATGAGACGCAAACCATTCTCACCGCGCTTGAGGCCATATTTTGCCAACAAACCGACGACCTTCTCTGCCTGACCCAAAGTACGAACAAAGGGAACCATGATTTCTACGTTGGTTAAACCCATTTCATCGCGCACGCGTTTCATGGCGATGCATTCCATCTCAAAGGCTTCAGCGAAATCAGCCGACAAATAACGTGCAGCGCCACGGAAACCCAACATAGGATTTTCTTCATCCGGCTCGTAACGTGAGCCGCCTATGAGTTTTTTATATTCGTTGGATTTGAAATCCGACAGACGAACAATCACGGTACGCGGCCAAAACGCAGCGGCGATGGTAGCTACACCTTCAGCTAATTTATCAACATAAAACGCTTTGGGTGATGCATGACCACGCGCAACGGATTCGACGGCTTTCTTTAAATCCGGATCGATGTTGGGATAGTCCAAAATCGCTTTCGGATGCACACCGATGTTGTTGTTGATGATGAATTCGAGTCGAGCCAAACCAACACCATCGTTGGGAGTCGACTGGAAATCAAAGGCGAGCTGAGGATTACCGACGTTCATCATGATTTTGACGGGGATCTTCGGCAACTCACCACGCGCTACTTCGCTGATCTCAGTTTCAAGCAAACCATCGTAGATGCGCCCTTCGTCACCCTCGGCGCACGAGACTGTCACCAATGTGCCGTCCTTGAGTACTTCAGTCGCATCACCACAACCCACCACAGCAGGCACACCCAACTCACGCGCGATGATCGCAGCATGACAGGTACGACCACCTCGATTGGTCACGATAGCCGAAGCACGTTTCATGACGGGCTCCCAGTTTGGGTCGGTCATGTCGGCAACTAATACGTCACCGGGTTGCACGCGTTCCATTTCATTCGGGTCGTTAATCACACGGACTGGACCCGCACCGATTTTTTGACCAATAGCACGGCCATGGGTCAGTACATTACCGCTCCCCTTGAGCTTGAATTTTTGCTGGACATCGGAATGACTCTCCTGAGATTTAACAGTCTCAGGGCGCGCTTGAAGAATGTAGATTTTTCCATCGCGACCATCTTTACCCCACTCGATATCCATTGGGCGAGCGTAGTGTTTTTCGATGATGACGGCGTAGGTGGCCAGCTCAGCGATCTCGGTATCGTTTAATGAATAACGATTGCGCAACTCAATGGGTACATCGACGGTTCTGACCGACCGGCCTGCTTTGGCCTCGCCGGTAAATTCCATCTTGATCAGCTTGGAGCCGATATTGCGACGGATGATGGGTAACTTGCCCGCCTCCAGCATTGGCTTATGGACATAAAACTCATCGGGATTGACCGCACCTTGAACCACCGTCTCACCCAGGCCATAGCTGGAAGTGATGAACACAACATCTTTGAAACCTGATTCGGTATCAATCGTAAACATCACACCGGCGGCACCTAAGTCAGAACGCACCATGCGCTGTATACCCGCCGACAGAGCGACTTCGGCATGGGTAAAGCCTTTGTGAACCCGATAGGAAATAGCGCGATCGTTATAGAGGGATGAAAAGACGTGCTTGATTGCTTCCAGCACATTGTCTATGCCCACGACGTTCAGGAAGGTCTCTTGCTGACCGGCGAACGAGGCATCGGGCAAGTCTTCAGCCGTAGCAGATGAACGAACCGCAAACGACATTTCACTTGAAGAATCATCTACAAGCTTATGATAATAATCAGTAATTTCTTTTTCCAGGCGCGGCTGGAAGGGCGTGTCTAGTATCCATTGACGGATTTGCGCACCGGCGGCGGCCAGCGCACGTACGTCATCAATATTCAGACCCGCTAAGCGCTCTGCAATGCGATCAGCCAACGACGGTCCACCGTTGCTGTAAGAGAGGAAATCGCGGAAAGCCTGCGCCGTGGTTGCAAACCCGCCTGGCACTCGCACGCCGGCATGGGCGAGCTGACTAATCATTTCGCCGAGTGAAGCGTTCTTGCCGCCGACGGATTCGACATCCGTCATGCGCAGGTTTTCGAAAGAAACGACGTAAGCCGCCCCCTTATCAGGGGCTTGATGAACCCCCGTGGTTGCCAAGTTGGACATAACTACTACCTTTTTGATGATGAGAAATTTGCATTGAGTGCCTCGCAACCGATAATGGTTTTGTTATTCTTGGTGCAAGCAGTCGAAAAAAAAGATAGGCTCCATTTTACAGGTCCGGGCTGACTTTTTTAAGCGATCCTCACCACTTTTTGCGTTAATTATTTATACATTTCACATGCAAAATCAGCCCTCAGTAAGCAAGGCCAATCATTACCGCACTGTTTTTTTCGTCTCGGACGGCACCGGAATCACGGCGGAAACTTTCGGGCATTCTGTTTTGGCCCAATTTGATCTGATTTTCAGAGAGATACGTCTGCCCTTTGTGGACACCATAGACAAGGCGCACGAGGCGGTTCGCAGGATTAATGACACTGCCGAACTGGAGGGAAAGCGCCCGATTATTTTTTCAACGCTAGTCAAGACAGAGCTCTCAGCCATCGTTCGTAAAGCGAATGGCCTGCATATGGATTTGATTCAAACCTTTGTGGATCC
>JBEDHZ010000236.1:0-3380 GCA_041173845.1 Pseudomonadota bacterium
GTCAGCATGTTTGGGCAGTCGGTTGAGGTAGGGGTCATGAAAAGCTCCAAAGCAAAGTAATAGCGCGTATGTAAACACGCCAATATTAAACGATGATGAATGGATAGTGCGGACACTGCGTTGCACGCAGGCGAGGCTTTTACTTATTGCCGTGGCCGGATAATTAGTATTGCCGAACTGCCACTGGCCAGTCGACTTCTGACCAGGCGGCTTGTTCTTTTTGTAGCCAGTGAGCGAGTGTTGGATGCTTGCGCAGCATTGTGGCAGGAATATCAATTTCAATTTTGTGGCGCATTCTTACGCCGACTAATTCATCGCTCAGATCAATACGCGAATGACTAAACAATATAGCTAGCCTCAATGAGAGTATGGCTTTAGCTAAGTCAGGCAAAGTGAGAGCCTCACTGACTTTTTTGAGATTACCTTTTTGCGATAGCACCAAAATGCTAAGTATGTGTTGCTCTTGTTTTGTAAACCCGGGCAGATCAGCATTAACGGTTAGGTAGGCGCCGTGTTTATGAAAGCCACTGTGCGATACAGCCATACCCACTTCGTGCAAGCGAGCTGCCCAAGCAAGCAGCCTATCGTAATGATCTGTTTCAGGTTCAAGCTGAGCATGCAGGATTTGTGTGTTGGCTTTTACTCTTGCTCCGCGCGCTTCATTAACACCAAAGCGCCGTCCAAATTCGCGCACTGAATCACGACGTCGATCTTTGCTGCTGCGGCGCATGTGCAGATCCCACAGTACGCCCATACGCAAACCGGCTTCAACGGGTTGCATGTCACGCATACCCAGTTCTTGGCATAGGCCTAACAAAATAGGAAGTCCACCTAGCACCACCGCGCTGCGTTCAGGTTTAATGCCTATCATTTCTGTTTTACTGACGCGTCCACACTCAATCAGTAAATCACGTAAAGCGCGCAGACTTTTCAATGATAGTCCGCCATCGCCAAGTGAATGAGCTTCTATGAGTTCAGCTAAGGTTCGCATGGTTCCCGAAGATCCATAGGACACTGTCCATAGCCTCGGATGGAATGGCTCCATGCCATCTTCGAAATAACTGCGTGCGTTGAGAACTGCCTCAGCAAATGAAGATTCAGTAATCTTATCGTTGCCGAAAAATTCTAGCGCGGTGTTGACAGTCCCCACACTGAAAGATTCAACACTTTCGATTTGACTGCCTTGACCCAACACCAATTCGGTAGAGCCACCGCCGATATCAACAACTAATCGACGTTCGTCAGGTAAATCGAGTGTGGAAGAGACGCCAAGATAGATCAGGCGACCTTCTTCTTCGCCTGAGATGATTTCAATGGGATAGCCGATTGCTTTTTCGGCAAGTTCAAGAAATGCATCTTTATTTTTTGCTATGCGAAGGGTGTTGGTACCCACTACACGAACGGCGGAGAGCGGAACAGAGCGAAGTATTTCAGAGAAGCGCCCCAGACACGCCAGCGCTGTTTGCATTGCTTGAACCGTGATGTTTCCACGCTTATCGAGCCCAGCGCCTAGTCGGACAGGCTCACGTGCTGTATTCAGGATGCGGATTTGCTCGCCATCGAAATGACCGATATGCATGCGAAAGCTATTTGAGCCCAGATCAATGGCGGCCAGCATGTTCAGCAGATTCCAAGGAAATTCAAAGACAACATTCGAACATAAGCTTTCATTGTGACTTCTTGATGACAGATGGGCAGTATTTTAATCCACTGTTGTTATTGCGTACTTGAATCTTCTGCTCAGTTTATCGAAGACTCTCAAGTGAACGCATGTCATCAAGTTGAAAAATTTCCTGAGAATAATCCGTCCCCAAGCTAAATCGAAAAAGCGCGGACGTCTATTTATGTCCCCTTTTGGATTTTCTTACGATTTTTAACGGAGAAAACTAATGAACAAACCTCAAACCCGCACGCTGGCAGCCAAGCGAATTGCTGTAGCCGTTGCTGCTGTCTGCGCTACTCTGTCCATGCCTGCAACCGCTGGTGACGACGTAAAAGTACTGTTGGACTTGATGCTCAAGAAAGGCGTTATCACTCAGTCTGACTACGACCAATTCGTTAAGTCAACTGCTGACTCAGCCGAAGATAAGGCATTTAAAGAAAAGCGTATTGAAGCTGATGTAGCCAAAGCGAACAAATTCGTTCAACAGCACGAGAAAGATGGCTCAGTTAAGCCAAGTGGCTTGGGTTGGGTTTCTGCTGATGGCAAAAACGAAATCAATTTGACAGGTCGTCTGCATTTCGACGCACGTCAGTTCAGCAACGGTTGGGGTCAGACTACCGACCGCGATTCAGCTTCTAACGCTGATCGCTTTACAGTACGTCGTGCTCGCTTGGGCGTAACAGGTGTGTTTAACAAAGACTTCACCTACGAAATGATCACCAACCTGACCGGTGCTACAACTAACACTGGTGCAACTAATTCAACGGCTGTCGTTGATACAGCATGGGTAAACTACATGATCACGCCTGAAGCTCAATGGCGCTTTGGTCGTATGAAGACTCCGCTGGCAATGGAAACTCTCACGAGCTCAAACAGCATTGACTTCATGGAGCGTTCATATCTTGATCAACTGGCTCCAGGTAAGCAAAACGGCGCTATGTTCCACGGTGAGAAAGACGGCATCGTTTATGCTGTCTCTGGCTGGCAAAATGGTTACGACCCAATTACTAACAGTAATGGTCTAGCTCCACAATTTGGTGGCCGTGTTGCTACTAACTTGGCTAACGCATTTGCTGGCGCAGGCGATGCAATTCTTCACGTTGGTTTGTCCGGTATGGTTGGTAAACAAGAAGTGACACCTGTCACCTCAAGCCAAAAAGGCAGCAGCTCTGAGACCAAAGGCGCATTCCTAGTGTTCCGTGATGAAAACCAAGGTCTGAGCCCAGTGTTCCGTGATCGTATTTACGGTTCATGCCCTTACAACACACCGAAAGCTGGTGGCGGTTCTTCATATCCTGACTGCACATCGGGTACGGCTCCTTTGGGTTACAGCTTGCCAGCACAAGATGCAGCTCAAGTCGACAAAATGATGGGTGCTTTTGAAGCAGCTTACGCTACGGGTCCACTGAAAGTTCAGTACGAATACGCCGATGCAAAGTTGACTGCCAAATCGCATGCTCAAAATGCAGCTGGCACATCGAACTGGGCTACTGAATCGTCTGGTCACGCTAAAGTTCAATACCTTTCGTTCATGTACAACGTGACTGGCGAAGACTGGAAAGATTCATACAAGAGCGGCCTATTCGGTAGCGTCAAGCCAAAATCGAACTACAACGTAAAAGATGGTTCGGGTACGGGTGCATGGCAGGTTGGTCTGCGTATTTCCCAGTATGACGCATCAGATTTTGGTAACAGCACAAACGGCACCTTGGCAGCA
>JBEDHZ010000237.1:0-3370 GCA_041173845.1 Pseudomonadota bacterium
GGGTTGGTATGATGCCGTTTTACTTTTTAATACCCCCTCCCATGAGAGAGCCATCTGGCGTAGCCACGCTGAAGTATCACAACGGCGACCATTATGTCGGCCAGTTGCAAGATGACTGTTATCACGGAGTCGGCACCTACAAATTCGCTAACGGCTCTGAATACGTGGGTGAATTCTTTAATAATCACTATCACGGTAAGGGAACGTTTAAATACGCCAATGGCGATATCTACAACGGTCAATTTCAGCACGGCGAATACGAAGGACAAGGCAATTATCTGTTCGCTAATGGCGACAACTACATCGGAACCTACAAAGACAACAAACAAAATGGCCGAGGCGTTTTTGTCTATGCCAATGGTGATCGATACGAAGGCGAATTTAAGAACGATCGATTCAATGGTCAGGGATCACTGATTTTTAAAAGCGGTAACAAGTATGTTGGTCACTTTAAAGATGGGCGCCCTGATGGTGATGGTACCTATACTTTTAGAAATGGTGATATCTACACGGGCGCTTTCAAACGTGGCGACAAACATGGCGCGGGTATAGAAAGCTACGGGGATGGTCGGGCGACAAAACGGGGCCAGTGGAAAGCAGGCCAATTTATAGGTTAATCCGTCACGGCCATAGTAGTTTAAATGAAGGCCTATTTAGGGGTATGTCATGGCAAGTAATCTGCCAGTCCAAGATCCACTCAGCGATCAAGAAATCGAAGAACTCGATGATTTTTTGCTGGATGCAGAAGGCATCGATGAATCGATGAATGTATCCATGCTCGATGGATTTTTAACCGCCCTTATCTGCGGTCCCAAACTCATCATGCCTAGCGAATGGATGCGCTGGGTGTGGGATACAGAACATGGCAAAGATAGTCCCAATTTCAGCTCTGAAGATGAAGCTGGCCGTATTCTCAGCATGCTAACTCGTCACATGAACGACATTACAAGTACGCTTTCCCAAGCACCTGAATACTACGAGCCACTGCTTTTGGAAAACATCAACCATGGCAACCCCATCCCTATTCTGGATGAGTGGTGCATGGGCTTTGTTAAAGGAATGAGTCTGGATGAAGAAGGATGGTCTGATATCGCTGTGGCTAATCCACAGTGGCTGTCCACTATTTTTTTGTATGGAACCGAAAAAGGCTGGGAAACACTGCTTGCTAAAGACATACCTCTTGAAGAGCATATAGAAATGTCGGATCGATTGACCACTGATGTTTTAAATATTTATGCTGGACTTAAAGCGCTACGCGAATCTCAAATCTCACAAGCGCGGCCGAGCACAATCAGCAAACGGGATCTAGCTGCTGACAACGATACGCAAGACTCGACAGGCTTATGTCCTTGCGGTTCAGGGAAAAAATTTAAGCAATGTCACGGCGAACCCGGTCGACTACATTAGACGAATGAAAGAAACCGCTGTCATTATCGGAGCCGGCATTGTTGGATTAGCCTGTGCCCGTGCGCTAGCGCGGGAAGGATATGAAGTCATTATTTTGGAACAGCATGATGATTTCGGAACGGAGACCAGCGCTCGGAATAGTGAAGTCATACACGCGGGAATCTACTATCCACCTGGTTCCTTAAAGGCGACTCTGTGCGTTCAAGGCAGAGCGCAGCTTTATCAATTCTGCAAAGACTATGGTGTAGAACATCGCCAATGTGGAAAGCTGATTGTTGCCACAACAGCCGCTCAAGAAACACAACTGCACGCCATCAAACAAAAAGCCGAGGGTAACGGCGTCAGTGATTTAGTTTTGATCAGTCGCGCGCAGGCACAAGCGCTCGAGCCCGAGGTTGAATGTACGGCTGCCTTGTTTTCACCGTCAACCGGCATTATCGATAGTCACGGTCTAATGCTTGCCTTGCTTGGTGATGCAGAACGTCACGGTGCGGTGCTCGCTGTGCGTACTCCAGTTGAGCGCATCATCGCCCATAATAATCACTTTGATGTACTAACAGGGGGAGATACACCCGCCTCTATTAGTGCCAACATCGTTATTAATTCTGCGGGATTGCATGCTGCAAAAGTAGCTGCACGCATTGATGGACTAGCGGCGCAAAACGTACCCACGATGCATTACGCAAAAGGGAATTATTTTTCGCTGAGCGGTAAAGCACCATTCTCGCGTCTGGTTTATCCCATACCCGAACCCGGTGGCTTAGGTGTGCACTACACCATCGACATGGGTGGACAAGGTCGCTTCGGCCCCGATGTACAGTGGATAGATCAGATTGACTATCACGTCGATGCTACACGCGGCGAAAAATTTTATGATCAGATTCGACGCTACTGGCCCAAGCTTCACGACGGCGCATTACAGCCTGCTTATTCGGGGATACGCCCAAAATTAGTGAGCGCCGGAGAACCCGACGCTGATTTTTTAATTCAAGGCCCACAACAACATGGCCTATCGGGTTTAATCAATTTATTTGGTATCGAGTCACCAGGCCTGACATCGTCGTTAGCTATCGCAGATAAAATTGTTCACAGCATCAATTCGTTTGCATGTAAAACCTGAACAACATATCAGCTGTACGTTTATCGTTCTCAAGATCGGGAACCGATTTTTCAGTAGGCATATAGCCTTTTTCGGTTTTAAATAAACGTACACCGTGTTCTTTTTCTAGACGATCAAAATTACCTCGATAGTCATCTGTCAACCAGTAGCATTTACCATCGCTTTCTTCGATAGGCTTGAACAAACCGCTGGCAAACCAGTAGAGTCTTCCTATTTGGACTTTAAATTTTTCTGCAGCGATTCGATTAGTCGTAATAAAAAGATCGTTATACGCGAAGCCTTCTACTACATCAGGTGCACGTAGAGCATCGTGCCAAAAGGTATGTTTTTCAGAAAATTTTTGTTTGGTGTCAATCGTTATGTTAACTAATTGATTTTCTGGACTGAGCCAATTCGAATGAAAGGTCCAGCGAAAAATACCATCATTAATCTGTTTTTTGTTTCTATCCAAACTCCAACCGCTGACTAATTTTCCGCCATGTTTCTCTACTCGATGTTTCACATTGAGATGACTATCGGTTCGACGACCTGCTCCAATGATGGCTTCTGTATGCAGAGGTACCAACACTACATTTGACTGCGTAAGCGCATGCATAGCCTGAGCTACTAACGACGGAATCTTGTCGTTATATAGAGTTAAGCCAAGCGAAGTAATGTCGAAGTGCGGATCTGTGCTGAACATGAACTAAAGCCTTTATACGAAAATAAAATGACGACGCAAAAACACGTCGACAAAACACGTATTTTAACGTGCCTTTAAAGAGTGAAATTGGAAGTGTTTTCCGCGATGGCTTAGGCTAGTGATCCTTGTAGCGGAGCGCCAGAACTCGCTAACCACTGACC
>JBEDHZ010000238.1:0-3370 GCA_041173845.1 Pseudomonadota bacterium
CAAAATATCTCAGTTGACGCAGATCGGTAGTCATTATGGCAAGGAATTTAATACGTAAAAAGTATCAATAATCCCTAAATCATATATTTGACAAGTACTTTCGCGCAAGGCAATGTGATGGCTGTGATGCGAAGCCGCGCGCCTGCCGGTAGCATTCGTCAATTATTCGATGGGAGACTTAGTCATGGCTGGAAATGATCGCTCTAAAAACATTACGCAAGGTGTCGCGCGTAGCCCGAATCGCTCGATGTATTACGCGATGGGATACCAAAAATCAGATTTCGACAAACCAATGATTGGTGTGGCGAATGGTCATTCGACCATCACGCCATGTAACTCAGGTTTGCAAAAACTGACTGACGCTGCGATTGAAGCGACACGAACCGGTGGTGGCAATCCTCAAGTATTTGGTACACCGACGATCTCTGACGGTATGTCGATGGGCACTGAGGGCATGAAGTACTCGCTCATTTCGCGCGAAGTGATTGCCGATTGTATTGAAACCTGTGTTCAGGGTCAGTGGTTAGATGGTTGTGTGGTGATTGGTGGTTGCGATAAAAATATGCCGGGCGGGATGATCGCTATCGCACGCACGAATGTGCCAAGTATTTATGTGTATGGCGGCACCATCAAGCCAGGTACCTGGAAAGGTAAAGACTTAACGATCGTCTCCGCATTTGAAGCCGTGGGTCAATTCACCGCCGGCAAAATGTCGGATGAAGATTTCGAAGGCATCGAGCGTAACGCTTGCCCGACAACGGGTTCATGCGGCGGCATGTTTACTGCCAATACCATGTCGTCGTCCTTTGAAGCGCTGGGCATGTCGTTGATGTATTCATCCACTATGGCAAACCCGGATGATGAAAAAACACAATCAGCTGCCGAGTCCGCACGCGTTTTGTTAGACGCCGTTAAAGCGAATCGTCGTCCACGTGACATCATCACTCGCAAATCGATCGAGAACGCCGTTGCAGTCATCATGGCCACCGGCGGTTCAACCAACGCAGTGTTGCATTACTTAGCGATTGCCCACGCAGCAGACGTTGAATGGACGATTGATGACTTTGAGCGCATGCGTAAAAAAGTCCCAGTGATCTGCAACCTCAAACCTTCCGGTGAGTATGTAGCAACCGATCTGCACAAAGCGGGTGGCGTTCCACAAGTGATGAAGATTTTGCTCAACGCCGGTCTGTTACATGGCGATTGCATGACCATCACCGGTAAAACATTAGCCGAAGAATTGAAGAACGTGCCCGATACACCAGCGGCTGGCCAAGATGTGATTCGCACCATCGATAAAGCTTTGTACAAAGTCGGTCACCTCGCCATTTTAAAAGGCAATCTCGCGACCGAAGGTTGTGTAGCCAAGATTTCAGGCCTTAAAAATCCTGTCATCACCGGCCCAGCGCGTGTGTTTGACGACGAGCCAGCAGCGATGGAAGCCATCGTCGCCGACAAAATCAAACCAGGTGAAGTCGTTGTGTTGCGCTACCTAGGTCCGAAAGGTGGTCCAGGTATGCCTGAGATGTTGGCGCCTACTTCAGCACTGATTGGCAAGGGCTTGGGTGAGTCTGTCGGCTTGATTACCGATGGCCGTTTTTCTGGCGCAACTTGGGGCATGGTGGTTGGTCACGTTGCCCCCGAAGCCTATGTCGGTGGCACCATCGCTTTGGTGCAAGAAGGTGATTCTGTGACTATCGATGCGCACCAACTGCTGATTCAGCTCAACGTGCCTGAGGAAGAAATTGCCCGCCGTCGCGCCGCTTGGAAGCAGCCAGCGCCACGATATACCCGCGGTGTGTTGTCCAAGTTTGCTGCTTTGGCTTCGAGCGCAAGCAAGGGCGCAGTCACAGGCTGATTTTCAAAAAGTTAATAGATGGTTAGTTGGATGAAGGGCGTTTCTATTTCTGAAACGCCCTTTTGTTAACGAATGTAAGTCCGAGCTGCAAACCGATTAGGCCAGTGCTAGATTGCTCTTTGAACAGGCCTGCAAAAGCGGTAAAATTAATAGTCAACAAAATTATGGAGAGTGACATGAAACGAATTCTGGTTGCAGTTATCGCTTTTGGCGCGATGTTTTCTAATGCTGCGTTCGCTAGCGAGCAGCTTGCAAAAGAAAAAAATTGCTTGGCATGCCACGCAATAGACACCAAATTAGTGGGTCCAGCTTACAAAGAAGTCGCCGCTAAGTACAAAGGCGACAAGAGCGCTGAAGACAAGCTGGCACAAAAAGTAATGAAGGGTGGCAGTGGTGTGTGGGGTCAAATTCCTATGCCAGCTAACCCACAAGTATCAGCTGCTGAAGCTAAGACACTCGTTAAGTGGATTTTGTCGCTGAAGTAATCAGTACAAAACTGCTGCACAAAAAAGCGCTCTCATGAGCGCTTTTTTTATGTGCGGTGTTTTAAGATGGATGGAATTTGTTGCGTAGTAAGAACCTAATTTATACACCGCTATCAAAACTATCTAAGTTTGTATTCAACAATAGCGCTGCTGAGCGCAGTCGTTTTTTCCGGAAAATTTTTACCCATATACAGCAAAGATTTGCGAACCGCATCGCGCATCATTTCCACACTAAAGTATTGGTTTGCTGGCTCTATGCCGCTATTAGCAGGGTCTGCCCAAACATGATAAACATGGTCGCCCATGTCATTCTCAATAAAATCAATTTCCCAGCCTGGTGAGCCTCGTACCGCGCCCTGTTGCGAAAGGATGCGATGTAACACGAATGACGATGATTCAACAAAAAAAGGATATAGCGCAAATAAAAGTGTCCAATACAACAGCTGTTGAGATGGCTCTACTTCGTCAATAAGTGACCTTTGCATAGTTAACCCCTTGCTGGTAAGTGGTGATGGATTGAGTGTTTATCGCTGTAATCCTATCGATCAAAATTTATCTGCGCTTGTTGATGAGCGCATACCTAAATTTGGTAGGACAGACAGCTGTGATGAACAAACGTCGAATTCAACTACATTGAATTGCGGGACTAACTATGGGGTAAGAAGAGGTTTGCTGGAATCAAACAAGCAGCTATACGCAAAACATTGTGTGATTACTTGTTAAGCACTGTAATTGTGTGGGTTTTTATCTAATCGATTTGCGTGAGTTGGTGGAAGGTATGCGCAAAGCGAGTAATGCGTTTTTTTGAGAAAATCAAAATCGGATTGGGCTACTTGATTGATGTGGTTGATGATCGGACTTTTGAGACATGGGCAGTCGTTGTAGAGATCTGAAATCTTCTATTTTGTAATAGCAGTATTTCGGCTCTAAATTGATGGGTTCTATCTCCTTGAATTATCTGTTTGTCCAATATTTCCCAGTGAAGTGGTAGTTTTTACTGGTCATGCAAGTCCATAAGTAACTTTGT
>JBEDHZ010000239.1:0-3356 GCA_041173845.1 Pseudomonadota bacterium
TGATGCACATGCGTAATGACTTGCGCAATGTGATCCGCTTTTAAACCATGCTCTTTCATTACCTGTTGCAGGGCATCGCCGGCAGGATGCGTGTGACGGCACGAAGCGTGGAATTTGAATGACGTCTCTATAGTGGCCCAACGCTCACCTAAACGATCAATCAGGCAAGCAGGATTAGCATCATTAGACATACCTGCGGCCATGCCTTTGGCGCCTTCTAGGATTTGCTTCGCGCCGCTGAAACCTTTTTCAGCCAATAGCGCAGCCAGCAAGCCATCGGACGCCGCCTTAGCGGTATGTAGCTGCTTAGAATTCGCCGCGTCTTTTAAAAACTCCCACAAGCCAGCTGCCTGAGTACCGGCCGAACCTATCGCATGCAGCATTTTTTCGGGAGTGAGATTAATCAACCGACCCACCGCAACCGCTGCAGCCACCGTTCCAACTGTGCCGGTGGTGTGAAAAATTTTGTAGTGTGAGCGTCCCAAAAATTCGCCAATACGAATACCCGCTTCGTAGCCTGCAACGGACGCCGTCATTAAATCTTTGCCGCTACAACCGCGATCTTGCGCAACAGCCAGCACGGCTGGAAAAATTACTGCTGCAGGATGAAATACCGAACCATTGTGAACGTCATCTTGTTCAATGTAGTGAGACGATGCGCCATTCACCATCGCAGCAAACAAAGGCGAGGTCTTGCGACGCGAAATCAAAACTTCTGAACGCCCTTCAGTTGGCCCCATTTCGCGCGCTATCGCTTCAATCGCTTGCACAGGACGCCCAACTTTGCCCGCTAAAGCAGAGCCAAACCAATCAAGGAATAAATCCTCAGTACGACGCATTACCGGCGCAGGTATATGGTCGAACTCCAATTCAGCGACGAATTGAGCCAGCTGATAACTAGGGGTGACGTTTGTTTTCATAGTGAGCTCCTAGAACGAGCGCGGCATACCGAGAATATGCTCGGCTACGTAAGAGAGGATCAAGTTGGTAGAAATAGGCGCCACTTGATACAAGCGTGTTTCACGGAATTTACGTTCAACATCGTATTCAGAGGCGAATCCAAATCCACCGTGGTATTGCAAGCAAGCGTTAGCCGCTTCCCATGAAGCATCGGCTGCCAGCATCTTGGCCATATTCGCTTCGGCACCACACGGCTGCCCTGCATCGAATAATTCACAGGCTTTGTAGCGCATCAGACTCGCTGCTTCGATATTCACATAGGCTTTTGCAATCGGAAACTGCACGCCTTGATTTTGACCGATAGGACGTCCAAACACGATGCGCTCGTTGACGTACTTAGTCACCTTATCGATAAACCAGTACCCGTCACCTATACATTCAGCGGCAATTAAAGCGCGCTCTGCATTTAAGCCATCGAGAATATATTTAAAACCCTTGCCTTCTTCGCCGATTAAATTTTCAACCGGGATTTCTAAATTCTCGAAAAACAATTCATTCGTTTCGTGATTCACCATATTGCGAATTGGACGAACGGTCATGCCATTGCCTATCGCTGTGCGTAAATCCACAATAAAAATCGACATGCCTTCGGATTTTTTAGTGACTTCTGCCAACGGCGTTGTACGCGCCAGCAGTATCATCAAGTCGGAATGCTGAATGCGACTAATCCAAACTTTCTGTCCATTCACTACATAACGATCGCCTTTTCTTACAGCAGTCGTTTTAATTTTTGTTGTGTCGGTACCCGTCGTCGGCTCCGTCACCCCCATCGATTGCAGGCGTAACTCACCACTGGCAATCTTGGGTAAATAAAAATCTTTTTGTACTTTTGAGCCGTGACGCAACAACGTACCCATGTTGTACATCTGACCGTGACATGCACCGGAATTACCACCGCAACGATTGATTTCTTCCATGATGACGGAAGCTTCAACCATGCCTAAGCCCGAGCCACCATATTCAACCGGAATCAACGCAGCTAACCAACCAGCCTTCGTCAATGCTTCTACAAAAGCTTCGGGATACGCGCGTTCATCGTCAACGTGACGAAAATATTCTGCGGGAAACTGTGAACATAAATCGCGAATCGCATCGCGAATGTCCTGATGAATGGGCTGCGACATGAATAATCCTGTTTGATCGTGCATAAAGTACACGTGCTGCTTAGCAGCAGACACAGGAAGAAGTGTGAACTATCCGGCTGTCAGGAACAATTCAGAAATTTATAACGAGGACTTGAATGGGAATTAACCCTACTTGTAAGTTTTACGTCAGTCAGGCAGCTACTGTCGTTTCAGCGACTAAAAGCTCAACTAACTCGCGCGCAAAAGCAGGAAGTGCCTGCAGATTTCTTACGCACACTTGCATCTTACGAACGGCCCACTCATCGGTTAGCTCAACCATACGGATATTCATAGTTTTCGCATGACGACTCGCCGATGAAAACGGTACTACGCCAATACCAACATTTGATTCAATCATGCGGCAAGCAGCTTCAAAATTTCCTACTTGAATACGAATCTTGATCGGACGATTCAATTCATTCGCTGCTTGCGCCAAAAATGCGTGAATTGCACTGGCTTCAATCATCCCAACAAAATCATGGGTAAGCGCTTCAGAAAAATCAATACGGCCACGATTTGCAAGCACATGCGCTTCTGAAGTTACGAGAACCAGACGATCTTCGCTTAACGCTAAGGTTTCTAAGCCATCGGTACGCACATTTCCCGCCACAATACCCACATCAACCTTGCCTTCAGAAACTGCACGCACGATGTCATGCGACAGTCTCTCTTTAAGATCAACGTTCACATCGGGATGCGAGGCCAAAAATTTGGGTAGTAAGGTGGGTAGTAATTCAGCCATCGCACTCGTATTGGCAAAAATACGTACATGGCCGCGCGTGCCTTTAACGTACTCCGATAAATCAGCGCGCAAATCACCTAACTGCTGCAGCACGAGTCGTGCATGATGCATGAAGGCTTGTCCGGGTGGTGTTAACGTGACCCCTTGGCTGGTTCGATACAAAAGCTTGACGCCGAGACCCTCTTCCAAATTTTTGATGCGTATCGATGCCGCTGGCAACGACATGTGAGAGCGTTCCGCTCCGCGTGTCAGACTGTTTGCCTCGGCAATGTTAACGAACAGTTTAATGTCGGGAAGATCGAAATGCGCAGCCATGATGGTTATCCAAAAACAGGGAAGGTCTTAAAATCACCCGACAGCAAATTTTTGCTATCGGCATGTTGCAGCCAGCCTTCTATAAGGGTGGCATACACCCTACGAAAATCAGTGGTGTACTTCAAATTACCGCCCTCGTCTAAATCAGTCAGCGAAGGCACCTCGCCATAATGACCGCCTTTGACGGGTTTGCCAATCACATACATATGATTAGC
>JBEDHZ010000240.1:0-3349 GCA_041173845.1 Pseudomonadota bacterium
GGGAGGAACTACGGTGAGCAGAGAAGGAATCACTGGCAACGCTAATGCATTGCCAGTTAAAAATTGAATTTTTAGATATTGCTATCAATGAAGGATGTCAGTTGACCTTTGGCCAGCGCGCCTACTTTTTGCGCCGCTGGAACACCGTTCTTAAATAGAATCAGTGTCGGGATACCGCGGATACCAAATTTAGCGGGTACCGCCTGATTCGAATCCACATCCATTTTAGCGATTTGGATTTTGCCGTCGTATTCTTTGGCGACTTCTTCCAGTATCGGTGCAATCATTTTGCAAGGTCCGCACCATTCAGCCCAGAAATCAACCAGTACGGGTTTGTCCGACTTGATGACATCGGCTTCAAACGAGCTGTCAGAAATATGTTTTATATGTTCACTCATGATTTCCTCAATTTGAGGGGAAAAAAAGATTTGCCTGTTCACCTGCCACGAAACAAACTTAATGTTGTTCCTGACTTCTCTGCGCATTGAAAATGCGTCGCTGAGGATCGTTTTGTGGATTTGTAGCTGGAAGTGTCGAGGCGGGAATTTCGCAAATCATAACCCATTTTTTGGGAAAGTGTTCTTTTGCAGGCCTGAATGATTGAGCGCTCGCATAAAATGGGCTCCCACAAGGTTTTCTGTCATGTCTGCGACCACCCCAATTTCTCACTCCTTTCAGCAGCATCTACTTGCCCCCGGTACTGGGTTTTGGCCAGCGGCGGCGCGCTTGCTGCTGGCCGGGGAGGCCGAGCTATCCAGCCTACGTGTGTTGGTGCCTACTTACGCCCATATCTCGCCGTTGCGTCATGCACTGGCCGCCAGTTTGGGCCCCTCGTTCATTCCGCCTGAGATCCGCACACTTAGTGATTGGCTGATTAGCCAGGCGCCGGTTGAGGGTCAGTGGTCAGTTTCCGCGCCTGGTGAGCGCCTGATGGGCTTGTATGCGCAGCTGCGCGAGCAGGCCTGGTTGAAAAAACTATTTGAAGCGCGTCGCAATACGGATTTGCTGCCGCTTGCTAAAACATTGATTAGCTTGAGCGATGAATTATCCGAGGCGCTACTTGTTACCGCGCTCAATCAACCGGATGCGGTAGAAGACCGCTGGCGCGCCGCGCTGGGAAAATTTTCACCCAAAGCGGCTGCCTTGCTATCCAGTGAAGCGCAGCTTGTGTGGACCATCTGGAATGCGTTACGTGAACAGGGCGATCCCGCCATGATTCGGCAGGCGCAGTTGCAGCGTTTGGCAGATAAAGCAGATCGCCCCTTGTTTTGGTGTTCACCGATAGCGCCTAGCGAAATCGAGTTAGATTTTTTGAGTGCCTATGCCCAGCATCAGCCGGTCACAGTGCTTGGATTGGATTGGTCGAACAAAGTCTTACCTTTATCGTTTCAGCGCGCCTGGCCCGAGCTGTGTGAGCCTGCCGATCAATCCTTCATTGAATCGAGTAACTCATCAAACTCAGTATCAGAATTTAATCTGCAACTCAGTCCTGCGCGTCATTTAGAACATGAAGCGCAATCAGCCGCGCAGACCATCATCAACTGGTTAGAACAAGGCAAAAGTCGCATTCTCATCGTGCCGCAGGATCGTGTGGTGGCGCGGCGCGTGCGTGCATTGCTTGAGCGCGCGCAGGTGTTCGTCTCAGATGAAACAGGTTGGAAACTATCCACCACGCGAGCTGCGGCTGTGCTCGCTTCGTGGCTAGATCTAGTGACCACACGTGGTCGACCTGCGGCACTGCTAGATTTTATTAAATCTCCTTTTTTGTTTATCGATAGCGCGCAAGCAGCGCAGCAGCGTCTGGAGATTGAGCGAGCTTTAACAACGAACGCAGTAGCAAGCGGTTGGGAAGGTATCAAGCAAGCGGTTGATGAACTACCCGATGCCAAACGTTTGATCGATGTGATCGCGCGTGAGGCTGAACGATTCGCTGGTCGTAAAACCGTCGTCGATTGGGTGAACACCACTCGCGGTGTATTTGATGCGCTGGGCATGAGTGCAGCAATGAATGAGGATATCGCTGCATCGCAGTTGATATCAATGATGGAATCGCTGGCCGTTGAGTGCGAAAGCATCGATGCCGTTTTTACGCTCTCTGAATGGCGTACTCTGCTCACGCTGCAGCTAGAGCAAGCAGAATTTGTCGCACCAAAAATAGATCAGCGCGTGTTGATGGTGCCTCTGCATGGCGTGTCGCTACGTGATTTTGATGCCGCCATCATTGTAGGTGGAGACGCTGACCATTTACCTTCGCGGCCACAAGACGTTTTATTTTTCGCGAATGCTGTTCGGCGTGAATTGGGATTAGCCACGCGTGAGCAGCGCGCGCAACAACAATTGCGTGATTTCGCTAGTTTGTTACTGGCATGTCCCATCGTGGTTTTGTCATGGCAATCACAGCTAAATGGAGAATCGAATTTAGTCAGTCCATGGATACAAAGACTGCAACTTGAACTAAAAATGGCGGGTTTAGTTGATTTACCTTTCCATGAAGTACAGCTTGCTCCAGCGACTTTGCAGGTGGTTACTGCTGCCATGCCTTTGCCCAGTGCGCCATCGTTATTGCCTGCGACCTTATCAGCGAGTGGATACAACACGTTGGTGGCATGCCCCTATCAATTTTTTGCGACTCGCATGCTGAGACTGGGCAGCGCAGACGAGTTGACTGATCTACCGGAAAAACGCGACTACGGTAATTGGGTGCATGACCTCTTGCTGAAGTATCACGAGACCGTAGCGCAGCAGCAAACTCCCGTTGAACAACGCGCTGATTTACTCGAGCGCATTTCAAAGCAGGTATTCGATCAAGTGTTACTGCATGAACCTGCAGCGTTGCCTTATTTAGCGCGTTGGAGAAAACAAATTCCGGCATATCTGGACTGGGCGAATGCACATCAAGAAGCCGGCTGGACATTTGCCTTTGGTGAACGGCAGCGCGAGCGCGTCGTGTCGTGGGGCGATGGCGAGATTCGTTTGAAAGGCCGTCTTGATCGGGTCGACCAAAATAGTGATGGTGATTGGATGGTATTGGATTACAAAACCACCGATAAAGGTAAGTTGAAAAGAAAACTCGCTCAACGCGAAGATCATCAGTTGACGTTTTATGGTTTGCTGTTAGAGCAAAAAATATCAGCGGCAGCGTATGTAGCGATTGATGCAGATAAACCGGATGCGATACCCGCTGAGCCGTATGACATTTGGCGTGATGCGCTTGAGCAGCAATTAAAAACTGATTTTAAAAATATCGCCAACGGCAATCCCTTACCAGCATCCGGAACAGCCAGTACATGTGACTGGTGTGATGCGCGCGGTTTGTGTCGCAAAGGAAGTTGGTGATGACAACAGCCAG
>JBEDHZ010000241.1:0-3326 GCA_041173845.1 Pseudomonadota bacterium
CTTTATCAGTGGTGGCCGTAGCTCAGTTGGTAGAGTCCAGGATTGTGATTCCTGTTGTCGTGGGTTCGAGCCCCATCGGCCACCCCAAAGTATTTATTTAGCAATGCCCGATCTTCTAAGGTCGGGCATTTTTGTTTCTAAGCCTGCCAGCTGCTATTCGGCTAGCTGGCACGTGATCTTTGGTAAAGTTCTGGCTTCTGATTCGAAGGAAATTGCTCATGCAAGCTTACAACCATCCCCAGCGCTTAGGCATCATCGGCGGCAGCGGTATTTATGACATCGATGGCCTGGAAAACCCCGCTTGGATTAAGGTTGCTTCTCCCTTTGGTGAGCCCTCTGATGAAATCCTCACCGGTGTTTTATCCGGTCAAGCCATGGCTTTTTTACCGCGACATGGAAGAGGCCACACGATTCCACCCTCTGAAGTGAATTACCGCGCCAATATCGATGCGTTAAAACGAATCGGTGTCACGGATATCATTTCATTGTCAGCCGTTGGTTCATTGCGTGAAGATTTAGCGCCCGGCACGTTTGTCATTGTGGATCAATTTATTGATCGTACCTTCGCTCGTGAAAAATCATTCTTTGGTAAAGGATTAGTCGCTCACGTCTCGATGGCGCATCCTGTGTGTTCACGTCTTGGTGATCATCTTCAAGCCAGTGCTGATGCATCTGCATTAAAAATTGTACGAGGCGGAACGTATTTGGTGATGGAAGGACCACAGTTTTCTAGCCAAGCAGAATCGAAGCTGTATCGACAATGGGGCTGCGATGTGATCGGCATGACGAACATGCCTGAAGCTAAACTAGCCCGCGAAGCAGAAATTTGCTACGCCAGTGTCGCGATGGTGACTGATTTTGATTGCTGGCATCCCGATCATGATCATGTCAGCGTTGATCAAGTCATTAAAGTTTTACTTGGTAACGCAGGTAAAGGTCGTGATCTGGTTAAACAATTAGTCCATCAACTGCCTAAAGATACCAACGCGCACGCATGTAGCTGCAAGCACTCGTTAGAGCATGCACTCATTACTGCGCCGCATGCACGTAATCCTGCCATGATGGAAAAACTATCAGTGGTCGCCGGACGAGTACTCAAGCGATGAGCGCCACGTCAATCACTCTGCGCGCGCAAATTATTCAAGCCTGCCAACAGCTTGAAGTAGCAGGCTTGAATCGTGGTACCTCAGGCAATATCAGTTGCCGTGAAGGCGATCATTTCTTAATTACTCCTTCTGGTGTACCAACAGCGCAGATGCAACCCTCAAGCATAGTCACTATGAATTTTGAGGGTCAGGTAATCGGCAGCGGCAAACCCTCCAGCGAATGGCATTTTCATAGCGACTTGCTGCGCCATCGCCCTGAGCTGAATGCGATCGTTCATACGCACTCACCGAATGCAACAGCACTCGCTTGTTTACGTGAAGATTTACCCGCTTTTCACTACATGATTGCGATTGCTGGTGGCGACTCCATACGGTGTGCACCCTATGCCTTGTTTGGCACACAAACCTTATCTGACTATGCGGTTGCAGCCATGCAAAATCGCAAGGCCTGTTTGCTGGCCAACCATGGGTTGATCGCTGCAGGTCGTGACCTCGATGAAGCAATGGCAGTGGCCACAGAAATTGAATCGTTATGCCAGCAATATTTATTGGCGCGCCAAAATGGCCTACCTGTATTGCTATCAACCGAAGAAATGCAAGCCGTGATTGAACGTTTTAAAAATTATGGTCGAAATGTTCATTCCCCCGAAAAAAACTAAGCGAGAAACCATGGACTTTACTTCTTTAATTCGCACTATCCCTGATTATCCGAAAGCTGGCATACAGTTTCGCGACATCACCACGCTCTTAAAAGATGCGAATGGTTTTCATGCAGCGATCAATGCTTTAGCTGATCGCTATCGCGGACAAGGTATTTCTAAAATTGTGGGTATTGAAGCTCGCGGATTTATATTTGGTGCGCCTCTTGCTTATGTACTGCAACTCGGATTTGTGCCTATTCGCAAGCAAGGCAAACTACCAGGTGCGGCCATGGGACATGATTACGATTTGGAATATGGCAGCGACCGTATAGAAATCCATCACGATGCGATTAGTAAGGGCGAAAAGATTTTGATCGTTGATGATTTGTTAGCCACCGGTGGTACTGCACATGCAGCAGCAACTTTAGTTCAAAAAATGGGGGGTGAAGTCGTCGAGTGCGCCTTTCTGATTGATCTGCCCGACGTGGGCGGTAAAAAACGCTTGGAGAAAGCTGGTATTTCGGTTTTCGCTTTATGCGAATTTGAAGGCGATTAATATGAGTGAAGCTATAGAAACTCTACGCTGGCGCGAGACTGTCCACGGCGGTCAGTTAGAAATGATTGACCAAACACGCTTGCCAGCGACGTTTGAGTATCTCAGCTATGACTCAGCAGAGGGAGTGGCACACGGTATTCGCACTATGGTGGTTCGTGGTGCGCCTGCTATTGGTGTTGCCGCTGCCTATGGCGTTGCGCTCGAAGCACTACACCTGTGCAAAAACGCTAACGATCAATTTGATCAGCAACTTGAACTCGGATTTACAAAATTAGCTGAAAGTCGCCCAACCGCAGTTAATCTTTTTTGGGCACTGAACCGCATGCGCCGTTGCTGGCAACAACATGTTACGCAAGCAAAAGCTCAGTTAGCGACCAGTTTATTGAATGAAGCGAAATTCATTCATGAAGAAGATATTCGCATTAACCACGCTATAGGAAATAACGGCGCAAGCCTGCTACCCGACGGCGCTCGTGTACTAACTCATTGCAACGCAGGTGCGTTAGCTACCGCTGGACATGGCACGGCGTTAGGCGTTATCCGTTCTGCAGTCGCCGCGGGTAAAAAAATTAGCGTAATCGCTGATGAAACTCGACCATTTCTGCAAGGTGCACGCTTAACTGCCTGGGAAATGGTTCAAGAAAAAATCCCTGTGACGCTAATCACTGACAACATGGCAGGCCACTTAATGGCAAGCGGGGAAATTGACGCTGTCGTTGTTGGTACCGATCGAGTCGCTGCTAACGGTGATGTAGCCAACAAGATTGGAACCTATATGGTGGCTGTGTTGGCGCACCGCCATCGCATACCGTTTTACGTTGCCTGCCCACTATCCACCATCGATCTTTCAGTCACGAGCGGCGAGCATATACCTATCGAAGAGCGAGCTGCGCAAGAAGTGACCGGCTACCGAGATTATCAATGGGCTGCAGAAGGAGTGAAGGTACGAAACCCTTCGTTTGATGTAACGCCGGCTGAACTAGTGACCGCACTAATTACTGAGAAAAAAGTGGTTCATGCACC
>JBEDHZ010000242.1:0-3314 GCA_041173845.1 Pseudomonadota bacterium
TACAGCGGCGGCATCGCTAGGTTCGAGCATCAGCACGATTGAACCCATAGCGACTTTGTCACCTAGCTTAACTTTCAATTCCTTCACAACGCCGGCATGACTGCTGGGAATTTCCATGCTGGCTTTATCGGACTCAACAGTGATCAAGGATTGCTCTGGCTTGACCACATCGCCCACTTTGACCAACAACTCAATCACTTCAACTTCTTTGAAGTCACCAATGTCGGGTACTTTGATTTCAATTTGGCTCATGTGCTTGCTCCGTAATCACCGGATATTTTTTGCGGAGAATGGTCTCATCCTGTTGGATGAGACCTCGTTCAATTTTTTTAATAAATTACTCGACTTACTGCGTCACAGGATTCAGTTTATTGGGATCAATGGCGTATTTCTGAATCGCTTTGGCAACCACATCTACCTCAATAGCACCTGCCTCAGACAATGATTTGAGTGCCGCGATGGTGACAAAATAACGATTCACTTCGAAAAACTCGCGTAGCTTCGCACGCGTATCTGAGCGTCCGAATCCATCTGTGCCCAATACTTTGTAGCTGCGATCCTTAGGCATGAATGCGCGAATCTGCTCTGCGTAGGTACGCATGTAATCGGTAGCCGCAATGATGGGGCCCTGACTTTCTTGCAACGATTGGGTAACAAACGGTACACGCGGAGTTTTTGCGGTGGGATTCAGCATGTTCCAACGCTCAGCGTCTTGGCCTTCACGTGCCAGCAAGGTAAACGAAGGAGCTGACCAAATATCTGCAGCGACGCCCCAATCTTTTTCTAGTAACTCTGCTGCTGCAATCACTTCGCGCAGAATGGTGCCTGAGCCCATCAACTGCACACGCTGTTTGCTTTTTTTAGCCGATGGCTGCAACAGATACATGCCCTTCAGGATGCCGTCTTCCTGACCTGGCTTTAAACCTGGATGGGTATAGTTTTCATTCATCAGCGTGATGTAATAGAAAACGTCTTCTTGTTTTTCCACCATGCGCTTGAGACCGTCGTGCATGATCACAGCAACTTCGTGGGCAAAGGTCGGGTCATACGGCATGCAATTAGGAATAGTCGATGCCAGCACATGACTGTGACCATCTTCATGCTGCAGACCTTCACCATTCAATGTGGTACGGCCGGATGTGCCGCCCAACAAAAATCCGCGTGCGCGCATGTCGCCTGCAGCCCAAGCCAAATCACCAATACGCTGCAAACCAAACATCGAATAAAAAATGTAGAAAGGAATCATGACGCGGTTGTTCGTCGAGTACGACGTGGCTGCAGCAATCCACGAACTCATCGCTCCGGCTTCGTTGATACCCTCTTGAAGAATTTGCCCGGCTTTATCTTCACGGTAGTAGCTGACCTGATCTTTGTCGACCGGCTCATACAGCTGACCCTGCTGATTGAAAATACCGATCTGACGGAAAAAACCTTCCATACCAAAGGTACGCGCTTCATCAACCAAAATAGGTACGACGCGCGGAGCTAAACTTGCATCACGTAGTAATGCAGTCAAAACACGAACGTAGGCTTGTGTCGTTGAAATTTCGCGACCTTCAGCCGTTGCATCCAGCACCGATTGAAATGCTGACAAAGGTGGTACGACTAATTTTTCATCGGCTTGACGACGACGTTGCGGCAAATAACCACCGAGCTGACGGCGACGTTCATGCAGATATTTCATTTCGGGCGCATCGTCAGCCGGCTTATAAAACGGCACATCATGTAGCTGCTCATCTGATACGGGAATACCAAAACGATCGCGCATTTCACGGATCGCTTCATCGTCCAATTTTTTCGTTTGGTGAGCCGTATTGCGTGCCTCACCTGATTTACCCATGCCATAGCCTTTGACGGTCTTGACTAACAAGACAGTTGGCTGACCTTGATGCTCTTGCGCTTGTTTGTAAGCAGCGTAAATTTTGTGTGGGTCATGACCACCGCGCAACAGACGCCAGACATCATCGTCTGACATGTTGGCAACTAGCTCTAATGCCTTCGGATGTTTGCCAAAGAAATGCTTACGAACGAAAGCACCGTCTTTTGCTTTGTAGTTTTGATATTCACCATCGACGGTTTCCATCATAATTCGTTGCAGCACACCTTCTTTATCGCGCGCGAGCAACTCATCCCAGTTAGCACCCCAAATCACTTTAATGACATTCCAACCCGCGCCACGGAAATCCGCTTCGAGTTCTTGAATGATTTTTCCGTTGCCACGCACCGGTCCATCTAAGCGCTGCAAATTACAGTTAATAACGAACACCAAGTTATCGAGCATTTCACGACCGGCCATACCAATCGCACCCATAGACTCGGGTTCATCCATTTCGCCATCACCACAAAACGCCCACACTTTACGATTGGCGGTATCAGCAATTTGACGTGCATGAAGGTATTTTAAGAAACGCGCCTGATAGATTGCCATCAGCGGGCCTAAGCCCATAGACACGGTTGGAAACTGCCAGAACTCAGGCATGAGTTTGGGATGTGGATAGGACGACAGACCTTTGCCATCAACTTCACGACGGAAGTTCAACATCTGCTCTTCGCTAATACGGCCTTCTAAAAAAGCGCGCGCATAAATACCGGGCGACGAATGCCCTTGTATATAGAGCAGGTCACCGCCGTGATGCTCAGTCGGGGCATGCCAGAAATGATTGAAGCCTATACCCAACATATTTGCCAGCGACGCAAAGCTGGAAATATGTCCACCCAGATCACCATCAGCGCGATTGGCTTTAACCACCATCGCCATCGCATTCCAGCGCATATACGAACGCAAACGCTCTTCGTATTCCAAATTACCAGGGCAGTGCTCACCTAAGTGCGCGGGTATCGTATTAACGTAAGCGGTGTGACTAGAGAAAGGTATGTGTGCACCACGACGACGCGCCAGATCCACCATACGCTCAAGCAGGTAATGCGCACGTTCTGCACCTTCGTGTTCAATGACCGATTCGAGGGCATCGAGCCATTCCTGCGTTTCCATAACGTCAGGATCGTTAGCGGCTTGCGCCAGTATGTTGTCGAGCTGTGCAGACATGAGGGATCTCCTTGCGTCTTGTAATTCTGATGGGCGAATTCGGTTTAAGTCCTAGACTCAAATCCGGTCCATTCTGGACGTTTTATAACTATTCCGGAAGTGTAGCAGCACTCCAGAGTTTTTCAAAATACGGTAAATGATTTCATAATGTGATATGTAGCCAAAAAGAAAATAATCATCGGGGCACGAATATACCGATTCAAAGTCCAAGATAAATAGCCTCAAACCCGCCTTTTGGCCGGCATCAAAATGGGCCGGACTCTATAAT
>JBEDHZ010000243.1:0-3314 GCA_041173845.1 Pseudomonadota bacterium
CATAAAACAAAATGACTATATCTATACGTAAATTGGTTTTGCTAGGCGCATTAGCAGGATTCAGCGCCTGTGCTTTTGCGGCTCCTTATCCTTTGGGCACTATGACCTGCGCTGATATTGGTAAATTTGCTTCAGAGGCTATGTCTTGGCGTGAGAGCGGCATGAAAAAAGACGAGGCCTTAGCGAAATTAGAGAGTCGATCTTTTAATGATCCCGTCGAGCGGCAAAATCTCGAAGGCGTATTGCGTATGGTATTTGGTCGCTACGGAGATAGCTGGACCAAGGAAAGTGCAGGGAATGTTATGCGCACTGATTGTGAAGCGGGACGTTAAGTCAGCACTATATAAATAACAGCACTGCGTATTCAGAGTCATAAGCGGTAGCGCGTCAATGTGGCTACAAACTTCAAAAACGCTTCTTTAGATTCAGTGTGCATAGCAACATAAATGATGCGCCGCAAAATATAGCAAGGCTATATTTTTGCAGTGCGTCGTAGCTTGCCGCGTCAGACCATATTTGCTTGCTCTATTATTAATTCAAAGACGGAAAATTAGTAATAGGTTTAAATTATTTCTTGTTATAAATCACATTAGGACGTATCGTAACTTTGCTTGCTTTTGATGGTGAGTAATGTACGTTGTATGAGGACCACCGGTACACTTTGCAGTAACAGCACCTTCACAAAAAACTAAGAGGAGCCTATAAAAATGACAAAGAGACTAGAGTTTAAAATCAAAGCACTGGCGACTAGCCTGATGTTGGTCGGAGCCGCTTCAGCCACTGCTGATGTCACGTGGGACAAGCTTTTAAATGCACAAAATGATCCAAATAACTGGTTGATGTATCACCAGTCATTTAATGGATACCATCATAGTGGTCTTGATCAGATCAACTCAAGCAACGTAAAGAATCTGGGCGTTTCATGGATTCACACGCCGAACGCGACTAAGCGCGGAATTCAATCTTTCCCATTGGCTGTTGACGGTGTTCTGTATTACACCTCCGCCAGCGGCAAAGTTTGGGCGCTTGATGGAACAAACGGTAAGCCTATCTGGAGTTATCAAGCCAAGCTCGACAATGAGCGCGGCGAGGGTACTTTCTACAACCCGTACAACCGTGGTATCGCGGTTGCCTACGGCAAGGTCTATTTAGGAACAGTTGATGGCCGTATGATCGCCTTGGACATGAAAACAGGTAAGCCTGTTTGGGACAAGATGGTCATGACCGTCGAAAAAGGTAACAAAGGATTTACTGGCGCTCCGCTGGTAGTGAAAGACAAAGTGATCATCGGTTCCAACGGTGGTGAGTTGTCCGGTTGCTGCGGTCCTATCTTTGCTGTTAACGCTGAAACAGGCGATACAGTTTGGCAGTTTGACACTATCGGTGGTGACCAGCGTTCACGTGATTCATGGGGTAATGAGACATGGAAGACGGGCGGCGGCGGCGGTTGGATGACAGGTCAGTACGATCCTAAGACCAATTCGATCTGGTGGGGTACTGCTAATCCAGCGCCTGACTATGATTACTCGGGTGCTAAGTGGAAAACAGAAGGTTCACGTCCAGGCGACAATCTGTACACTTCCTCAGTGATCGTTCTCGATCCAGATACCGGTAAGCTGAAGTCCTACTTCCAGGAAATGCCTCATGACGCATGGGATTTCGATAGCGCCGTGGGTGAGTTCATGCGTATTTCCAAAGGCGGCAAAGACTATGTTGTTCACCCTAACAAGGGCGGCATTATCTTTGTTTACGATGGCGCTAACCTCGGCGGCGGCAACAAGCTGAACGTTGAAAATGCCTACGCTATTGGTGAGACATTCAACTACATCAAAGGCGTATCCAACAAGGGTGAGTTGATTGGCCGTGTTGATTTCACCGAAGGTAAATTCCCTAATATGTGCCCAGCGATTGACGGCGCTATTAGCTGGAACGCAGGTAGCTACAGTCCAAAAACTGGCCTGATGTACAAAGCGACTCAGGAATGGTGTTTTGATTTGGAAGTGGTTAAGGCTGAGCGTCCTAAAGATTTCTCAGGTCAAAACTATTTCGGCGCATCATGGACTGCAACTCATCCAAAAGGTAAGCAAGCTTACGGCACGATCCAGGCGCGTGACCCTATCACTGGTAAGAGTGCTTGGCGCGTAGAGTACAAGTACCCAGTGTTGGCATCGTTGCTGTCAACGAAGGGTGATCTGTTGTTTGTTCCAGGTGCTGATGGTGTATTCCAGGCCTTGGATGCAAAAACAGGTAAAGAGCTCTGGAGCCACAACAATGGTCTCGGCCACCACGGCGGCGTGATTAGCTACACAGCTAAAGGCAAGCAGTACGTTGCTGTTGTGACTGGTTGGGGTAGCCACGTGGCCGGTAACTACGGTCCATTGTTCGGCAAACCATTTAGCGAAATGCCGACTGATAATGGTCAGCTGATCGTTTACTCGCTGAAGTAATGTTGAGTTGAGAGAAGCGGCAAGTGAAAACTTGCCGCTTTTCTTTTTGCTTTTAGATGTGATGTTTACGTCTTTCAATGAGGCGTACCGAAGTTTGATTCTGGAGTGAGTATCATGCAAAGATTCAATGCAACAAAAGGTTTGATGGGTTTAGCTTTAGTAGCGTTGCTGAGTACCTCGGCTTTTGCTGAAGAAGCGCAGGATGCGGCTAATCAAGAAGCACGAAAAGTTTTTGCCAATAGTTGTAGCTGGTGCCATGGGATGTTTGGCATGAAAGCTGGCAAAGGTGGCCCGAAATTGGCGGGTACCAGCTTAGATGAGACAGGTGTTTACAACACGATTATCAAAGGTCAGGGCGCGATGCCCAGCTTTAAGAATACGTTGAAAGACGAAGAAGTTAAGATGCTTGCGAAGTATATAAAATCTCTGCCAAGCGAGTGAGTTGAGTTAGTGTTTTGGTGGGTCAGTAGTTTGTTGCATGACCCACCGAATTGCGAGTTATACCTAAGAAGAAATCTGCCTACTTCAGCGCAGTAGCTGCCAGCACAGGCAAAGAATTCGGACTCAATCTGCTTTATTGAAAACGATTTTTGCGCCAGCGCCGTCGAATTTTCCGCCACCGTCTAAGCTCTTGGCCTCTTGCTTGAATTTTAGGTTGATGGAGAACTCTGCATTTCCATTACTCGGTACGGAAAATTTTACCGTATCGCCCTCGACTGATAGTTTGCTAATCGGAATGTCGGTATCACTAAATTCTTCAAAATTAGTAAAGCTGATTCGTCCCTCGCCATTCGCCTCTAAGCGTAAGTTAACCTTGCCGCTGCTCATGCCAACATACCAAACACCCGACCAGTTACCCTGCAGGGA
>JBEDHZ010000244.1:0-3311 GCA_041173845.1 Pseudomonadota bacterium
TAAAGCCGTTAAAAAAACGCCCTTAGAAACATTCGTTATTATGACGGGGCGCAATGCCCCCGCATCTTTCATACAAGCTGCGCACCTTGCAACCGAAATGAAAGAAAATAAAATAACCAAATTAAGCCATTCATTTTGTGTCACATAAATTTGTGAAGCCAAAGGCATACTATATATACCTGCAACAAATAATAAACTATCTCCTGGCAAAAAGAAACCAAAAAATAAACCTGTTTCAGCAAACACAACAAATAACAATAACCACAAGCCTCCATGTTCAATATAAAACTGAGGTTGCAATAATTGACTCCAATGAAACACTTCAAGTAATGTCATGTTGTATTATTTATACTTTTTCAGGATTTTCAATATGATTGACTGGCTGTGATGACGCAGTCAGTGAATCATCATCTTCCTTATTAACATGATGCTCTTTGGTATGCGAGGACTCATGCTGCATACTTGACCTCCCGATCGTATAAATTAATTTTTACTTTTACTTGATAACTCGACTTCGAGACATCAGATAGCTTTGATGACATTGATTATTTAGGCAGTAGGGCTCTATCAGTTCATCCATCAGATTCCGCAAGATCTGAATTTTTTCAGGACTAGCTGCTAAGTCTTGCAGCGCCTGACGCATGGGACCAAAGGAACGCTCAAACGCCAAACGGCGATGCGACTTGCTGAGTGCCGGTGTCAGCATCACGCCGCGCTCAAAAAATGGCGCCTCAAAAAAATTCGCTAAGCGTTGAGTAATCACATGAGTATCACCCCAAAGCTGAGGTGCTGAATCAGGTGAAGTGGGAGTGGCTACATAGGTGTCAACCAAGGCAAATACCCGCCCCATTAGATGTTCAGGCGGCCAGCTGGCAAATGCAAACAGACCGCCCGGCTTCAATACACGATGAACTTCGCGTACCACCACATCAGCTCGAGGGGCAAACATATGGCCGAACTGACTGATAACAATATCAAAGCTATTGTCGGGATAAGGGAGGTTTTCTGCATCACCCTCTATCCAGTGAATCCCGGCTTGATCAGCAATAGCTGCATCCTGCTTGGCTTGCTCAAGTAATTCTGGCGTCAAATCAAGTGCACTAACCTCGGCACCTGCTCTAGCGGCCGTAATTGCTGCAACTCCTGTCCCGGTCCCGACATCCAATACACTCTGGCCAGCACGTATACCGGCAAAGGCAACCAGATTTGCTGCAACGGGAGTTGTAAAAATCGCCGAAGGCGCAAAGGATGACCACATTTCGCGCTGCTGTTGCTTAAACTCGGACAGTGAATCAGTAGACATAGTGTGAGTGATAAAAAAACGATGAAAAAACAAATTGATTGTCTTGAGCACAAAGCACATTACCAATCAAAACTTATATTCTACTGAAGCCTGATATCATCCCATCCGATCGCCAGCCAACACCGAAATTATAGTATTCAGGTGCATGGTGATCATCTCAGGCCTGCAGCAAGTGTCATGGTAAGGTTAAGGCTGCAGTGCTAAACAGATTCCCGATAATTATTTCAATGATAATTGAGGTTGCTTATGTCAAAAAAAGCGAAACGTGAACAAAAACCCACGCCAGTTGGTGAGACAGTCGCCGCTGAAATGGAAACCCGAGCGGCCTACCAGAACCTGATTCAGTCCTTTACATCGGATCAACATGAACTGGAAGCCAAAATCAAAGAGATTGAGCAAGCTAAGGCCAGCCATTCGCATGATCATGCGTCGGATCACTCATCTGATCACTCATCGGATCATTCATCCGACCACACCCCGCCACAAGGCTCAGATCACTCGTCAAATTAAGCTTATTTTCAATTTGACAGCGGCGCAGAAGCCTTAACGCTTTTGCCCCAGATCTTTATAGACCGCATCTAGCAAGCCCTTGCCGATGCGGTCTTCCATTTTCTTATGCACTGGTAGTAGCACCTGTCGCCACTGCTCCATCTCCTGGCTAGTCGGCTTATAGATCGTCGTCATGCCCGTCTTACGAATCGCCTCCATGGCATCGGCGCTCTCACGTTGAGAATTTGAATTATTAAATCGAGTCGCATCCGCCAAAGCTGCATCGAGTTTTTTACGAATATCAGGGGGCAGACCTTCCCAGAATTTTTTATTAACAATCACAGCAAAACCCATATAACCGTGGTTAGTTAAGGTCAGGTGCTTTTGTACCTCGTAGACTTTTTGCGAGTAAAAATTTAAAGGCGGATTTTCAGCACCATCCACTACGCCCGATTGCAAAGCCTGAGTCATTTCAGAAAATGACATCACTTGCGGGTTGGCTCCCAAAGTCCGCATTTGCTCGTCAATCACTTTCGAGCCTTGAATACGTATCTTTAAACCGCGCATATCGGCCGGCACATGGATAGGCTTATTCGCTGACATCATTTTGAAGCCATTGTCCCAATAAGCGAGTCCCTTGATACCTTTGCTCTCTAATCCAGCAAATAATTGTTTGCCTATCGGACCCTCAAGCACATGATCGACAGCCGCATGGTCAGCAAATAGAAACGGCAAATCAAATAGCTCAAATTCTTTGATGCCTAGAGAACCAAATTTTGACAAGGTCGGCGCCAGCATCTGTACCGCACCCATCTGCAAAGCTTCGAGTTCTTCTTTATCTTTGTAGAGCGTGCTATTGGGATAAACATCGACCCGCACTGCACCGTCGGTACTTGTCTCAACTAATTGCTTAAAACGCTCAACGGCACGACTTTTAGGCGTGCCTATGGCTGCCACATGACTAAATTTAATGACGATCGGTGCCGTTGCAGATTGCGCTGACGTAAATGTAAAAAGTCCCGCAAGCAAACCAACCCATGTAAATTGCTTTAAAAAACAAGAAGCGTGTTTTAATTTCATACTCACTCCGCTACAAATCATGAAGAACAATCATAGCCACCATCTGTATTACATCGGGTGGCTGCGGAGGAAACGTCGAATCTCAGCCAGAGTTTTAGCTGGCGCTTCTTCAGGAATGAAATGTCCACAATCGATGGCGCGGCCACTTACATTCTCAGCTACTTCGCGCCAATCTTCTAAGCAATCAAACATTTTATGAATCACGCCGCGCTTACCCCAGAGCGCCATGACTGGCATACGTAATTTTTTATGCAGATCGCGACGATCATGCACCAGATCGATCGTACCCGCGGCACGATAATCTTCACAGCTGGCGTGTATAGCTTTAGGGTCTTTAAACGCCTTCACATATTCACGAATCGCTGCTTTATTAAACGCAGACAAATCTACTTCCGCACGACCCACACGACCCAAAATATTAAAGGGCACGATACCTTGC
>JBEDHZ010000245.1:0-3310 GCA_041173845.1 Pseudomonadota bacterium
GTGCGGGCTAAGGCTTGCAAATGCTCTTCGGCGGCGTTAGCAGAACGAAAACCTAATTCGGTGGCTATTTCAGCGCGGGTAGGCGGGAATCCGGTTTTTTCGATGGCATCACGGATAAGTCCCAGAATCTCTTCTTGGCGCGCAGTCAGCTTAATCATGAGGGGATTCCTTTTCAGGCCTGTTTTTATAAACAGCCTGTAGTTTTATACAGCATTTGGTAAAAAGCAAGAACTTTTTCTCCCAGCCCCCCTTTGTGCCTACTTCATCTATTCGACTTAAGTCTCTGAAGATATTGAGTAATTGCTCTTAACCTAGTATGATCGTGGGTTTTCCTCTTCCCACACTCGTCCTGACGCCGAGGTGGGCAATTCTGTAATCCGTCCATAAGGAGAAATGATGCGTCACTATGAAATAGTTTTTATTGTCCATCCGGATCAAAGCGAGCAAGTGCCTGCGATGATCGAACGCTACAAAGGACTTGTTGCCGGTCGCGGCGGCAAGATTCATCGCATAGAAGATTGGGGTCGTCGCCAGATGGCTTACATGATTCAGAAACTTGCGAAAGCTCACTACGTTTGCATGAACATTGAGTGCGATGGCGAAACGCTCGCTGAAATCGAGACTGGTTTCAAATTCAATGATGCAGTGCTGCGCCACTTAACAGTCCGTATGAAAAAAGCCGAGACTGCACCGTCGCCAATTATGAAGAGCGTTCAACGCGAAGATGCTGCTAAGACTTCACGTTCTGACGTTCAGGCGGCTTAACCGGCACCTACGAGATTGACAGAGCGAGGTGAGAACAGATTTCAGTGCGTAGCAATCCTGGCCGAGCGTGATGTTGTGCGCTACAGCCCTGCCGGTATACCGATCGTGTCAGCCAAATTGATACACGAATCAGAGCAAGTCGAGGCAGGCATCAGCAGGCGAGTTGAATTTGAAATGGCAGCCTTGGCTGCGGGACAAATAGCTCAGCAACTGGCTCAGGAAAAGTTAGGCAGTGAGTTTCGGTTTACTGGGTTTTTAGCCCGAAAAAACCGTAACAGTCGAAGTCTGATATTTCATCTCACCGCATTACAAAACATTGAGTAAATAAAGATTCAGGAGCCGACCATGGCATTTGGTAAAAAATTCGATAAAAGCAAGTTGAAAGAAAAACGTAAACAGCAAAACCCACTGTTTAAGCGTAAAAAATTCTGCCGCTTCACCGTGGCAAATGTTGAACAAGTTGATTACAAAGATGTAGATACTCTGAAAGACTTTGTTCAGGAAAATGGCAAGATCATGCCCGCACGCCTGACTGGCACCCGCGCGCATTATCAGCGTCAGGTGGATACCGCGATCAAGCGCGCCCGCTACCTCGCGCTGCTGCCGTACACCGATCTGCACAACGCCTAATCCCGGCGTCCTAGCAAAGATATCTGGAGAAAAACATGCAAGTAATTTTGATGGAAAAAGTAGCTAACCTCGGTGATCTTGGTGCCGTGGTTCGCGTTAAAGATGGTTACGCACGTAATTTTTTGATTCCACAACGTATGGCTCGCCGTGCAACGGCAGAGGCTATTGCTGAGTTTGAAGCAAAGCGTGCTGAGTTAGAAAAAATCGCAGCAGCGAAATTAGCAACGGCTAAAGCGCAAGGCGAAAAATTGTCTGGTTTGACCGTTCAAATCACACAAAAATCGGGCGTTGATGGCCGTCTGTTTGGTTCAGTCACCAATCACGACATTGCAGATGCTTTAGGTAAGCAAGGCTTTACCGTAGATAAATCGCAAATCCGTATGCCTACCGGTCCATTGAAGACCGCTGGCGAGCACGCATTGGCTGTAGCTCTACACACGGACGTGATTGCAGAAGTGAAAATCAACATCGTTGGCGATCACTCGTAATCAGATTCCACGTCATTAGTTTTAAAAATAGCCGGGTTATCCCGGCTATTTTTTTTGCTCTTTTTGCAGCCCTAAAAATAGCAATCGCGTAAACCCAAAAATCAATATGCCTATCGCTCAGCTTGTAAAAGACTCGTAGATAATTAGTCGATTCATAAACCGAGGTTTTAGATTTTTGCCCGAGAGCGAGCGGGTATAATCAGGACTTATGAACGAACGATCCGATCCGCAGGTAGATTCACTACGAATCCCTCCCCATTCCATTGAGGCGGAGCAGTCTGTTTTGGGCGGTTTACTACTGGATAATTCAGCGTGGGACAAGATTGCCGATTTTGTTAGTCCTGAAGATTTCTATCGGTACGACCATCGCCTGATTTTTCAACATATTGCCAGATTGATTAGCGGTTCACGTCCCGCTGATGTGATTACCGTTTTTGAGTCGCTTTCTTCGGCTAACAAAGCTGAGGAAGTCGGCGGCTTATCGTATTTAAATGCGCTTGCGCAAAACACTCCTTCAGCCGCCAACATTCGTCGCTATGCCGAAATAGTTCGAGATCGTGGCATTTTGCGTAAGTTGATTTCTGTCTCTGACGAAATCTCTGGTTCTGCGTTTAATCCGCAGGGCAAGGAAGTCAGGCAGATGCTTGACGCAGCGGAGTCGAAGATATTCTCGATAGCCGAGGAGGGTAGCCGGGGCGCAGCCGGCTTCGTCGAGATCAAGCCATTGCTGGCGCATGTGGTCGAGCGGATTGATGAGCTATTCGCCCGCGACAGCACCAACGATGTCACCGGCGTTCCCACCGGCATGCTGGATTTGGATCGCATGACCTCGGGCTTGCAAGAGGGCGATTTGATCATTGTGGCGGGTAGGCCGTCGATGGGTAAAACTGCGTTCTCCGTGAACATCGGCGAGAACGTGGCGATCGACAGTGGCTTGCCAGTCGCCATATTTTCCATGGAGATGGGCGGTACGCAGCTCGCCATGCGTATGCTGGGTTCTGTCGGTCGTATTGACCAGCAGCGTCTCAAAACCGGGCGCTTGAAGGATGAAGACTGGCCCAAGCTCACCAGTGCAATCCAGAGAATGAACGATGCCCCGATATTCATCGATGAGACGCCGGCCTTGTCGTCGATTGAGCTTCGCTCACGCGCGCGTCGGCTTGCCAGAAAGTGCGGCAAGCTCGGTCTGATTATTGTTGATTACTTGCAGTTGATGTCGGCGAATGCGCCCGGCGAAAACCGTGCAACTGAAATATCGGAAATTTCGCGTAACCTGAAAAGCTTGGCGAAAGAACTCAATTGCCCTGTGATCGCACTATCGCAGTTGAACCGTTCACTTGAGCAGCGCCCGAATCGCCGACCGGTGATGTCGGATTTGCGCGAATCCGGCGCAATCGAACAAGACGCCGACCTGATTCTCTTTATCT
>JBEDHZ010000246.1:0-3294 GCA_041173845.1 Pseudomonadota bacterium
CCCAAATTTGCAGACATTGCCGAGCAGTTGTTGGCCTATGTGCAAGATGCCGAGATCATCATTCATAACGCTCCGTTTGATGTGGGCTTTTTGGATGCAGAACTTGAAAAGCTAGGTTTGCCTGTCTTCCCCAAGCAGGTGCAAAACGTGGTGGATACCTTAGCTCAGGCAAAAGAGCTGCACCCAGGTAAACGAAATTCGCTGGATGCCTTATGCGAGCGTTATGGCATTTCAAATTCACATCGGACATTGCACGGTGCATTGCTCGATGCTGAGTTATTGGCTGAGGTGTATCTTGCAATGACGCGTGGTCAGGAGAGCCTGACTATCGATATGCATAATGATTTTCAGTCAGATGGTGAGAACGATGAACGGGCTAGTTTGGCCGAAGTATTAATTGTCGCACCTACAGAAGCAGAGCTTGCCGAGCATGAAGCCTTACTCACGTCGCTAGACAAACAAGTTAAAGGTAGCTGTCTATGGCGGCAACCTGTGGGCGATTGATTCGCTTTGTGCGATAATCTGCGCCCTTAAGGGAGGTTAGCTCAGGGGTAGAGCGATCGCCTCACACGCGATAGGTCGCAAGTTCGAAACTTGCACTTCCCACCACCGACTCATAAAAAAACCGACCTACAGAGTCGGTTTTTTTATATCTGCTTAACTTCTACCCAATGTATGCTGATTTAGCCGGCGCGCTTACGTGAAATGGCGGCGCCTACACGTAGTTTTTTGTGACCAAATTTTTTCGCCATCACTTTCAGCGGCGGTGTTTCATCACGTCGATGTTTGTTAATTTGAGCCGACGTACCATCGGTACGTGGTACCAGATGCTGAGGGCCATTTCCGATCAGATCACTGCGCCCCATACGTTTAAGTCCTTCACGAATAACTTCCCAGTTATTCGGATCATGGTAGCGCAGCAGGGCCTTATGTAGCTTACGAATTTTTGCCAAACGCGGTGTCTCTACCGTTTCTGAATCTTGAGAAATTTTACGCAGCGGATTTTTGCGCGTGTGATACATAGTCGTTGCCATCGCCATCGGCGTTGGCAGAAAGGTTTGTACCTGATCTAAGCGAAAATCATTTTGCTTGAGCCAAACAGCAAGATTCAGCATGTCGTCATCGGTAGTACCCGGATGAGCTGCGATGAAATACGGAATCAAATACTGTTCTTTTCCAGCTTCTTTGGAATACTTATCAAAGAGTTCTTTGAAGCGGTAATACGAACCCATACCGGGCTTCATCATTTTTGACAGTGGTCCATCCTCCGAATGCTCAGGAGCGATTTTCAACAAGCCACCAACGTGGTGAGTTGCAAGCTCTTTTACATATTCGGGAGAGCGCACTGCCAGGTCATAACGCAAACCAGATCCGATCAAAATTTTCTTTACGCCGGGAATATCGCGTGCGCGGCGATACAGCTGTATGAGTTTGCTGTGATCGGTATTTAAATTCGAGCATATCGTGGGATATACACATGACAAGCGACGACACGATTCTTCAACCGTCTTGTCTTTACAGGCCATGCGATACATGTTGGCGGTGGGGCCACCCAGATCAGAGATAGTGCCGGTGAAGCCTTTGGTTTTATCACGTATCAGTTCAATCTCGCGCAAAATAGATGGCTCTGATCGGCTTTGAATAATGCGGCCTTCATGTTCTGTGATGGAGCAAAAAGTACAGCCACCAAAGCAGCCACGCATGATGTTGACTGAAAAGCGAATCATGTCCCAGGCAGGGATTTTTTCTTTGCCATACACAGGATGCGGAGTGCGTGCGTAGGGCAAATCAAATACATAGTCCATTTCTTCCATCGCCAATGGCAGAGGCGGAGGGTTCAGCCATACATCGCGATCGCCATGCGCTTGCACCATCGCACGCGCATTGCCCGGATTGGATTCCAAATGGAATACACGCGAGGCATGCGCATAGCTGATGGGATCGTCTTTGACGACTTCAAAGGCAGGTAATCGAACGACACTGCGCGAGCGGATTTCTTTTTGTTGTGCGAGGCGCTCTTCGCGTGTCATTAATTTGATAGGCGCGAGCTTGGCCTCAGCTGGCTTGCCGTCGGTACCGCAGGCCGTCGGATCCTTTTCCTTCATTTCATACGGGTCCGGATGAGCCTCTACTTTGCCCGGTGTATCCACGCGTGTGGAGTCGACTTCGCTCCAATCGTCCGCAGGCTTCCAGTCGCGCGTGACCATAAATGCGGTGCCACGCAAATCGCGAATCGATTTTACGGATTCACCCGCCGCCAGACGATGCGAAAGATCGAGTAAGGCGCGCTCAGCATTGCCAAATAAAAGAATGTCGGCTTTTGAATCGGTAAGTACGGAGCGACGAACGGTATCAGACCAGTAATCGTAGTGCGCAATGCGGCGCAGGCTAGCTTCTATACTGCCGATCACGATAGGTGTACCGGGAAACGCTTCCCGAGCACGTTGGGCATACACCGTGACAGCGCGGTCAGGACGTTTATTAGGGTGACCACCCGCAGTGTAGGCGTCATCCGAACGTATTTTTCGATCAGCCGTGTAACGGTTGATCATGGAATCCATGTTGCCGGCGGTGATGCCAAAGTACAGATTCGGTTTTCCTAACTCACGAAATGCGTCTGCTGATTGCCAATCGGGCTGGCTGATGATGCCGACCCGAAAACCCTGAGATTCGAGTAATCGTCCAATCAGCGCCATCCCAAAGCTGGGGTGATCAATGTAGGCGTCACCCGTCACGATGATGATGTCGCAACTGTCCCATCCCAATGTATTCATTTCGGCGCGTGACATCGGCAGCATAGGGGCGGGCTTCAAGCCCGGCCGATACGGCGGATAGGTGCGGAGATTTTTAGGTGTGGGGGTCATGCCATGCTTGCAGGTGGAATTCAGGGCTAGAGTATGCCAGTGTTACCGACAGTGCGTTGGAAGTGGATTTTTCATCATGAGTGCAGCGCTTTCCGTGCTGAGCTTAAGGGAATCTATCCACTTAATTTGCAGAGTAAATTAAGTTTGTCAGGAATGGTGACAACGAATCGTGCCTTCGACCAGTACAATGTGAGCACTCCGGAGATTGTGTCGAATTATTTGGGTAGTCGATTAAATTACACCTTTGATAATTCCGTGTATTGGGCAGAGAATTTACGTACCGGTTTTCGGATGTTTGCAGGGGTCGAGTACCAACATGCGTTAAATCAACAGTCATTTACACGATTCAACTTGGATGCGCGCCATTATTTGAAAATTAGTAATAGTCTTTTGTTGGCAACCCGCTTCTCTGCTTCGCATGCCTTGGGCT
>JBEDHZ010000247.1:0-3284 GCA_041173845.1 Pseudomonadota bacterium
TCACGATAAGTGAGTTTGCTAACCGTTCCGTCATCGGCTTCAAAGATGATCGCTGTGCGATCCGCATTACCATTAGTTAGGTTTCGATCCAGACAGTTGTAAGACACATTCAACTGACCATCGTCGAACCATTTGTAAAACGGCGCCTGGGATTCGTCTAAGGTTTTAGAAAATGGCTTATGCCATTCAAGGTGTTCGCGCGCGAGACGCGCCCAAAAACCCTCGTAATCTTTTTCTGCTTCTGCACACAGGGCTTCATAGGCTGCCATTCCAGCTACATTGGCATTTTTCAAAAAGTCTGTGGGCGGAGCAAATACACGCTCCTCGTGCATGAGGGACTCGATTTCAGACATGGTGTCTCCATCCTGCGAATAATTATTATGGCTTAACGATAAGCCGGCACGCTTACTCAAGCCTTACATAAGACCCAGCGTTATGCTCAGGTATGAGACTCATGGCAGGCACTGAATTGGCTGGTTGTCGAGGTGTAAAATGATGCGCTCAGAAGCCGCTCACCGCGAGTGGATTAATTTAACCTGCGGACGGCCTCAAGACGCACCAGCTTACTATCGTTGCTTACGCTTGCCAATTTCATATTTTAAGCCAATCATGACCATTATTAAGCAAGAAGATCTGATCGAATCCGTCGCTGCAGCGCTGCAATTTATCAGCTACTACCACCCAACGGACTATATCCGCCATCTGGCCCGCGCTTACGAACGCGAGCAAAGCGCAGCTGCAAAAGATGCGATCGCTCAGATACTGACCAATTCACGTATGTGCGCGGAAGGTAAACGTCCTATCTGCCAAGACACAGGAATCGTGAATGTATTTTTAAAAATTGGCATGGACGTACGTTTTGAAGGCTTTGCAGGGTCTATCACCGATGCCATTAATGAAGGCGTTCGTCGCGGCTACAACAATGCGGATAACAAATTACGTGCTTCAGTCGTAGCCGATCCGCAATTCGAACGCAAAAACACCAAAGACAATACACCCGCTGTAGTGCACATGGAAGTCGTGCCGGGTAACACCTTAGATGTGCAAGTCGCCGCTAAAGGTGGTGGCTCAGAAAACAAAAGTAAATTCGTTATGCTCAATCCCTCCGATTCATTAGTCGATTGGGTATTGAAAACCGTACCAACCATGGGTGCCGGATGGTGCCCACCCGGCATGCTTGGCATAGGCATAGGCGGTACAGCAGAACATGCGATGCTGATGGCGAAACAATCGCTCATGGAAGATCTCGACATGAGCGACTTGCTCGCTCGTGGCCCAAAAAATAAAACCGAAGAATTGCGCGTTGAGCTGTATGAAAAGGTGAATGCGTTAGGTATTGGTGCACAAGGTCTCGGGGGCCTGACGACAGTGCTGGATATAAAAATCATGATGCATCCAACCCACGCTGCATCTAAACCTGTCGCCATGATTCCTAACTGTGCGGCCACGCGGCATGCGCATTTTGTGATGGATGGATCGGGCCCTGTGTATATGGATCCGCCATCGCTATCTGAGTGGCCAGAAGTCCACTGGACGCCTGATACGCAAAAATCGAAACGCATCGATCTCAACACACTGACCGCTGCCGAAGTCGCGTCATGGACGCCCGGACAAACGCTGCTGTTAAATGGAAAAATGCTTACTGGGCGTGATGCTGCTCACAAGCGCATTCAAGACATGCTCGCTAAAGGTGAAAAGCTCCCAGTCGATTTTAAAAATCGTGTGATTTATTACGTTGGCCCAGTCGATCCTGTGCGCGATGAAGTGGTTGGTCCAGCTGGCCCAACCACAGCGACACGTATGGATAAATTTACCGACATGATGTTAGAAAAAACTGGTTTGATTGCGATGGTTGGTAAAGCTGAGCGTGGACCGATTGCGATTGAGTCGATTAAAAATCATAAGTCAGCCTATCTGATGGCTGTCGGTGGTGCAGCCTATCTGGTATCGAAAGCGATCAAAGGAGCCAAGGTAGTGGGCTTTGCAGATTTAGGTATGGAAGCGATTTATGAATTCGATGTCAGCGATATGCCAGTAACTGTTGCCGTTGATTCCAGTGGTACTTCAGTGCACAACACTGGACCTAAAGAATGGCAAGAGCGTATCGCTGCCACCATCGGCAAGATCCCCGTCAAGATTGGCTGATTCTTTTACATCGTTAGATTCGAATGCACCGATTGGTGTGTTCGACTCCGGTATTGGCGGACTCTCGGTGCTGCGGCATGTTCATGCATTACTGCCCTCTGAAGAGCTACTTTATTTTGCAGATTCTGGATTTGCACCCTACGGTGAAAAACCCGAATCGATAATCGTTGAACGCGTGTTATCGATTGCAGCATTTTTACAGACCTACCACGTTAAAGCGATGGTGGTTGCATGCAATACCGCAACCGCAGCAGCAATCTCCGCACTGCGCTCACACTATCCACACATGCAAGTCGTGGGAGTAGAGCCGGGACTTAAACCAGCAGCGGCACTAACAAAATCGGGAGTGGTGGGTGTGTTAGCCACTACCAGCACCTTAGCCAGTGAAAAATTTCAGAAATTACAGCAACAAATTACTGACTCAGTCGAGGTGCGTTTTATTACACAGGCGTGTAATGGTCTGGTTGATCAAATTGAAAAAGGCGAGTTGAATTCCCGCGCGACCTCAGACTTAGTTGAGCGTTATGTCTCGCCGCTGTTAAAGCAAAACGTCGATACCTTAGTCTTGGGTTGTACGCACTACCCTTTTGTACAACCATTGATCGATCATGTAGCTAAATCTGCAGGGCATAGTGTGATTCAGGTTGATACAGGAGAGCCGGTTGCCAAACAGCTGCAGCGACTTTTAATTCAACATTCCTTGTTGCGTGAAGCATCAACAACCCCCGCCCCCATACTCGCTTTCACCAGCGGTAGCCGAACCGCGCTTGAAACTGCGTTTCGCCAGCTATTGGGCTTGTCCGTGAACGTAGCCAGTGTGGAAAACGCTGGCTTTACTCAGTGATAGCGCTTGAAATAGCGCCAGAAAGTCGGAAATTTTGTATAATAAGCGGCTTAATTCGGTCTGACTCTGTTTGATCGCTTTATCAGTGGTGGCCGTAGCTCAGTTGGTAGAGTCCAGGATTGTGATTCCTGTTGTCGTGGGTTCGAGCCCCATCGGCCACCCCAAAGTATTTAGGTGTGTTAGCGAGACATCGTTTACACATCATTCCGGAGACATCGTTAACACCCTGGGACCGAAGGGGTTATCGATGGGCTCCACTCTACATGAATCCAAGTCGAAGTAGCCCAAGTCGTAG
>JBEDHZ010000248.1:0-3272 GCA_041173845.1 Pseudomonadota bacterium
GCTCTAGAAATGAATAAAGTAAAACAACAGCCATCGACAGCTAGCCAACAACCTATTCTTCAACGTTTTTTTTCGACTGCCTCAATTGTCTCAGTTTTATTTTTGATTTCATGCAGTACGCCTATGGATGCACGCAAAGATGCATCCTTCCAAGGCTATGCCAATGTGAATGGTCGTCCAACGGTGAGGCCTGTACGATCAATGTCGAGCTTTTCGGATTCGCTCGATTGTATGGACAAAATGCTACGCGATGCGGAAGTGCCGTCGACTTTGATTACCAGCAAAATCATTCCTGATTATTCGACCCGCGCGCCAGTAGCTACCAAGGATATGATCATTACTGCGTTGCTGCAAATGTCGCGCACCAGTAATACGTTTCGCTATGTGGACTATGAAGTCGAACTTATTCGCCAAGACACCGTACAAAATTTAACCAACATCCTACTAAATAACAATCAAATTCAGCTGCAGAGGCCGTCGCTGTACATATCAGGAGCGATTGCTTTTTTAGATCAAAATGTTTTGATTAATCGTAATCAGGCCGGCATATCAGGAAATAATTTTGATGCAGGTTACAGCCAAAATAGAAATGCATCGATCATTGGGTTGGAATTACACCTCGGCGATTTTCGAACTCGGACATTAATCCCCGGATTAGATTCGGCTAATGAAGTCATTATGGGTACGGGCGGTCAGGGTTTGGATTTGGCGGGTCGAATTAGAGACTATGGTTTGCAATTTAATGTGGGCCGCGATTACGCTCAAGGTTCAGGTGCTGCGGTGAGAACATTGGTTGAATTAGCCGTCATTGAACTTGCTGGCAAGTGGGCGAGGGTGCCTTACTGGCAGTGTTTAACGCTGGAACAAAATCATCCCAGTTTTCAAAGACAGCTACGCGATTGGTATGACGAAGGTGATGCTGCTATTCATCGTAATTTGATACAAACCTCGTTAATGTCTAAAGGCTATTTGGATAAAAAATTGGGCGATATCGAAATCAGTGATCTGAGCTTCCGTCGTGCCTTAGGTAAATTTCAAGCGGACCATGGCATGGTGGTGACGGGCACCGTTGATTTCACCACGTATGAGCGTGTGTTGCGTGACTATGTATCGCTGGATAGAAAAGGTAATTTGGTGAGCTATGGTTGGGCACCAAGTAAAACGAAATCAGTGAATGTCGTTGCACAATCTTCAAGCTCAGGAAAATCATTCGGTGAAGGTGAAGAAAAGCGCACCATTGATCTTCAAATAGAAAATATTTTAATGGGACGCAGTAAGTTCGAAGTAGGAGAGCAAATTTTTCTCTCAGCGACCGTCTCTCGTTCGTCATACTTGTACTGCTACCTAAGTAATTCCTCTGGTTCAGTGATGCGATTAGTACCGAATGCCATCTCTCCCAGAGCTGTGCTATCAGCGGGGCAGACGCTACGTATGCCGGATTGGATGAGTCCCAATCCAGGATTTGCGATTGATGCTGCAGCTCCGGGCAAAGAGGGCTTGTTATGTATCGCCACCGATGAGGATGTGTATCCCACATTGGGTGAGGATTTACAGGTGGCTGGTTTAACACCTATGCCCAATGTGGCGGGTTTGCCAGATTTGTTGCAGCGATATACGAATAAATTAAACGACCAATTTAGTTATTCGGCGATTTATTGGGATGTAGTTCCTAAGAAAACAACTAAGCCCACCAAATGAAATGGCAGGTTTCACTACATCATTCATTGCACGTCATGCGGTCAGGAGTTTGAAAAATATTTTTCGTGAATTTGGGACTGCGGCTATTTTTTTGACCGTTGTTGCATCGAGCGCGGTAGCAAATACACCGCCATCGAATGAGCCTTATGCCTGTTCTGATGTGAATGTAAACAAACACTCTTTCGAAAGTAACAAAGAGTGTTCAACACTTGCTTTCAACACTCCTCTACTGGATGCGCCTGCACGTTCATCAGGACCTGAGGTAGCTGATGTTGATAGAGGAATGATCTCAACAGCACAAAAAATCGAGTTAGATCGATTGTGGGTGTTGGCTGCACAAGCTGAAAATGCCTACAAAGCCTCGAAACCATCCAAGCCTGAACAAGCCAATGCTGCTTGGATTATGGGTTTGCTGACTTTACACGGTCATGGTTTACCAGCGGATGTGAGGCGCGCCAAGTCATGGTTTCAAGTTGCGTGGCAGCAGGGCGAAAAAATGGCGAGTGCCGGTCTCGCGTGGTGCGAAATGGTGGGTTGTGGAATGCCGCCGGATTTAGCTAAGGCGCGCTACTGGCGAACTCAGCTTTCCAAAGTTAATCGGGGACGGGCGCTGTACTTCGAATGGTTGGCGCGAGCGCAATCGGCGCCGTTGGACATATCGAATATATCGAATGAGGTGGATGCTAAGTCCGCTCTCGACAAAATTCCCCATCACAAATTGCTGCTTGAAGCGGCTAATGCCGGCGACATCCATGCACACATAGAACTGGGTATTGAGAGTGCTGCAAAAAATCAGCTCAATGAAGCACTGCAGCATTTTGTCTTTGCCGAGGAAAATTCAAGCATCGTATCGAATAATGTCCTTCATATTCGGGCAGAAATCGATCAGGCAAACTCCCTGAGTTCATTGCAAAAATCAAGTTTAAATAATGCGGAATTAGCAGAATCCAGCTGGCGACAAGCACGTCGTTATCACCGAGGCGAGGGTATACCTATTAACTATGTTGAAGCGATTCGTCTGTATAGAAAAGCCGCTGATTGAGGTCATCTGCAAGCTAAAAAAATGCTGGATTTGATTTTCTCTCAGTCGGCTGAAACGGGCGCGATTAATATTTTTTGGATGCAGAGATTGAGTCGTGTGGATGTCTCTGGATTTGCCCCGCAATTACCCTCTGTCGATGGACCGGTTTTACTCGCGCGCGAAGAAACGGGTTTGACTGATTTTATTCCGCAGATCTGGACTAAGGTTTACCGCTTTACCAATCAAAATCTGGCACCTTGCCAGCCTCAAATAGCGCCCTGTTAAACGGCGTTTCTAGCCTTTAAACCCTCGCAGCGACCCGCATTTGCCATGTATGTCCTGCCAAAAAATACTAAGGGCGCAGCCATTCAATTATTTCCGCTCAGTTTGAATAAAAACTTACGAGTAATTTACATTTTTAGCGTGGCATTAGTCGTGAAATTAGTTCGAAACTTACTTGGAAATTACACAGTTCAATTTTTAATATCGGTGTTTATTTTTTCTAGTATTTATTTTGCAAATAGCTGAATTTTTTGAGTATGTATTTGTTGAT
>JBEDHZ010000249.1:0-2639 GCA_041173845.1 Pseudomonadota bacterium
GCAACTTTTGCAATCGGAAAACCGGTTGCTTTTGACGCTAACGCCGATGAACGCGATACACGCGGATTCATCTCAATCACAATCATGCGGCCATCTTTAGGATTAACCGCAAACTGAACGTTAGAGCCTCCCGTATCCACTCCAATTTCACGCAGCACCGCCAACGAGGCATTCCGCATGATCTGGTATTCCTTATCGGTCAGCGTCTGCGCCGGTGCGACGGTGATTGAGTCACCGGTATGCACGCCCATAGGATCCAGATTTTCGATCGAGCACACAATGATGCAATTATCATTGCGGTCTCGCACGACTTCCATCTCAAATTCTTTCCAACCCAGCAGTGATTCTTCAATCAACAATTCATTGGTGGGTGAAGCTTCTAAACCGCGTTTGCAAATAGCTTCGAATTCTTCCGAGTTGTAAGCGATACCACCACCCGAACCACCCATCGTAAATGAAGGACGGATAATCGTTGGAAAACCTACTTGTCTCTGAACCGCCCAAGCCTCGGTCATGTCATGCGCAATACCAGAGCGCGCCGAGCCTAGACCAATCTTGGTCATCGCATCTTTAAACTTAGAACGATCTTCGGCTTTATCAATCGCTTCCGGCGTCGCGCCGATCAATTCGCAACCGTATTTTGTTAGTACGCCATGACGATGCAAATCAAGCGCGCAGTTCAACGCAGTCTGACCACCCATCGTCGGCAAAATAGCATCGGGTCTTTCTTTATCGATGATGCGCTCGACGACCTGCCAGTTAATCGGTTCTATATAGGTCACGTCCGCCATTTCTGGATCGGTCATGATGGTGGCCGGATTGCTGTTAACCAGAATGACTTTGTATCCCTCTTCGCGCAGCGCCTTACACGCTTGCGCACCTGAGTAATCAAACTCGCAGGCCTGACCAATAATGATCGGACCCGCACCGATGATGAGAATGCTTTTTATATCGGTACGCTTAGCCATGTTTGTGCTTCTCCATCATTGCCACAAAACGATCGAACAACGGGGCAATGTCGTGTGGTCCGGGCGAGGCCTCGGGATGGCCTTGAAAACAAAATGCGGGACGATCAGTTCGCTCAAAACCTTGTAACGAATTATCGAAAAGTGAAATATGCGTAACGCGGCAGTTTGAAGGCAGCGTGTTGGGATCCACTGCAAAACCGTGGTTCTGCGAAGTGATCATGACCTTCTTGGTACTTAAATCCTGCACCGGGTGATTCGCACCATGGTGACCGAATTTCATTTTGATAGTTTTTGCGCCCGAAGCGAGCGCCATGATTTGGTGTCCTAGGCAAATACCAAAAGTCGGCAAACCTTGGTCAATTAATTCGCGGGCTGCTTGAATGGCGTAGTCACAGGGCTCCGGATCGCCTGGACCATTCGAAAGAAAAATGCCATCCGGTTTTAATGCTAGCGCATCTGATGCCGTCGCCTGAGCTGGTAACACCGTAACGCGACAGCCGCGTGATGCCAGCATGCGAAGGATGTTGTACTTCACACCGTAATCAAAAGCGACCACATGGAATTTAGGCGAACTAAGTTTGCCGTAACCCTGACCGAGCACCCACTCAGTCTCAGTCCATTCATATGACGCTTTGGTCGACACGACTTTTGCCAGGTCCATACCGGCCAACCCAGCAAAGGCTTTAGCATGCTCCAGCGCCGTCGATTGTTTTGCATCAGGACCAGCAACAATCGATCCGCTTTGCGCACCTTTTTCTCGCAAAATACGCGTCAACTTTCGGGTATCGATACCCGCGATAGCGACGATATTTTCTGCTTTGAGGTAATCAGACAGACTTTGGGTCGAACGGAAATTGGAAGCTTGCAGCGGTAAATCTCGAATGATTAATCCAGCGGCATGAATACGACTGGATTCAACATCTTCAGGATTGACACCGGTATTACCAATATGCGGATAAGTGAGTGTGACAATCTGGCGGCTATAGCTGGGGTCGGTCAGAATTTCCTGATAACCCGTCATTGCTGTATTGAAAACGACTTCACCGCTGGTATAGCCTGCGGCACCGATTGAAAATCCCTTGAATACTGTGCCATCCGCTAGGGCTAGGATGGCCGGTTGCTCGTTGGCCGAAAGAAAAGGCGGCAAAAGTAACTCCAAGATAGTTACCGCCGCAGCTATCCCTGATACTCGCTAGCCGTCTCCCTCTGTATGAGGGACGCGCGGAATACGGGTGGACCGGGATGTGTGGAAGGAGGCTTGTGCGGGCGGCGGGTTCAATTAGTTAAACCTGACAATTGTACCGCGAAGCATCATACCCGAGCAAGCCAAGGTCTCACGCCGTATTTCGACTAAGTAGTGACTTACAAACCCAAAGCCGCAATGCCGGCTTTAGCGATCTGCGCATCTTCGGTAGATTTGACTCCCGAAACACCCACCGCACCTACGCAGTCACTGCCAACCATGATAGGAACGCCACCCTCGAGCAATCCATCAATATTAGGAGCAGATAAGAAGGAATATCGACCGTTATTGATCACGTCCTCATAGACCTTCGTCTCGCGTTGACCAAGTGCAGAAGTGCGTGCTTTTGATGGTGCAATCGAAGCTGATACTGGAGCTGCGCCATCCAGACGCTGCAACCACAGCAGATTGCCGCCATCATCAACGAT
>JBEDHZ010000249.1:2674-5942 GCA_041173845.1 Pseudomonadota bacterium
GGCCACAGCCTCCGCCTCAGCCGCTGCTGCAATTTTCTTAACATCCGACAGCGTCAGTGCTTGTTTAGACCGCATAGCTCAACTCCCTCAATTCAAAAAAGGCTGGATTGTACGACAAGTTTTTTACCTGGGAATTTCAATTTTCATCCCAAGTGATTAACTGCTCTTGCTTTGACAATAAAAGCGTCATCGCTTACATTGGCTCTTGGTTTTTTTACCAAAAGTACACAATTGCTTAATTTGCAAAATTTTTACCGCCCTTTATCGATACGCAAAGCAACGCTAATCACCGCTCTGGTGGCTGGTTTGTGCTGCCTGCCTGCGACGGCTGTCGAAATAGAGGGAGAGACAAATTTTTTAGTCAGTACTTTTTCTAGCTTCACCGACCGTGCAGCCCAACTAGCGATAGAAGCCATGTCACTCGTGGGCATCAACTACCGACGCGGCGGCAACTCCCCAGAAAATGGTTTGGACTGCAGCGGCTTTGTTCGCTATGTCTTCAGAGAAGCTCAGGGGAAAGAACTTCCACGCACCTCCGCTGAGATCAGCAAACTGGGTGAGTCGGTGGATAAACAAGATTTGCAACCGGGCGATCTGGTCTTTTTCAATACTTTACGTCGCGCCTTCTCACACGTGGGGATTTATCTGGGCGACAATAAATTCATTCATTCGCCCTCAACCGGTGGCGCCGTTCGCATAGAAAGCATGGATCTTTCATATTGGAAGGCACGCTTTAACGGTGCGCGCCGAATCGAAACCAGCGAAAACGCCGCTGCTAATCGCTAAGTAAACTGTCCTTCCTGTTCGTTCCCTTAGAATTTTTCTCTTTTCGCTTTAATTCGCTGCCGTATCTCGGCAATCAAAGCTAACGCTGCTTTTTCACCTGCAATGATCGCCGGTCCTCGACTAGTAAAGTCATTGCCTTTCATGTTCGCCAACTCGGGGCGAATCACAATATCTGCTTGTTTTAGTTCGTACTGGTTCAGGCTTTGCCCCATGATCGCAAACGTCTGCAACAACACATCAAAAGTTGATGAAGCAGGCTGCGTATCCGGTTGCGCTGAAATATTCACAGCAATCACAAAATCTGCGCCCATCTTGCGCGCAAAACTCACTGGCACTGGGGAGACTAATCCACCATCAACATAATCAACATTCCCTACTCGCACCGGCTGAAAAACGCCGGGTACCGCTGACGATGCACGCACGGCAGCACCCGTATTACCGCGTCTAAAAAGAATCGGCTGACCTGTTTTTAAATCCGTAGCAACTGCACCGAATTGCATACGTAACTTTTCAATCGGTTGATTGTGCACAGCACGGTTTACATACTGTTGCACGCCCTCACCTTTCAGCACACCGGTGGAATTAGAAAAAAACGGAACTGACCAATCTGAGATAGCCGCCTCATCCATCTCCATCGCTAACTTTTGCAAAGCCATGCCATTGTTACCCGCGGCATAAAGCGCCCCCACCAAACTACCCGCACTCGTACCCACCACAATATCGGGCACGATGCCATTAGCCTCCAACACTTTAATCACACCAATATGCGCAAAACCACGCGCAGCACCACCTCCTAACGCCAAACCTATCTTCAGCGCTTTAGGTACCGCTACAGGACTTTGTGGAGGCTGTGGAGGCGGAGTCACGGATGCCTCAGGCTGCGTGCTTGCAGCGGGTGGCTCGGGCTTAGAAGCAGCCTCAGAGGCATTCTGTGAGCTGGAATCGGTGGTCGAGCTGGTATCGCTCGATGGTTTGGGCGTAGTTTGGGTTGTAGGTGGCAGCGTGCCACAACCAGTGAGAATGATGAGGGCGAGTAGCCCAGCGGATAGTAAGCGCATGAAATGGATCACCTAATTGGTTAATCCAACGCATTGTAGCGAAGTAAGAGATCCCTAAATAAAAGGAGATTTTCTTAGTAAAACACTGTGCATGTGGATTTAACGTTGGCCGACATCAGTTATCACTACCACGCCTCAAAATAAGCCAAATCGCCGTAACAGTAATCGCAGCGAGCACGCACACAATCACCCAAAATCCAGATTCATTAGCAGCAAGCGGTATACCACCCACATTCATGCCAAACAAACCTGCTACTAAATTAATTGGCAGTGCAAGTACCGTCACGATAGTCAGCGTGAAAAGACTACGACTACTTTTTTCACTAATCATCGCCGCAATCTCTTCTTGCAATAATTTAATGCGCTCCTGCAGCGAAGCCATGTCTATCAGTACCGCCGAGAACTCTTCGCTAGATTGACGAATGTCCTGCAAATCATCCTCAGGAATCCACACAGGCGGACGCTGAAGCAAACGAAATAGTGCAGCTGGTTCCGGAGCCATTAAGCGCTGCAATCGCACCAACACGCGACGCAAGGCACCGAGATTTTCGCGCTTATGATTTAAACGTCCTGCCAACAAATCATCTTCAATCTTATCCACCTTAGCAACGGCATCACGTACTATGCCCATCAAGACATCAGCCTGATCACGCAGTAAATGAGTGAGCAACTCAACCGTACTCGTAATCTTCGCGCCGTTGTGTACCGCATGCCGCAACCTATCCACTGATTTGAGTGGCTTGCGGCGCGCACTGATCACTAAACGAGGAGTCACCGATAACCACAACGTAGAAATTTCGGAGGGATCAAACGAAAAACCATGAAGCACATCATTCACGACCGCAATCAAACTGTCGTCAATCACTTCAACTCGCGTTGAGCGCGAGCCAATATGTAGCGCCTCAAAAAATTCTGGAGGCAATGCAGTGTTCTCACTCAACCATCGCTCGGTCGATGCTTGGCTAAGGTTGAAATGCAACCATAGAAAACTCCGATTCGACGTTTCAGGAATAGTTTGTAGTGCCGTCTTTAAATTACTGGCATTGACCACCTCAGTATTACCTGCACCATCCAGGGTATAACCCCAAACAAATCCACTCTGAGCTATCTGAAATTCTGATGGCGTTTCATTCGACATAAATTTACTTTGTGTAGTGCCAAAAAAAACGCCCCCGAAGGGGGGCGTATAAAGCATCCTTAACGGATTGGAGATTACAAATTAGAAGTTGAATTGTGTACGCAGAGAGATCACGTCCGAACGACTTGTTGCTTTGGTATTGGAATTAACTGTACCAGTGTCGATTGGATAGAACGAATTGCCGAAATCAGTGTGCGAGTAATTCAGCATTACGCGCGCATTAGGATTCAGAATCCAGTTCACGCCCAGTGTGTAGGTCGTGCCCTTGTTGCTGTCTCTTATACAC
>JBEDHZ010000250.1:0-3180 GCA_041173845.1 Pseudomonadota bacterium
AAACAAAATTTCACCCAATTGCTTAGGCGAATTTAAATTAAAGGGCTGCTCGGCTAATGCATGCGCTTCTTTTTCTAATTCCATCAACTTGATGCCAAGCTCGTTTGATTGCGCGACTAACAAATCAACATCAATCAACACACCATTGCGCTCCATACGCTGCAATACGATCGATGTAGGTACTTCGATCTGCTCGTAGATGAAGCGTAATTTTTCATTCGCTTCTATCCGTGGCCACAAGGTGTTATGCAACCGCAAAGTGATGTCGGCATCTTCAGCCGCATAATCAGTCGCTGTTTCTATACTGACTTCATCAAATCCGATTTGCGAAGCGCCCTTGCCACACACCTGTTCATAAGTGATAGTTTTTTTATTCAGCCATCGCAGTGCGAGACTATCCATGTCATGCGTACGATGTGATTCAATGACATACGATTGCAACAGCGTGTCATGCACGATGCCTTTCAATGCAATACCGTAATTCGCAAAAATATGACTATCGTATTTCAAATGCTGACCCAGCTTAGGTTTTGTCGCATCTTGCAACCAAGGTTTTAATTTTTCTAAAACAAATTCACGCGACAGCTGATCAGGCGCTCCGGGATAACGATGATGCATGGGAACGTAGGCAGCCTTACCTGGCTCTACACACAAAGATAATCCTACGATTTCAGCGCGCATAGAGTCTAACGAGGTGGTCTCTGTATCGACTGCTGTTAATGGCGCTTCATTGATTACCTTAATCCAGGCATCCAAATGCTCGGCCGTAAATACGGTTTCGTAATGTGTTTCTATCGGAGGATCCGCTGCAAACAAACTTGCTTGTTCGGACGGGTCGGCTATGGATGCGGCGACTTTTAAACTCGCGCTTGAATCGTTCGCCTGCTCAGCATTTAATTCGCGTAGCCAGGTACGAAAACCCATACGACTGAAAAATTCACGCAAAGCCGCAGGATCTTCTGGCTTGAAAGCTAACGAGGTTTGAATCGATTCCATGTGCGATTGCAAATCGCAATCGCATTTAACCGTCACTAAAGTGCGCGCCTGTGGCAACCAATCCAAAGTGCGACGTAAATTTTCTCCGACCACACCACCAATGTCAGCAGCATGAGCAATCACGCCATCAAGAGAATCATATTGCGTAAGCCATTTAACCGCCGTCTTAGGCCCCACTTTTTCTACACCGGGCACGTTGTCGACGGTATCACCCACCAGCGTCAGATAATCAACGATGCGCTCGGGAGGCACGCCAAATTTAGCAATCACCGCAGCACGATCCAGTGTTTCATTACTCATCGTGTTGACCAGCGTGACGTGTTCATTCACCAACTGCGCTAAATCTTTATCACCCGTAGAAACCACTGCAGACAAGCCCTGCGCGGCAGCCTGCACAACCAACGTACCAATCACATCATCAGCTTCAATCCCTTCAACCATCAAAATAGGCCAGCCCAAAGCTCGCACCACTTCATGTATGGGTTCTATCTGCCGTACCAAATCCTCAGGCATAGGCGCACGCTGCGCTTTGTAGTCGGGATAAAGATCATCACGAAAGGTTTTCCCTTTTGCATCAAAGACACAGGCCATGTATGCTGCAGAGTAATCCTGCCTAAGGCGACGCAGCATGTTAATCATGCCGTAGATAGCGCCCGTAGGAGCACCCTCTGCATTACGCAAATCGGGCATGGCATGAAAGGCCCGGTATAAATAACTCGAACCATCTACCAGCAACAGGGTTTTATTCATATGGAAAGCGACCGGAAACAGGTACCGCGGCTGCGGCAATTGACCAACCTTGAACGCGCCACATCGCGCAAGGCGAACGAATCGTGGCAAATGTTCACGATTATGGCAGAGTTTATCGATGCCGCCGAACGTCTCTCCGAGATCAGACCAGCGGTTTCGATCTTTGGATCGGCACGTATAAAGCCTACAGATCCTTATTATGAAATAACCGTCGATATCGCTCGCAGGTTATCGGACGAAGGCTTTTCAGTGATTTCCGGTGGCGGCCCCGGGATTATGGAAGCCGCTAACAAAGGCGCCTATGAAGGCAGCTCTCCGTCCATCGGACTCAACATCGAACTGCCGCACGAACAAACGAGCAATACTTGGCAAAATATTTCGCTCTCATTCAGGCACTTTTTTGCACGCAAAGTAGCTTTTGTTAAATACGCCGATGCCTATATCGTGCTGCCGGGTGGCTTTGGCACCATCGATGAATTGTCTGAAGTGCTCGTGTTGATTCAAACCGGTAAAACCCAACGCATCCCCGTAGTACTCGTGGGCACAAAATTCTGGGAAGGCCTGCTAAAGTGGTTCAAAGACACGCTCTTAGCCAATGGCATGGTGGAATCTCAGGATCTGGAACTTGTGCAAGTGATTGATGATCCCAAAGAGATCGTCGAAGCTATTTATCACTTTTATGAATCGCGCGACATCGTGCTTTCTGAGACCGAGCATCCGCATCAGTCCTTCCTCTAAGCCTAAGCAGGGTGCTCGAGCATAGCCTTTGTTAAAATGGGGTTCATTACAGGTGCCGCTTGCCTTCCGGGAGTTCGATCATGATTCAGCAAAATTACGGCTCTACCTATCTACTACTGCTCTGCGCCACGGCGGCATTGGCTACGGCGACGGCTGTGACGGCAGCTCCACCCGACGATGTCCGCCTCGAGCCGCTGCCTGACGACCCCGCAGTCGCTGCCGCAGTCGGCGATGGCACCACTGAAATTACACAACGCCGTGAGCAAAATGCCATCACCTCGGTTCGCATCCGCCGTGGTAACAACACCTATTACGTGACACCGACCGAACAGATACCCGCTTCACAAAGTGGCGCACGTGCTGCCCAATGGGAGATTTTTCAATTCCGGCCCGGTCGTTCACGTGAAGTTCCATTCGAAACACCGCCCACACCACCCCGCTAATTTTTACGCTGCCTGAGTGCAGCTCTTACCTACCCATTGCTATGGCAGTTTTCACTCCGGTCAGCCTGGATGACATCATTCCCTGGGCCGAACAGTTCCCGGTAGGGCAAGTCAGATCACTCGAAGGAATTTCCTCGGGTATCGAAAACAGCAATTTTTTTCTGAGCACGGAACGTGGCGAATTCGTGCTCACGATTTTCGAAAAGCTTGGCTTTGAACAACTGCCTTTCTATCTCAACCTGATGCGCCATCT
>JBEDHZ010000251.1:0-3164 GCA_041173845.1 Pseudomonadota bacterium
CGACATTCTTGAATTAGCAGCGCGTGCATTAGTTTCACCTGGCCAAGCGGTGGTGTACTCAGAATTTTCTTTTGCGGTGTATCCATTAGCAACGCAGGCTGTAGGGGCGAAGGCAATTGTGGTGCCTGCGGCGAATTATGGTCACGATTTGGATGCCATGCGCGCAGCCATTACGAACGAAACGCGACTCGTATTTGTGGCTAACCCAAATAATCCAACCGGCACATTCATTTCGGCTGAAAAAATTCATTCGTTTATTCAATCAGTTCCATCTTCAGTGGTGGTGGTATTGGACGAGGCATACACAGAATATCTCTCTGATGCGCAGCGCTATGATTCTTTGCAATGGGTAGCGCAGTACCCGAATCTGATTGTCTCGCGTAGTTTTTCAAAAGCGTATGGTTTGGCTGGATTGCGCGTTGGTTTTGGTATCGCACAACCTGCACTGACAGATTTATTGAATCGTTTGCGTCAGCCCTTTAATGTTAATTCTTTGGCTCAGGCAGCGGCGATTGCAGCATTAAATGATGCGGCGTATTTAAAAAAAAGTGCGGAAGTGAATGCCGAGGGTTATCAGCAAATTACTTCGGCATTCGATAGTATGAAAATCGAATACTTACCTTCGTCTGGAAATTTTGTGCTGTTCCGTGCTGGGCAGGATGATGGTGCTGGTGCTCGTGTGAATCTCGCTTTGCTCAAAAAAGGCATCATCGTTCGCCCAGTAGGTAATTATGGTTTGCCGCAATGGCTGCGTGTATCGATTGGGCTGCCGGAAGAAAACGCTGCGTTTCTTACAGCGCTGAAAGCAATTCTCGCTTGAGTGTGAATGAGCAAACGGTGAGCCACCACTATTCACTAAAAAAAATCACCATTTTTGGTGTTGGCCTAATTGGTGGATCGTTCGCGCTCGCGCTTAAGAACAAAGGTGTGGTGGCTGAGGTGATGGGTGTCGGTCGCCGACGCGAAACGCTAGAGTGCGCTAAATCACTGGGCTTAATCGACAGTATCGCAGAAACAATTCAACAAGCTGTAGGAGGTGCTGATCTTGTACTTATCGCAGCACCCGTTGCACAGACAGGTTCGCTGCTTGCTGCTATCGCTCCGCATTTATCATCTGATACGGTGGTAACGGATGCGGGTAGCACTAAGTCGGATGTGGTGCTGGCTGCTAGGCATGCATTAGGTTCAAAGATTGCGCAGTTTGTACCAGCGCATCCGATTGCTGGACGCGAGCAAAATGGTCCTGAAGCTGCACTCAGTGATTTGTATGTTGGTAAAAAAGTGATTCTCACTCCGCTACAAGAAAACTCACCTTCAACCATTGCGCGTGTCGCGAATGCATGGGAGCAGTGCGGTGCATTGATACATCAACTCGATGCAGCTGAACATGATGCGGTGTTTGCAGCCGTGAGTCACTTGCCGCATTTATTAGCGTATGCGCTGGTTGATGACATTGCTGCGCGACCCAACGCTGAGACGCTTTTTCAATATGCTGCGAGTGGTTTTCGCGATTTCACCCGAATTGCGGGTTCATCGCCCGAAATGTGGCGTGACATTGCCTTGGCTAATCGTCCTGCACTACTGAACGAATTAGATTCCTACATTGCTCAGGTAAAGCATTTGCGGGAACTATTAGCCAAACAAGAAGGCGCTGGCTTAGAAACGATTTTTGCGCGCGCGCGTGATGCGCGGCAGAGCTGGATTGCGGCGATTGAAGCAGCAGAACAGCAGCGACCCCACGAGCAAGGTGGAGACTAATTTATGAAACATTATCCGCATCACCTTGATCTTAAAATGGCAGCAGCAGCACGTGGCACGGTGCGTTTGCCTGGCTCAAAAAGTATTTCAAACCGTACCTTGTTACTAGCTGCAATGGCGCGAGGAACCACTGAGATTAAATCGCTTTTAGCGTCTGACGATACGCATGTCATGTTGATGGCGTTGCAAAAACTAGGCGTGCACTGGCAGCAGCATGGTGAGAGTCAAGATTATTCTGTTGTGGGTGCGGGTGGGGCTTTTCCGATTCATTCAGCTGACTTATTTATGGGGAATGCGGGTACGGCCATTCGTCCAATAACGGCAGCGTTAGCGGCAATGGGTGGCGATTACACCATTCACGGTGTGGCGCGTATGCATGAGCGACCTATTGGTGATTTAGTTGATGCGCTGAATGCCGCTGGTGCTCGGATTAATTACACTGGAAATCCAGGCTTCCCACCATTACACATACAACGCGGTAATTTGCATCCGGAAAAATTGCAAGTGCGTGGCAATGTATCGAGTCAGTTTTTAACAGCGCTGCTGATGGCTTCTCCATTGATTGCGCGTGATAAAGCGCTGCGCATTGAAGTTATAGGCGAGTTGATCTCCAAACCCTATATAGAAATCACCTTGAATTTAATGGAGCGGTTTGGAGTAAAGCCTGAGCGTGAGGGCTGGTCTGCATTCACTATTCAACCAGGGCAGCAGTATCAAAGCCCCGGGGTTATTCATGTTGAAGGTGATGCTTCCTCGGCGTCATATTTTCTGGCGGCCGGTGCGATTGCCGGTGGTCCAGTGCGAGTTGAAGGCGTGGGTAAATCGAGTATTCAGGGTGATGTGCGCTTTGTCGAAGCACTTGAACAAATGGGCGCCACCATCACTATGGGTGAGAATTGGATAGAGGCCAGCTCGAACGGTGTGCTGAAAGCGATTGATGCTGATTTTAATCACATACCTGATGCCGCGATGACAATTGCCGTTGCCGCACTCTATGCTGATGGCACGAGCACACTGCGCAATATCGCTAGCTGGCGCGTGAAAGAAACCGATCGTCTAAGCGCGATGGCCACAGAACTCCGCAAGTTGGGCGCCCTGATCGAGGAGGGTGAAGATTATCTTCGCGTGACGCCACCTATCGTACTCGATCAAGCAACCATCGATACCTATGACGACCACCGTATGGCGATGTGTTTTTCGCTCGCGACATTAACCGGTGCAGCGCGCGAGGGAACGCAGGTGCGTATTAACGATCCGAAGTGCGTGGCAAAGACATTCCCAGATTATTTCGATGCGCTGGCCAGTATTGTTCAGCGGAGCTAAAACATCGTGTCCACTATTCCCGTCATCACTATTGATGGCCCTACTGCTTCTGGCAAAGGCACCGTCGCCAGCCGAGTAGCAAG
>JBEDHZ010000252.1:0-3706 GCA_041173845.1 Pseudomonadota bacterium
GTCATTAACGCCAGTATCAGCGGTGAAACCAGCGCCGGCGGTAAAACCCGACTCCCAGCTTTGCTCGCACAACATAAGCCCAACATAGTGATTGTCGAACTAGGCGGTAATGATGGCTTACGTGGCCTTTCTCTGGCCGCGACTCAGTCAAGTTTAAGAGAAATAATTTCGCTCTCGACGAATACAGGAGCCCAAGTCGTGTTGTTGGGAATGCGGATGCCACCTAACTACGGCATTGATTACGCAAAACGATTTGCTGCTATGTATCAGGGATTAGCACACGAAAAATCTGTCAAGCTAGTGCCCTTTTTTTTACAAGGGCTGGATGATGTTGAACAGTTTTTTCAACCTGACCGGATTCATCCCAACCAACGCGCACAAACTCTTTTACTGGACAATGTGTGGCCCGTACTCAAACCACTACTTAAATAAATTGTCACGGGCGTCTTCATCAGCATGAAATATCCTTCACTCGTGAGTGGCGTAGAGTTGCTTTCTAATTTGGCAGCGTATGACAGCATCATCGACGTACGCTCGGAAGCAGAATTTGCCCTTGACCACATTCCCGGAGCAATTAACTGCCCGGTTTTGAACAATGAAGAAAGAGCGCTTTTGATGCAAAGAAAATCGGTGCAGCTCTTGTAGCAAAAAATATTGCCGAGCAGTTGCAAAACTCATTTCTTGAAAAGCCTCGCGATTGGCGTCCCTTAGTTTATTGCTGGCGCGGTGGCAACCGCAGCGGCGCAATGGCGCACATTCTGGCAAAAATTGGCTGGCCAGCTATGCAGCTGGAAGGTGGGTACCGAGAGTATCGGCAAGAGATTATTAAACAGCTCGACGCATTAGCTAACCAGCATCGATTCGCTGTTATTTGTGGCACCACCGGCAGCGGCAAGAGTCGCTTGCTAACGAGCTTAGCGAAAGCCGGCGCACAAGTACTTGATCTGGAAAATCTCGCCGCTCATCGCGGGTCTGTGCTCGGTGGTTTGCCTGATGAAGATCAGCCATCTCAGAAACTTTTTGAAAGTCGAATTTGGAATGTGCTTCGTCACTGCTCACCGAATCAAATCATTTTCGTTGAATCAGAAAGTAAAAAGATCGGTAACGTGCGGGTACCCGAGTTATTGATGGAGAAAATACGATCTTCTGAGTGTATACGACTGACTCTAGATACCAGTGAACGCGTCAAACTGCTGCTTGAAGACTATCCCCACCTAAGCCGCGATACCGAGCAACTGATGGCACTTTTGTCGCATCTGACACCGCTGCACGGCCACGCCAAAATGCGTCAGTGGCATTCGCTCGCGCAAACGAATCAGATTGCCACGCTGGTTGAATCACTTTTGGTGGAGCACTACGATCCGGCCTATCTGAAATCGATAGAACGAAATTTTGAAAACTACGCTAAAGGAACTGTAGTTGATATGCTGGACATAACACCGACTTCATTTGAACAGGCTACACGCCAGATCATGCTGCAATTCGATCTGGCGCTGGCTCCAAGCTGAGGCAGTATTCCTGCCTTATTGTTTGACCGGTGCAGTCGCAGGCTTTGCTTTTGCGACGGCTGCCGATTTGAGAATTTCTGCGTTAGCGCGTTTTTTGATTACGCCCAAGTAAGCTGCCATTTCCTGAGCCGCTAAAAATTCATTTACTTGCTGCTCTTCTGATTTGGCGCTCGCCTCATCAGCGGGCTGCTCGACGATTTTATTGATACGGAAAATACGATAACCCATACCACCCAGATTGACTCCCACGTAGGCCGGTAGTTTGTTCACATCTGCCTTCATGATGGCATACACAGCGGGTGGTGGCGTACTCGAATTATTGTTACGCGATATCGCTTTGGCTGCAGAGAAGTCTGCTGTTCCACCGTTGCGCAACTCAGCCAACTTAGCCTCACCTGATTTCAAAGCGAGTTTTTCTGTTTCCAAGAGCATGATGGACTCTTCTACCTGCTGCCTGACTTGTGCCAGTGGGCTATGCGTCACAGGTTTGTAGTCAATCACATGACCCGCAATTAAAAAGCGCGGGCCGACTTCAATAGCCTCAGTGTTGCGCTTATTTTTGGTAGCTTCATCCGAAAAAATTGCACTTAAAAATTTAGGCTGATTGTAGGCCGCCGTTTTTGGATAAGCCGAGGTTGGCTTGCGTGTGAGACCACTGATCGTTTCTATTTTCAGACCTAGTTTGTCGGCGACAGGCTTCAAGCTGTCCGGTTGTTCGTACACCATGTTGGTAAAAATTTCCGCCATTTCGGAATATTTTTTCCCAACTTGCTGACGACGAATTTCGTCGGTAATGTTGGCCTTAACTTCAGATAGTGGACGAGTCGTTGCCGCTTTTAAAGCGGTCAATCGAATAATGTGGAAACCAAAATCCGATTGAACAACGTCACTAATCTCACCTTCTTTTAAAGCATAAGCGGCTTCTTCAAAAGGTTTGACCATCATGCCTTTGCCAAAAAAATCCAAATCACCACCGCGCTCCGCTGAACCGGGGTCTTGAGAATTTTCTTTGGCCAGTTTGGCGAAGTCATTCGGGCTCTTACGTAATTGAACAAGGATTTTTTCTGCCTTAGCTTTTGCTGCTGCTTTATCAGCTGCGGGGGCATCTTTGCCCGCTGCAATCAAAATATGGCTGGCACGACGCTGCTCATCGGTCTTATAACGCGCTAGATTTTGATCGTAATAGGCTTTGATATCTGCATCACTAACTACAATGCGTGCCTCGACAACATCAGGGTTAAATACGACAACTTCTGCTTTAACTGTTTCTGGGAGCTCGAATTGTGCTGGATGCTGTTTGTAATACTCTTCAGCCATCGCATCAGTAATTTTTACCTGCGAGCGGAACGACTGCAACGTCAACACTAATTCTTGAACTTCGCGTGCCTGTTGATTCAGCGAAGATACGCGAGACACTACAGATTTGGGTGAAAAGGCAGTGCCCTGAACCGCGGCATTGATTTGTTGTACTGCCAGATCATGGCGCAGGCCCGCTTCGAATTTTTCAGGCGTTAATCCTTGCGCTGCTAAGAGCTGCTGATAACGCTGCTTATCGAATTGGCCATCTGCATTTTTAAGGCCAGGAATTTCTGCGATGGTATTTCTCAGCGTATCGTTCGATACCGTCAAATGATTTTCCACCACGTGAGCGGACATAGCTCGTTGAGCTAATAAATTTTCCAGCACGCCTTGTCGCGCCTCCGGCGAATCGAACATGTTTTGATTGAATTGCTCACCAAAGACTTGTTTGAAACGTTCTATTTGTCGAGCTTGTGCAGCATCCCATTCACGCTGGGTGATATTTTGCCCGGCAACTTTGGCGACTGGTGGCTCTTTGTCACTCATTCGCAAATAGCTTTCAATTCCAAAGAATGCGAATGAAGGGAAAATGATTAGCAGCAGAATGAACTGCATCAAACGCTGGTGGGTACGAATAAACTCAAGCATGGCAGGTACTCGGTAAAGGTCTCTAGTCCACTTTGTGCAGCGGACTTTTTTAATAAACTAACCAAGCATCAACTAGACAAAAATTAGCTGGCTGGCGGTTCTTGGCTAATGACGCTTTATCGTGATGATAAAAAAAAAGGCGAACTAGAAGTTCGCCTTTTTCGGGTTTGGCGGAGTGGACGGGACTCGAACCCGCGACCCCCGGCGTGACAGGCCGGTATTCTAACCGACTGAACTACCACTCCTAATAC
>JBEDHZ010000253.1:0-3059 GCA_041173845.1 Pseudomonadota bacterium
ATGCCGATGACCGCTGATTCAAGCACGCCCGGTAATTCATCAATGACCGATTCAATTTCTTTGGGGTAGACGTTATAACCGCCCGAGATAATCAAATCTTTGCTTCTGCCGACGATAGAAATATAGCCGTCGTTATCCATGCGGCCCACATCACCGGTTTTGAAATACCCATCGTTAGTAAATTCTTCTGCAGTCTTTTCAGGCATTTGCCAATAACCCTGAAAAACATTCGGTCCTTTCACTTGGATGTCACCAATCTCATCAACTATGCAATCAGTGCCTTGGGTTGTTACCACACGCACGCTAACACCCGGAAGGGCAGGTCCAACAGTTCCCGCTTTACGTTCGCCTTCGTAAGGGTTCGAGGTCAACATACTGGTTTCGCTCATGCCATAACGTTCGAGTATGGTGTGTCCAGTACGTTCTTTAAAATGTTCAAATGTTTCGGTCAGCAAGGGTGCAGAGCCAGACACGAACAAGCGAATTTTTTCGCAGGTAGAACGATCAAACTGTGGGTCGCCTAGCAGACGTACATAATAAGTAGGCACTCCCATAAATATCGTGCAGCGAGGCAGATGGCGTACCACCGCTGCACTATCAAACTTCGATAAAAAAATCATTTTGCTGCCATTCATGAGTGCGCCGTGAGCTGCGACGAATAAGCCATGAATATGAAATAGCGGCAGCGCATGTAGCAGCACATCGCCGGCTTGCCAGCGCCAGGCTTCGTGCAGTACTTTGATGTTGGCAGCTAAATTACCGTGACTGAGCATCGCACCTTTACTGCGGCCAGTCGTGCCTGAGGTGTACAAAATAGCGGCCAGATCATCGGTGTCACGATACACAGTATTGAATTCATCACTGAGGTGCGCTGCGCGTTTAAGTAGGCTACCGCTGTTACGCCCATTACGTGGTTCATCTAATGTGAACACATGGCCTGTGCCATTCTTAAAAGCGATTTGGGACACCCAGCCAAAATTTTCAGGTGAACACACAACCACTGCAGGCGCTGCATCGTCGATGAAATAACTCATCTCTGCAGCACGATAGGCTGTGTTGAGTGGCAAGTACACAAATCCTGCGCGCACAGTCGCCAGATAGAGCATTAAAGCTTCAGGTGATTTTTCGACTTGCGCTGCTATTCGTGAACCTGAAGGTAGATTTAAATTCGCAAGCAAATTAGCTATCTTTGCACTGCCACGTTCAAGATCGCGCCAGCTGTAATACTGCGCATCGGCAGTCTCTATCCAGCAGTCATCCAATTCGCGCGGAAAGCGCGAACGAAACAGAGCGTAAAGATTAGCGTTCATGACAGCGAAGTAGTTGAATATTTTTTATAAGCGACCAGTAGTAAACCGACACCTAAAATGATCATGGGCAATGACAGCATCTGACCCGCTGAAATAACCCACGGGCCTATCATCACTTCATAGTCAGGTTCGCGGAAATACTCGGTAAAGAAACGTGCACAGCCATAGCCCGCAGCAAACACACCACTCACGGCCATATAGGGGCGCTGTTTGCGAGAGTAGAACCACAACACAATGAATAACAACACACCATCGACCAGCGCTTGATAGATGGGTGATGGATGACGCGGCAAGCTATCAACATTCGGCCAGATCATCGCCCACGGCAAATTACTTTCTGCAACGCGACCGGGTAATTCGGCATTAATAAAATTACCGATGCGGCCGGCGGCATAGCCGAGAGGTACCAGCGGAGCAATTAAATCCATCACTTCCATCAGGCGTCGTCCGTGAAATTTAGCCCAGACACCCATAGCAAACAGCACACCTAAAAACCCCCCATGAAATGACATACCGCCGTTCCACACGGCGAGTATTTCTTTAGGATGATCAAGGTAATAAGCAGGGTGATAAAACAGTACTTCACCGAGTCGTCCACCGATGATTACGCCCAACACACCATAGGTGAGCATGTCGTCCAAATCCGTGTTGGTCCAATTAACGCTGGCCATGTGCGGCTGTTTAATTCGCAGTCGACCTAAAACGATAAATAAAACAAAGGCGATTACGTACATGATGCCGTACCACCGCACCGCCAGAGGACCGACAGCAATAGCAATAGGATCTGGTAAAGGGTGAATCAGCATCCGTGAGTCTTTCGCATGAGATTGATAAACGCAGTCAGTACGGGTGAATCATTATCGCTACGCCAAGCTAATCCGATTTCTATGCGCGGACTCGCTTCTTTGAAAGCGCGATATTCCACGCCAGGGCGTTTTAAATTAGAGACGGATTGTGGCACAAGCGCGATACCCATTCCCGCAGAGACTAAACCAACGATGGTTTGCATTTGAATAGCCTCTTGCCCGATGTGGGGAGTGAGTCCGGCGTCACGAAAGCAGCCAAGAATCATGTCATGAAATGCAGGTGCAATGCGACGTGGAAAAATGATGAGCGGCTGTTCTGCACAGGCTTTAAGTGGAATTTTTCCTTTGTGTCGACTGAGGGCACTCCCTTCCGTAATTGCCAGCATCAATGGTTCAGAAAAAATAGGTTGATAACTCAACTCTACTTTGAGTTTGTCAGGCAGGGGTGGAATCAAAATTCCGAGGTCGAGTTTGTTTTCTGCGAGCAGGTTGAGCTGCACATCGGTGGTGGCTTCTTGCAAATCGATATGTACCGATGGATACGCTGTTCTGAATTCACGCAGTGAACTCGGTAGTACGCTGTAATCGGCGCTGGATACGAAAGCAATCGAGAGTTGCCCGGATTCCCCAGCCGCAGCACGCATAGCTAGCGTTTTTAATGCGCCGGCTTGTTGTAGTAGTCGTCTGGCTTCTGGAAGTAAGGCACGCCCAGCAGCCGTTAATGCCACGCTGCGTCGAGTGCGATCGAACAGCGCTGTCCCTAGCTGCGATTCAAGCGACTGTATGGCTTGCGATAGCGGAGGTTGAGTCATGTGCAAACGATCGGCCGCGCGACCAAAATGCATTTCCTCGGCCACCGCCACAAAATATCTCAGTTGACGCAGATCGGTAGTCATTATGGCAACGAATTTAATACGTAAAAAGTATCAATAATCCCTAAATC
>JBEDHZ010000254.1:0-3958 GCA_041173845.1 Pseudomonadota bacterium
TGGATGAAGCACCCATGATGTGCATGGCAAAAATACCCATGTCCATGCCGATACCCATCTGCGTGCTCAACGGTGCATACAGAGTCCAACCCGCTGCAGTCGCGCCGCCAGGCATAAGGAACGAAGACACCAGCAAAATAGCAGCCGGTGGCAAGAGCCAGAATGAGAAGTTGTTCATTCGTGCAAAGGCCATATCTGCTGCGCCGATCTGGAGTGGAATCATCCAGTTAGCAAAACCAACGAAGGCAGGCATGATCGCACCAAAAACCATGATCAGACCGTGCATCGTAGTCAACTGATTGAAAAACTCAGGCTGAAACAATTGCAAGCCAGGTTTAAACAACTCAGCACGAATACCGAGTGCCAGCACGCCGCCTGTTAGCAGCATGCAGAAAGAAAACCAAAGATACAGCGTGCCGATATCTTTGTGATTGGTTGCGTACAACCAGCGACGCCATCCATGCGGATGATGATCGTCATGCGCGTGATCGTCAGCGTGACCGTGGGCGTGATCCATTGTGCTCATCTGTTTCTCCTGATTTCTCGATTACTTGCGCGCAGCCAGCACTTCGGCCGGTTGAACAATATTGTCGGATGCTTTGTTATTCCAGCTGTTACGTGTGTAAGTAATAACAGCAGCGATCTCAGTGTCGGATAAGGTCGCTTTCCATGAAGGCATAGCATTTTTTCCATTCAGCAGAATCGCGATCTGTCCTTCTTGCATACCGTTGACGACTTGTGATCCGTCCAGCGCTGGGAATGCGCCAGGAACACCCTTGCCAGTCGCTTGATGACAAGCTACGCAATTCGCTGCATAGACTTTTTCACCACGTGCAGTTAAGTCAGCCACAGTCCATGTCTTGGTTGGATCATCGGCATTAGAGGCCATTGCCTTCTTCTTCTCGACTACCCATGCAGCGTAATCTTGCTCGCTCACGACATTCACGACGATAGGCATGAAGGCATGCTCTTTACCGCACAATTCGTAGCAGTTACCGCGATACGTGCCGATTTTTTCTGCTTTGAACCAGGTGTCGCGCACAAAACCAGGAATCGCATCTTGTTTCACGCCGAATGCAGGCACGCCCCAAGCGTGAATCACGTCATTGGCGGTGGTGACAATACGGATTTTTTTATTCACTGGAACGACTAAAGGATTGTCGACTTCCAACAGATAGTTTTCGCCTTTAGGGGCTTCGCCGCGAATTTGTTCTCGCGGAGTCGCTAGCGCAGAGAGGAATGCGACGCCTTCGCCTTCACCTTTGAGGTAGTCATAGCCCCATTTCCATTGCATGCCAGTCGCTTTGATCGTGATATCAGCATTCGATGTGTCCTTCATCGCGACAACAGTTTTGGTCGCTGGCAGGGCCATCAACACAACGATCACGAACGGCACAACAGTCCACGCGATCTCTACCGTAGTGCTTTCATGAAAATTCGCTGCTTTGTGACCCAACGATTTGCGATGCTTGAGTATGGAGTAAAACATCACACCGAAGACAGCGATAAAAATCGCTACACAGATGACGATCATCCATACATGAAGCTCGTAGATATCCGAAGCAATCGCAGTGACTGGCGTCTGAAAATTTAGTTCATGTACTGCAGGTCCACCAACCATATCGTTAACTGCAAACGAAGAACCAGACATCAAAAGTCCAGTAGCTGCTAACAGCGAGGAAAGTAGGCGTTTCGCGTGTTTCATAAGGTCCTCAAAAGCCTGATTGAAATTCTGTTTGTATTCTGTTGGTACTAACTACTTAAACTGCTGCGGGAGCTAATCGGTAATCCATCAACTCTCGGCGTAATTCTTGTGCAAACTCTCGCCGCTTGCGCTCAGTCAAAAATCGTCCGACTTCAATCCGATCACCGTTCGCCTCTAACGCAATCAAACGATGTCGCAGAGCGGGTATCTCGATTCGAGTGCGCCGCGGATCCATACGAACCTGATGTACGCGCTCGGCTTCGACTAATTCGACCACCAAGCCTTCATCACCGAGAACGACGGACTCTGTGTCTCCCGCGTGACGGCCGCAATACACAAATGCAAAACCTACCGCCATCATTTCTAGCACTGCAAACAACATAACTACCCATGCGCCGTAAACCATAAAGTACAACGCGACAAGAAATGATGCAGAACACAACGCTAAATACGCCTTCAACAGCTGCTTAGGCGAAATCGAGCAATTTTTCTTAGCAATCCATTTTCGCGTGGGCATGGCAGGGCGCTCGAACAAGTAAATGCTTGCAATAGGGCCAAATAAAGCTGGAGGAGTATAAGGCAAAAGCATAAATGCAGCCAAGTAATATACCCGGCAATTCAAGCCTCAACTCATCAGTCTTCTTTCAAACTAATGGTTTAAATCTTTCTGTCTTTGAATTGAATGATGGACTCTCCGGCACGAGTCTTTTTGGGCCTTGGTAAAAACGCATGACCGTAAATCACCTCAACACCGAGTGAAATTTGCTCATCTGAGCCCTTTTGCTGCTCAAGAGCGCTACGTAAGGCATTCCAGCGATGTCGCCCAGTCAGTCCGTTAGGGCGCTCCAGCATTGGATTCCCACCAAAAGCGCTCACATCGGAAAGTAATTTATCGGCTGATGAATAGGTGATATTCAGCTTTTCCATATCCATGACTGGATCTGCAAACCCAGCCTCCACCAACATGTCACCATAGTCATGCAAATCGACAAATGGCAGTACAGGAGGGCGAATACCGAGGCTGGCATACGCTTCTTTTAACTGCAAAAACGTGTCCGGCCCGAAGGCACTAAACATCAACAAGCCATCAACGCGCATCACTCGCGCCCATTCCCTGATCACTTTGTGCGGCTGGGGATGCCAGTGCAAAGCCAGATTCGACCACAGCATATTTACGCTAGCTGTCGCGAAGGGTAGTTCACTAAATTCGGCGCAAGCCAAGCTTGCGGCTGAGCGCTGAAAAGCATTTAATTTCCATCGACTGAGCAATTTGCTCATTAGCGAATACGATTGCTTACCGCGATCCAGAGCTGTCAACAGCATGTTGGGTGATATATCAACACCCAGCAATCAAATCATCACCCTCTCCGCAGCCTGCATCGAGTACGCGTTCGGGTTGAATTTTAATCAGCGATAGTCGTTCAAACATTCGACCCGAAATTTCTCTTCGAAGAAATTGCGATGATTCGCACTGCAGCGGATGTGCAAAGAGCCGCTGCACACGCGCCACAGAAATCGGTGCGCTGAATTGATTGTCGTGAGATTTATCCGGCATGGAATGCATCAAAGTGAAAACATCAGATGCGAAAGAAGTAAGGTGACAGTGTACCGCAGAGCATCTTTCTTCACTGCCCACATAACCATTTCGTATGCAGCCAACTAAAATTTTGCTGAACCCAATGCGCCGCCTTGGTCAAATCGCGCTACACATGTTGAATGAACTGCTGCCCAGCGCTTGCATTTTATGTGGCGGAAAAAGCTGTGATGCGCTATGTGTCACTTGCTGCAAAAACTATAGTGATCACCATAGTGCTCGCTGCACTTGTTGTGCGATTCGATTGCCCGAATTTAGCCACTCACATCAGTGCGGCCGTTGCTTAGCGCACCCACCGGCATTTGATTTAACTTTCGCAGCTAGCGACTATTCGCCACCCATAGATCAGTTACTGCAGGCTTTAAAATTTCACGCAAAACTTCCGCTGCAAAACTTCCGCTAGCCAAAGCATTCGGTCGCCTCTTGAGCGAACTGCCGTTGCCACCCAATTCTGCCGATTTTATTATCGCTGTACCGCTATCACGGGAACGATTGGCCGAGCGCGGATTCAATCAGTCGCTAGAAATTGCGTACTCATTAGCGCAGTATTCCAAGCTGCCGCTAGTGACCAATGTTTGTGTGCGCATTAAACATACAGAAGCGCAGACCTCTCTACCTATGCATCAAAGGCGGGTTAACATGCGCAATGCATTCGCGGT
>JBEDHZ010000255.1:0-3374 GCA_041173845.1 Pseudomonadota bacterium
GCCCTAGACCTACCGATACGAGCAAATACAGTCCGACAAAAATCAACAAAACATTCATGGGAATTCGTCAATAAGAGTCGCTGAGTGATATCAGAATTAGCGCAGGATTAACTTCTGCGCAGTCGTTAATAGCCGAGAGAGTGAAGCTGAATTTACCTTAGATTTTAGGAAGATTAGAAACCACCATGCCATCGCAGAAAAATTTGCACAACAATAATGCCCGCTATTAGCCCGCCTCCAAAGTACATAGCAAGGCTTAACAAACGATTCGTACGTCTTTGCTCTGCTATGAGACCTTGAAGCAAGCGATGCGTATCGCTCTCTTGAGGCTCCGCTTTGGCGAGGAGCGCTTGCTGAAGTAAGCGCGGCAGCTGTGGAAAAATTTGTGCGTAATGCGGCGCCTCGAGCTTGAGTCTATCAATCAATCCACGCCAACCTACTTGCTCGTTGATCCATTTTTCTAATGCAGGCTTCGCGGTCGACCACAGATCAAGTTCGGGATCGAGCTGTCGACCTAAACCTTCAATATTCAGTAGCGTTTTTTGCAGTAGCACAAGCTGTGGCTGCACTTCAATATTGAAGCGGCGCGAGGTTTGGAATAATCGCAACAACACTTGGCCAAACGAGATTTCCGCTAACGGCCGATCAAAGATAGGTTCACAGCAAGCACGCACAGCGGCTTCTAATTCATCGACTCGCGTCTCTTTAGGCGCCCAGCCAGATTCAATATGCGCTTGAGCGACCCGCTTATAATCGCGACGGAAAAAAGCGATGAAATTTTGCGATAAATAATCTTTGTCGTAATCCGTCAAGGTGCCAACGATACCAAAATCTAGAGCGATATAACGACCAAACGTCTCGGGAGCGATCGACACCAAAATATTCCCAGGATGCATATCTGCATGAAAGAAGCCATCGCGAAACACTTGAGTGAAAAAAATCTCCACACCTTCACGCGAAAGCTTTTTTAAATCGACACCTGCATCAATGAGTTTTTGTGTTTGCGAAATAGGTATGCCGTTCATGCGCTCCATAACAATGACCGATGGAGAGCAATAGTCCCAATACATTTCTGGAACAAGCAAGAGAGTTGAGTTAGCGAAATTTCTGCGCAACTGGCTACCATTCGCCGCCTCACGCATCAAATCCAACTCATCATGCAAATATTTGTCGAACTCAGCCACCACCTCACGCGGCTTCAATCGTCTGCCATCTATCCACCAGCGCTCTATCCAACCTGCCACGATGTGCATTAGTGCGATGTCATTCTTTATCGCCTTGTGTACACCGGGACGCAATACCTTGACTGCAACCTCAGTGCCATTTTTTAGGGTTGCAAAATGTACTTGCGCCACCGAAGCAGAAGCTACGGGTTCGCGCGTGAAGCTGGCAAATAATTGATCTGGATGCTGACCGAGCGAACGAATGATTTCATCAATCGCCAAATCAGAAGCAAATGGTGGTACACGATCCTGCAAGAGCGCCAACTGATCAGCAATATCTGCGGGCATGAGATCACGCCGCGTTGATAGCACTTGACCAAATTTTACAAAAATAGGGCCTAACTCTTCGAGTGCGCGACGCAAACGTTCACCACGCGGCGCACTGATATCGCGCCAGAAAAACAAAGTCGACAAAAATCGCCAGTGTGGTGGAAGCTTGGCACCTACCAGTATGATTTCATCCAGGCCGTAGCGCAGCGCGACTTGAACAATCTTTAACACACGCGACAAGCGATTCATGCCACACCATCCGTTGTCTGCTTCTCTAGCGAGGCAATGCGTTTAGCGAGTCGCTCGACATCATCACGAATGATCGCGACATCTGAGGCGAATTTCTCACCTGCTTGGCGATACATGAGTGTTGGATTTTCTTCCAGCAGATATTCAGCCATGTTTTCAAAAAATTTTCGTCCACCCGATTTAGCTTGTGAAAGCGTTGCACGCGCAGCTTGAGTAATACGTACGGCAGCAATATCACCAAAAAAAGGAGCCAGATCTTCTTCTGGCTCCCAGTGCAATTCATTGGCTAACTCAGAAATGGTGCGCGCAAAATCCGCATCGCCGCTGATAGTCACATACGAAAATGCTTTCTCCATAGTCATCACCACCTGCGGCAGGTCCGCTGGCTTAATGCGTATTGTGACATTCGGTTCAGCATTCTCAGCAAGCTGAAATAAACCATCTGCCGCTACAGCTAATTTCAATGGAATCGCACCCACCTCAAGACAAGCCACTCCACCGGCGTGTGCACGTAACTTATCGCACAACATCGGCTGTCGTGACAGCAGATGATTAATTACGGCGATGATGGGACTTTCCAAGCTTGTCATGAAAATGCTTATTCTCGTTGTGGTTTAACGCATGGCTGCGCTAAACACTATGTACACAGCACGGAATTTTAAAGTTTCACACCTACGTGAAGCGCTGCGACACCGGCAGTTAAATTGAAATAGTCGACTTGATCGAAACCGACTTCTTGCATCATGCCTTTTAATGTTTCCTGATCAGGATGCATACGTATCGATTCCGCTAGATAGCGATAACTGTCTGCGTCATTCGCTATTTTTTGACCCAACCACGGCAGCACCTTAAACGAATACACGTCATACGGCTTTTGCAGTGGCGAAGCGACTTTAGAAAATTCGAGCACCAGCAATTTGCCACCTGGCTTCAGTACTCGACGCATCTCAGATAAAGCTTGGTCTTTATGCGTCATGTTGCGTAAGCCAAAAGCCACGGATACCCGATCAAAATAATTATCTGGAAATGGCAATTTTTCAGCGTCACAAATAAGCGTGGGCAGTAGGAGGCCTTCGTTAATCATGCGGTCGCGACCAACGCGCAGCATCGATTCATTAATGTCGGTATGCCACACCTCACCCGTGGTACCAGCGCGCTTAGCGAATGCGCGCGCTAAGTCCCCGGTGCCCGCCGCAATGTCTAAGACTTTAAAGCCGGGGCGAATAGCTGCCTGAGTAATCGTGAATGCTTTCCACAACCTATGTAGACCAGCTGACATCAGGTCATTCATGGTCATTCATTACATCGTATTTAGCCGCTACGGAATGAAAAACCTCGGCCACCTTGTGCGCCTTGTGTTCTTCAGGAACTTGCTGATAGCCGAAATGGGTCTGGGACATGACGAAAAATCCATAGCTTTAATGAGACACATTATACAAGTCTATCCCATGAACTCTGATGGGCTGGCTAGAGTGAACTTTTCTGCGCGTATTTCCACACATGTTTTTTGCAACGCCATCCCTAGCGTTTAAGACAAACTCAAAATCACCATGAAACCTAATCCGATTTCACCCTCTTATTTGCATGATGAATACAGTGTAGAAGATGACGCCGATAATGACAGTCCTGATA
>JBEDHZ010000256.1:0-3020 GCA_041173845.1 Pseudomonadota bacterium
AGCTTACCATTTGAAGGTGTCGCTTAATTATTAGCTAGGAATACTGACATCAACTATCAATAAAAAATTTACCGCGAATTTCACCATGCATTTAATAAAAATTATAAATAGCCTCGCGATCATCTCCTCCTTATCAATAGTATTTATGCACAGTGCTCGTGCGGATTCATTTAAAGATTGTCCGGACTGTCCCGAAATGATCGCACTACCTGCTGGCAGCTTTATGATGGGAACGGATGCCGTCAATGAAGAAGAGGCGAACTGGCCCAAAAGAACTGTACAGATAAAGGCCTTTGCCATTGGCAAATTCGAAGTCTTACAAGACGAGTGGCAAGCCGTGATGGGTAATCGTCCGGGTGGTTTCAAAGGTGAGCGCTTACCAGTAGAACAAATTACCTGGAAGCTCGCCAAAGAATTTACGCGCAAGCTAAGTGAAAAAACCGGCAAGAACTACCGCCTCGCATCAGAAGCCGAATGGGAATATGCCGCTCGTGCTGGCACTGAATCAGACTACTACTTTGGGAGCGATGTCGAGCAACTTCCAGAACACGCTTGGTTTGATGAAAACTCGAATGAAACGACACATACGGCAGGTCAGAAGTTACCGAATAAATTCGGTCTGTATGACATGTACGGGAATGTATCGGAATGGACCGACGACTGCTGGAATAAAAATTTTAGCGGCGCCCCCACAGATGGCTCCGCGTGGGTAACGGGTGACTGCTCTGTGCGCGTTGTTAGAGGTGGCTCGTGGTTCAATAAACCTCGCTCATTCAAATCCTCGACACGAATGAAATTCTCGTCGGAGATTCGCTACAGCAGTCGTGGTCTAGGCTTACGAGTCGTGCGCGATGCACCCTAGATAAACATTCACCCAGAGTGCGCAACGCGCACTTTGCTTAGCTGCGGTTATTCGGCGCTCGCTCGTCTTCGTACTGGCCGTGATACCAAGTACCGCTGAATAACTTTCCTTCCGGCGTCAACATTTGGCCATGGCCATGTGGGTGACCATCTTTCCAGGCACCTTCATACCAACTACCGTCCTCATGTTGATAATGGCCTTTACCGTTTTGCAAACTATTTTTCCATTCGCCGGTATACACACCATCTTTACGCGTGAACTTACCCTGGCCTTCGGCCCAGCCGTCAACCATTTGTCCTTCGTAGACACCAATAATTTGACCATCCAAAAACCAAATGAGTTTGCCTCTGCCATTAGCAAAACCTTTTTTGCAAGCTCCAGCCCAATTGATACTCTCACCCTCTTGAGGAAAGATATTGGCGACCTTGCAACCTTCTGCATCTTTGATCCACTGCACTTCATCAGCTTGCGCACTAGTGACACTAGTGAAGATCAAAAAAAGCGCGCACAGAAGTAATTTAGGTTTAGATAGGATAGGCATGTTTAGCGCTCCGAAAAAATAGTCTCAATCGCTTTGATGTCGTAAATGTAATCAAGAAGCGAAATTCATTCTTTAGATTATTCCCACATACCTACTGAAAATCAATATACGGCTCGCTTATTTAGTTTTGCAAACGATATTTCCTAAAGCTGCCACGGCTGAATTGGGTGGAATCGCTGTCCATGCCTCAGTCTCTGCCTCTTCACGGATAATCTGACCCGCTGCCTTTTCCTTAGAATAGGTAACCATCTTAAGCACTCTCGATTGAGCATTCGCACAATCATATTCACGCGTTATTTGACGCGAGCGTTCGCCGCGCTCACTGGGTGCTTTGAAATCATGGATGGTATGGGTGATGATATTGTCACCTGCTCGCTGAGTGGAGTTAGGTGGCAAATAAAAATAAAATTTATCGCTCTCGAAATAGGTCTGCCATTCTTCTGCAAACACAGCGCATGAGCTGAGTATCAATCCCACAAATAACAGCCTCTTGGTTCTTTTAATTGTTTTCACGGCAGATCTCCAATGTATTTGTAGGAATTTTGGGTAATCACACTCAATAACTTACTGATCGACTGTTTTCGGTAAAAAACTAATCACTATAAGAGTCGCCCCAGAAGTGGCCGCCATCAGCCATAAAAATGTACTGAATCCCCAACCTTTGACAATCGGCCCGATTAACCAAACCGCAATTGAGCTGGCTCCGAAAGAAATAGCGAAGCGTGCCCCTGAAAACCGGCTACGCATGGAATCATCGACATATTTTGCAATCATCGCATCGGTAAACGGTATGGCAGCAAAGATCGCACACATAAAGCACAGCTGCGCGATGTAAAAACTCCATCCTTCAAGCTGAGTAGCAGCAACAAGGGTGATCAGCTGCAAAAAAATGACGGTGCTATAAAGTTTTTTCAAAGGCACTCGATCGATGAGTGCGCCAATGATTAATTGAGTAAAGGCGGCAATAAAATAAATAGTCGCCAGCAGCGTTCCTATCACTGCAGGATCCTGCAATTGATTGCTTAGTTTACTGACCAGAACTTCGTTGTTTCCATTCGTCGAGAAGTTAAACAAGAAACTACCCGTGGTCGCTGCTAGGGTCATGATGAAGAAAAGCTTGAACTGATTCGTGTTCGACTCAACGATAAGCGTAGGGGTTTTCTTTACCGGTGGGATCTCGTGCGCATCGCTAACCCGCCAGAACACCCAACCCAGCGCTAAGCTAATTAATCCAGGTATCCAAAACGCGGTGCGCCAACCATAGTCTCGGATGATCCAACCGGTCAGCAAAGCAGCGATGGCAATACCCATATTCCCCATCATGCCGTTGATGCCAATAGCACGACCAGGCATCGTCGAATTTTGGAGCAGCATTGGTATACCTACCGGATGATAGATCGATGCAAAGCCCCCCATCACCGCAAGTAATAAACCCAACTGCCAAGGGCTCTGCGCTTGACTCACGAGTATAGTAGAAAGACCTATCCCCACAAAATAAAGAACCATCATCTTTCGACGGCCCCAGAGATCACCCATTCTTCCTGCTGGCAGAGAACACAAACCAAAGAAGAAGAATGCGGGGGCACCATAAGGCATCAGATTTTCCCAACGATCCAC
>JBEDHZ010000257.1:0-2996 GCA_041173845.1 Pseudomonadota bacterium
AGTATGGGTTGTATCAATAAGCTACTAATTTTTAAATGGTTTACTGAGAAATTCGCCGGAGGACTTTTTAAGAACGGCTTAGCAATCAAATTAGTTGTTTTAATAATAACATAATACTTGGATTTGTTGAATTATTTTTAAATTGAAATCTGTTTAAGTTGGCAAATATTTAGTACGCTGCTAATATGTTGCTTCTATGCAAGCTTGCAATACTGAAAATTTCCTAAAAGTATTGCAATTTTTGGCGTTATTTGGAATATTTCACCGTATAATTTCTTGTGAGATACAAATTGAAGTAAAAAGGTTGAAACAGAGGCTTAAACTATCCTTTCTTCTTTGTTGATCTTTGCAAGTTTTACGAATTTTTATCACCTGAAATCTGGGAGGCCCTGTTGGCAGATTCAAATCAAAGCGGATGTTTGACGGTGGGCGAGGGTGTTGTTTTGAATGGTACCTTTGTGGTACCTGACATCGCGTCAGTATCCGGCAGCATTGAAGGTGAAATTACTGCAAGGGAACTTATTGTTGCTAGCTCTGGAGTGATTAAGGGTAAAGTGACTGCAGATATTATCGATCTGCGTGGTGAAATTCACGACACGCTGACAGCCAAAAAATCGCTGTTCATTCGTTCGACCGGCAAGGCACTAGGATCTGTGCAATATGCAGAGATTGAAATCGAGAAGGGTGGCGATCTGCAAGGTTCGCTGCAGAAGATCGACGGAGATGGTAGCCCTTCCACTTCCTCTGGCTCCAACTGACTTAGAGGGTTGACACGTGTTCAACAAAAAACGAAACGACGAGAGGGACAGACCAGAAGCCTCTTACAACGAGGCTAGTCCCGAACCTAACGAGCCTATCATTCAGGCAGAACCGGATATGCAAGTGTCCGATCCTGATCCGGCTCAGTATGCAAACGGTAACGGCGGTGTTGCAAAACCTTCCGTGAATAACCTCAAGCCATCGATTATTAGTGAAGGCTTCGAGTTCATTGGTGAAATTCGTTCCAGTGGTTATTTGACTATTGATGGAACTGTGCGTGGCACCTTGTCTCTGCACTCTATCCAGATCGGTGTATCCGGCGTTTTGGATGGGAATGTGACTTGCGACACGATGAACGTCAAAGGTAATTTCTCTGGCGCGCTGGATTGTCGTGATCTTACGATAGGCAGCAGAGCTGTGGTGGATGGCAAAGTGAGCTTCAAGAGCATTACCATTCAACGAGGTGGTGTGGTCAAGGGCGAGCTCAAGAAAAAGCCCTGAGTCGACATCATTTATAAAATTAAAAAGCCGCCTGAAAAGGCGGCTTTTTTTTATTCGAATTTTGGATCAGTCGAGTTACTTTTTCTCTTGTGCCAATTTGATGACCGCTTGTGCATCGGTCGCTGTGGTGGCATTGTTTTGCGTCTGTATCACTAGTCCTAACAATTTTGCACCATGCTCTACACCAATGGTGCCGTAGGTAATGTCACCACGAACCTCAGAGTCTTTATGAAACTCAGCGCGTTCGGTAGCGTAAATATTACCTTCGATTTTTCCAGCCACCATGACACGGTGGGCAGTGACATCGCCGGAGACTTCACCAGAGCGACCAATCGCTACTGTCACTTTTTTATCTTTGGCAGTTTCGATGTTACCGACGACTTTGCCATCGATTCTGACGCTATCAAGTAGCACCAGACGACCATATATCTCAGTGGTCGCACCAATCAGGGTGTCAAACTTTTCCTGAGTAGGTAGTAACTTGTTTTGTTTCATTTTGCGGAACATCGCACTCTCCATTGCACTGGTCGCGCAGCTATTAATACCTGCAATATAACGCGATCCGGGCTGGGCCGACTTGGTATTTTTTAAGACGTAATTCGTTGGTCTTGATCAGCTGAAGCTGGATCAACTATTTCCCAACGGCAGAACCTGTATGGGGTTGAGTACTCGACCATAGCGGAATACTTCATAATGCAAATGTGGACCGGTAGAGCGTCCAGTACTACCTACATCTGCGATTTTTTGTCCACGCTTTACTGATTGGCCTTCTACGACGTGGCGTTTGCTAATGTGTGCATAGCGCGTCATGAAGCCTTCAGCGTGAGTCACCTCGACGATATTACCGTAAGTGTCTTCCCAACCTGAGCGAGTCACTGTGCCATCGGCAGTGGACAGAATGGGGGTGCCGCTCACGGCAGTAAAGTCTAGCCCTTCGTGACGGGCAAGCGTTCCGGTAAATGGATCGTTGCGCATTCCAAAGCCGCTAGTGACTTTAAAGTCACCGCCAATAGGAACTCCGGTAGGCAAAGTTTGCAGCCAAACCAGCTGGCGATCCCAATCCTTTGGCATTGAATTAACGATGTTTTGGAACTGACCAAACTCCTCCGTCGCTTCGTCAAAAGCATGTGATAAGGGTTGGCGAATGTCTTGACTTGGATGGGATGTCGGCAGGAGTGGTCCGCCTTTGCCATCTTCGGTGATGCTACGTTTTTCGCGTAGCGTGGCCGGTGTTGCTAGTTCCATGAAACGGTTTTTTAAGGCTTGCAGCTGTCGGATATCGCGTGCAGTGGAATCCAACATGTCCTGGAGCTTAGCAAGTCGCTCACGATAGACAGACTCCATGCGGTGCTGTTCGGCTTGCGTGGTGACACCACCCAGGCTACGGGCCAACTCTGGCCTAACCTCGATTGCAATTTTGAACCCGACTAGGTAGAGGAGGAAGCCCGTGGCAACCAACGCGAACGCCATAGCGCATGTCCCGATCAGCACCTTACGCGCTGTGATCGAAATAGTCCGCACATGGCCGGTTGGACCGGACACCCACATCAACTGCATGCTGTTCCCCCGTTTTGTCGTTTGGTTGCGCTGAGGCAACCTTTTTAGGAACTGCTAATTATAGGGTCTTTCGGAAAAAATTCACCAGAAACATGCAGTAAATATCACTTTTTGAGGGTGCTTTTTTGCTCATAATTTCCTATATGAAATTAATTTTGTTATTACGGGACTGCAATGTT
>JBEDHZ010000258.1:0-3505 GCA_041173845.1 Pseudomonadota bacterium
GTCTTTGGGTAGTCCGATCTCTTTCAGCACGGATGAAAATCCAAAGCCGTGAACTAATCCAAACAAAAAACTAATCGTCCAGCGCCGCGAAACAGCAAAGCGCGGAAATAGATTTTCAAATCCCACATACGCAATCGATAAAGCAATCACGGCTTCTACGAACACCGAAGGTAACGTAATAATATCCAGCGCCGCTGCACCCAGTGTAATGCTGTGCGCCAGTGTGAACGCGGTAATGATTTTTAGTAGCTGTACCAAATTGCCGCCACACAGAATCAGCGCCAATAAAAAAAGCAAATGATCGTAGCCTGTGGCTATATGTTCAACACCGAGTAAAAAAAAACTCGCAGCGCCTTTAGGCTGCTCAGTGCCTTTCAACGTAACGTTAGCCTCACGCTCCGTGGCAGAAAAATTTAATGAACTGCTGCCGCCACTCCAGGTAAGGACAGCGATGATGTGATGCTTGTCACCAAGTTCATCGGCAAGATCATCACGAATAATGAGATGGTTAGGGGCTGACGGACAAACATAATCGACTTCCATGCCGTTTGGTTCGGAAGGAGGGCATGCTTGGCCATCGGCCGTCACGGTAATTTTCTCGTGCATACGGTAATTTTCTCGTGCATCAGGCGCACAAGTTTTGCGTCATCAGCGCCGGCAATGGTGGGTGTCAGTCGGTAAATGACTGTACTGCCATCAATGCCGATTGAAGCAAATCCAGTTGCATCACCCGAGTGGGCAAAGACAGTCTGTGAAGCCAGCAGTGCCAGTACCGCCAGCAAACTGCAGAGCTTAGATTTCATCGCTTTTTAGACGGTGCCGCAGGCGTTGGAAGTGGATTTTTACTGACAGCATCTATCATCGCCATCAGATTAGTGATCTGGTATTCGGGGATAGTCACCGCTTCGTTAGCACCGACGGCCAACACATAACGGCTATATCCATTTGGGCTAACCATGCCGACTGAAAACCGCGCTACAGGCTCGCTTTTCTTAGGCTGGTACACCATGATCAAAATATCTGGCCGGCTGACGCCATATTCATCTTTACCAGGTTGCAGTGGTATTGGCTGTTCTTTACGCGTGCGAACGAACATGGCCACTGCTTGGGCAATCGTCGTTGCTGCCAACGGGTCAGCACGGTGGGCGTGATCTTTGATATTTGGATCGTCCTGTTGTCCGTGGTAGAACCAGATGCCTTTGTCATCACGCTCGAAACGGTGTAATTGACCCTTACGCAGAATTTCCAGAGCGCCGATTTCTTCCAGTGCAACAGGAACTAACCATTTCGGATCGTGACCCTCTGGCTGCTCAACGGACAATGCGAGCTCACGTTCCTTGACAAAGATAACTGTCGCTAACGCGAGTACTGCGATCCAAATAAACGCAACTTTACCGCGACGCTGACTCATCGACGCCTCCACCAAACAGCAACACCTAGAGCAGCCATCAGCATAGGCACCAGAATCAGTGACATGATGAAGGTACCCTTCATTTGCGTATTCGTCATGCTTACATAAGGCAGATCAAAGGTGCGTGGTTCTACGCCGATCAGGTTTTCACGTGCGGAGAGGTAATTAACCGTATTTAAGAACAGCGCGCCGTTGCCTAAGATATGGTAATAGGAGTTAGTCGCGAAATCGGCATCACCACCAACCACGATCCTTGATGCTTTGCGATTTGAGTCGGGTTTAGGTTCGGACTCATTCATTTTTTCACCGCGCAGCTCTTTCATGACGATCGCCGCTGATGATTCAGTTTTAGGATTAAAGCCTGCGCTAACCATCAGCGTTAATGGACCGTTGCGGCTCTTACCGTTAATGAAGTCAGCTCTTCCCTTATCAGGTGTAGTAAAGCTTTTACCCGATGAATTAATCATAGGACGGACCGATGTGCCAGGCACTTTTTCAGGTGCCGGGAAAATCGCGCGTACGCCTGGGAAAAACGTCAAAGGTAGTTTGGCCGTAATGTCATGGCGGTTGTAATCAGTGACAGCAGGAGCAGATACATCGGCCCAGAAATGGCTAGCCTCATCAATCACCATGCCATCATCAAGCACGATGCTGTAATCCCGCAAGATAGGATCAAGTCCGGTTTTCACAAACGGATCAATCAGAAACAAACCATTGCCACCGTTATGAAGGAAATTAGTAACAATCTTAATTTCAGCAGGCAGGAAAGGCAGCGAAGGCCCAATGATGATGAGTACCGAGCAGCGCGACAAATCCGTGCCCGATTTCATCAGCGCGACTTTTTCGACCTGATAGTTCATCGCCTCTAGCGCATTACGCGCTTTGGCCATGCCATGATTTTCATGGGCGACAACTTTAGTCTCTAAGCCGTGGGCATGGCCGGCCTCACCCTCAGTATGGTCATGCGACTCCAGACTGAAAGGATCAGGTTCTCCATGACCGTCCGTAAAGCAAGCTGTTTGCTGTTTGCCTTGCGTGACGCGCAAAATACCGTTGGCAATATCAGTTTCAGTCGGACCGTTGACAGTGATTTTACGACCTTCGCTCTCCATCAAAGCCGTGCCAGCGAATTCAACGCCGCGCATTTTTGCTTGTGAAGGATTGAGCAAAGGATCGAAAAATTCGATCGTCATTTTGTCGTTTTGCTCAACAATTTGCTGATAGAGCTCCACCGTCTCACGCATGCCGCGATCATGGAAGAAGGTGATATGCACCGGCTTCTCGATAGATTTGAGCATGTGTATGGTTTGTGGCGCTAACGAATGTTCACGCGCAGCCGTCATATCCAGTCGCGCAGCGTACAAGGATGAAACCCAGGCAATGGCGGCAAACAAAAACAACATGCCTACCGTCATTAACATTAGCTCGCCACGCTGTCCGCGCAGCAGAAGTAGCAAATCATCGCGTAAGTGATAAAGCGAAAATCCGGTGAAACCCAGACCCACGATTAACAATAAAACGGACACATACGACGAATTGACAATCAGCGCACTTGCGAACAAGGATGCCGCCAGTAGCAGCACACCTGCAATCAGAAAGAGGCCGTAACGGAGTGAATTTTCCATGGATCAGATACTTTATGTGTTCGGTTCAGCGACGCAGTTGCAGATAGCTGGTATTGAGAGTTAGCGCAGACGCAATGACGGCGAGGAAATAAATCACACCATCAGAGCGTAGTAAGCCGCGAATGAAATCCGCAAAGTGCAATGCAAAGGATAGATGAGCCACTAAGTCACGCAACATCATCGACGATTGCAGTTGCTGCAAATGGCCTACAAACCAAAATCCCAGTAACACAGGAATGGTAATGAGCGCTGCAACAATCTGGTTTTCAGTGAGCGCTGAAAAGAATTGGCCAATCGCGATACAAGCCATACCCAACAGAATAAATCCTATATAACCACACAGAATATTCAGTGTTTGAGGATTGCCGTACAGGTAAAGAGGTATCAGATTAATGCAGGTCGCAAGCGTCATCAGCAAAAAGATAGTGACAGCGCCCAGATATTTACCTAACACCACCTGCCATGTTTG
>JBEDHZ010000258.1:3589-5732 GCA_041173845.1 Pseudomonadota bacterium
GCAATTCCATCGTGCGAGCCGTGTACTCGGCCGAAAAAATCCGCATGGTCAGAACTGGGGCAATGATCAACAGCAGGATGCCCATATTTTGCAGCGTTGAATCCATCGTGCCAACACCAGTAAGGAAGATGTTGTACGTAAAGAAGTAGCCTGTACCCAGCAGGAAAACGGCAATCACGAAATAGGCGATGGGTGAGCGGAAATAGCTCAGTATTTCTTTGGAATAGATTGCCTTTAGGCCAGTCATTGCGTTCATGCGGCCTCCTTGTGTTCAGCAGATTTTCCGCCTTCATGGCCGATATAGCTCAAGAAAACGTTTTCTAATGTTGGTTGGCGACGTTCGAGTCGGTAGAGCTCAGACACTGAGGTCGCAGCACGAGCAATTCGACCCTCAACACCCACGTCATTTTGTACTCGACATTCGATACTGAATACGCCAGCTCTTACAGGATGCGGATGAATAATGATATCCAGCACGCCCGCAACCGCTTTGAGCGATTGTTCAATCGCTTGTCTATCGCCTGAAGCGTCTAGCAAAACGCTGTTGCTTTGATCAGCTGCACGCTGCAGACCCTCTGGAGAATCAACAGCAAGTATGCGACCACCATTAATAATGGCTACACGCTGACAGATCAGTGTGACTTCTGGAAGAATATGGGTAGAAATCAGTACCGCGTGATCGCGACCGAAATTACGAATAACTTCTCGGGTTTCCTGAATTTGTCCAGGATCTAAACCCGCTGTCGGTTCATCAAGTAATAAGACATCCGGTTCGCCGAGCAGCGCTTGCGCCAGCCCAACGCGTTGCCGATAGCCTTTGGATAGCTTGTAGCATTCTTTCGTCGTTACCGCTTCTAGACGGCAAGCGCTGATAACGCGATCGAGATTTTGTTGAATACGTGCAGCCGGCACACCTTTAGCGCGCGCTACAAACGTTAAGTACGAGGTGACATCGAGAATGTCATACAGAGGAGGGGACTCGGGCAAATAACCCAATCGAGTCGCAGCCTGATCGCGCTGGCTTGCCATATCAAAACCAGCGACTTTCACCGTGCCAGATGTGGCCTCAGTAAACCCAGCAATCATGCGCATGGTAGTAGTCTTGCCGGCACCATTAGGGCCTAGGAAGCCTACGATTTCACCTTTCTTCACATCGAAAGAGATGTTGTGAATGATGGTCTTGGAGCCGTAGCGCTTTACAACATTATGTAGTTCTATCATTGCAATCTATCGTTACGTCTTTTGTAAAAAAAAGCCCCCGCATCACGGGGGCTTTTCGTATGGAGCTGTGATTCTATATTACTTGTGCCACTTGTTACCCATTGATTGGAACTGACCTGCATCGTGACCGAACAAAAGCTTAGCGCCTTCCAAGTCACGCATACGGGTGAGCTTGTTACGCGAGTCTGTGTATGCCTGAATGCTAAAGTTCATACCAGCTGGATACTTGCCACCCTCTTCTAGATTTTCACCCATCCAGATTGCATCTTGAGACATGATAACTACTTGGCCACTGCCCAGTTTAACTTTCATCGACTGGTGACCAATAGTGTGGCCAGGTGTCGAGAGAATTTTCACTGTGCCGTCGCCGAACAGATCATAGTCGCCGTCAAGCTCAAAAAAGTCATAGGCACGTGCAGAAACCAAATCGTTTAGAACGAACGAACCATTGGTTTCACGACCTTGGAATTTCTCAGGCCAGTAACCTTGATACAATTCTTTCTTCTGAAACACATGAACAGCTTTTGGGAACAGGGCTATGTTGCCTGTGTGATCCAGATGGCTATGCGATGTTACGACGACTTTGACGTCATCAACTTTGATGCCCAACTTAATCAACTGTTGATCAATAACGTCTGAACGCTTTTGGGTAGGCTTCAGGAAGTCGCAGTTACCAGCGGCCCAATATTTTTTGCATTCGCCATCAGAAATAGCAGCGTTATTACCTGTATCAAATACGACGACACCTTTAGGGTGCTTCAGGATCCACATTGACACTGGGATCGTGATGTCCTTAGCTTTTGGATAGCTCGGGATCAGGCCTTGAATGTTAAAAGGACCGAAGAAACCACTGGTTGCCCAGTACAGTTCTTGCGATTGCGCTGCAGGAGCAGCGCTGATTGCCAGTGCAGCCAGCATAGAA
>JBEDHZ010000259.1:0-2902 GCA_041173845.1 Pseudomonadota bacterium
CTGTTGGGTTGATTGATGCGTCGATTGTTGTGATGATTCCTGCGCCGTTGCCTGAGACGTTGGCTGTGAAGATTGATCAATCATGGCGACGTATGAGTTCGCGATCAGCGACGCGCAATCAACATACCAATTACTAAACCGACCGCTGCAGAAAGGCCAATCGCGCGCCACGGATGTTCGTGGACATACGCGTCGGTTTCATGCGCGATTTTTTTGCCTTTTTCGATAGAGATGTGTTGAATCTCATGCGCGTGATCAATCGCGCTGTCGAGCATCTTCATAGCTTTGGCACGTAACTCATCGGCCTTACCACCGCTGGCAGAAGTGGCTTCTGAAAATAAGGCTTGCGCATCACGCATGAGGTTTTTGAGGTCGGAACGAACGGCGTGCATATTGGCGTCGTGCATGGTGGGTCTCCTGTGAAAGGGTGATCGGGCGCTAGCAGGTACTTTCTGATCATAGACCAAGCTCGAGGGATCTGAACAATGCCTGAGAGTTTCAGTCAGCTACCGCATAACGTAGCCGATACACTAACAAACCCAGCCATTCATGTATTGCGTAATGACTATTCTTGAGCGATTGAGCGTTGGGAATAAAGCGTGAAAGTTGAAAGTCATCACTAGCAACAAAGTGACTAGGTACTGGGGCCACACGCAAACCGGCATGTTCAAAGGCAAAACGTGCACGCGGCATATGGATGCCATCGGTGACTAAAAAAATCTGTTGAATATTTTCTTTTCGTAAAAGCTGCGCTGACAGAATGGCGTTTTGATTGGTGTTGATGGAGTTACTTTCTACCCACCGCGCATCGACACCAAAATCATCTTTCAAGCTGCGCGCCATCAATACAGCTTCGCTTTCACCCTGACCATCGGGTGCGCCACCGGATACCAACAAAGGCACATGTGTTTGACGCTGCAAGTGTGCAGCAGCGCGCAATCGCATCAGTGTGATTGGACCGACCTGATCATAATCGCCTGCATTCGACGCCACGCGCACCCTGCCACCACCCAATACGACAATCGCTTGCGATTTATTTTTTTCAGTTGTTGTAGCTTGCAGTGATTGCTGCTCGAGGGGCCGAATCAACCACGATGAACCCGCATCGGTTGATAAGGCCAGTAGTGAAGTGATGGACACAACTATTACCGTGCGACCAAGATAACGATAGCGACGTGCAATCAACATCCCGCTGATACCCAACACGACGAAAATAGTCGGGGGCAATAGTAGCGCTGTGAGTGCGTTAGTGATCAGCCAGTAGGTGTTCATGACATGCGACTAAGATTTTATCTTCATAGAAATCTCATGCGCTTGTGAGTACGGCACACAATATTTTAGTAATACTTTAGGTAGGTGAATGGGTCTGATTATTAAGTTTCTTTGCCCGCTACACGGACGTATGCAATTTTTTTAGTTGGTCAGATAAACAATCGTGACATTGGATCACAAGGACACATCGCCTTCTATGTCAGCACCGAGATCAACAGGCTGATTCAGGTTGGTCAATATGGCCTGCACAAGTTCATCGGGCAAACCGCTCAGGTTTTGGCCTGATCTACTATCTGCTTTCAGCAATGCCAAAAAAGAACCAATGGCCGGATCCTCATGAGGCAGATCATCGGCGCGGCTCAGGATAACTTGTGAACCCATTAAATCGAACGCAACTTTGTCACCATAGTCCACCCCCAGTGCTTGGCGTATGAGTTTAGGCAAGGTGATCTGACCCTTTGAGGTAATGGTGGCTAATTCACGTATGGCTGCCATGGTTTTTCTCCTAAATATGGGCTTAATGTAAGTAAATATCCTTACATCGTCGAGCGCTCACGCGATACCCAGATAAATCTTCGAGCATTTGCTCACTGCTTAGCAGCGGTGGGCGTAATGCGCTCGTGTTGAACCAGTATCCAAGGCTTGACGACTACGACCCATAACAAGGCGTCGTTCTTCATCCATTCGGTTGCTTGTTCATCGCTGGTCTTGTGCAGCAAGCCGGCATCCATCCAGCGTTGAACGCTGTCTTTATCGTCGGCTGCGATATGCGCACCCACGTCGATTAAATCGAGTTCAGGCGCAATGCTAATTACGCTACCGCTGGCGAAAAATCGCTCGAGCTCGGTCCAGCGCATTTGTGCGGTTTGTTCATTGAGTTCGCTTCGCAGTGAAGCAAGAATTTTTTCGTGAGTCATGGGCGGCTCAGAGCTTAGTTTTGTTTAGGTTCGGCGCATTAAAGCGCATTAGTAATGAGGTGGTTTTTCATGTGGCAGCATGGCATCTGATTCACGTGCCTGCAAATCACCTAAGCGTTTAGCCAGTGCTTTGCAAAGATTATCTAGCTCATCGATTTGTTTTTGCTGTTGATAGACCGTTTTATTGAGCACCTCGAGCAAATACTCTTGATGAGCGATCTTGCTTTCTAAAGCAATCCATTGTTCGTCTATGTTCATGGTGTTTTCGATGAGGGTTTTACGAGGGCGCGCCCACTTTGCGACACGCATCGGAACAATAGCGTACTTGCTCCCAGTTTAAAGCCCATTTTTTTCGCCAAGTAAACGGCCGCTTGCACGCTTCGCACTGTTTTACGGGCAAATTATGTGGATTACGAAAAGGCTTCACAGTGCGAGTGCTCATGCATGAATTGTCCAACGATGGCAGGCTTAAAAATTTATACGGCTTTCTATTTTTACGCTGCCTTGGGTTTTTGCAGCAAGGCTTTTAAATTAGCTAGTCTGTCTTGTGGTGTCACTTCTGCTTCTTGATCGGGCAAGGCATCGCCCTCTTCTATTCGCATCTCTTTTATAAAGCGCGAGGGTTCGCAGACGATGTTTTCACGAACGCGTTTTCGTTTTTTACACCACGTCAGCGTCAAGCTACGCTGTGCACGCGTGATGCCCACATACAT
>JBEDHZ010000260.1:0-5223 GCA_041173845.1 Pseudomonadota bacterium
TGATCAATTACTGTCGCTGGCAAATACTCAGGATGTGAATGGTAATTTTATTTTTTCAGGTAGTCGCGTAGGTAAGCAGGCCTTTGCGACGGATGAAAATGGCAAATTAGTCTATCAGGGTGACCAAACGGTAAGTGCTACTGGTGTGGGTGATCAAAGTGCCGTTGATATTAATCGATCGGGTACTAATCCTTTCGATAAAATCGTCCGTGTAGAAGATAACAATAAAAAAACAGCCGTTGGATTTTTTCAAGTGATTGATGATTTGTCGGCCGCTTTGCAATCCAATGATGCGGGTTCAATTAAGCGTGCTGTAGGTGAAGTAGGGACCTTGCAACAAGGCTTATCAGACAGCCTGGCAAGTATCGGTGCTGCTACGAATAAGATCGATAATCAGGCCTCACTCGCTGAAGAGAATGTCTTGCGCATGAAGACGACTCTATCCCAAGTGGAAGATACTGATTACACGGAAGCAATCACGAAAATGAATAAAGATATGTTGGCTTTGCAGGCAGCACAGAGCAGCTTTGCAAAAATTTCTCAACTCAACTTGTTTGACTATATTAAGTAATCCTCAGCCAGGGGAGTAGCAGCGATCTTTGGCGGCCTTCGTGGCCGCCTTTTTTTATGTCTTTTTCCCACTCTTCATAGTCGCTTTTTTGATTCATAATCAGTCTATGGGAGTAGCTATAAATGATGGGTGTTACAGCGACTGATAGGAGTAGCTGCTGATACGATGGGCTTCCCACTTAAGCAAGCTTCTTTGTACGCAAATGATGCTGTAGCCGAGCTAGAGAAGTTTTGCTCAGATGCTGCTGGAGTGCAGGTGGATTATTGCTGAGATGCCAGTGATAGCTTAATGACTGTGCGCTTCATTCATTAGCTAACGCATCACATCCTAAGTGGGGCTAAGATAAGCAGGGCTTATCTATCTGCTTCATTCATAACGAAATCAACAGACAAAAAAATACGGGGGTGTTTCCACCCCCGTATCGTTCAGCTTATGAAGCGATTACTTCAACAGCGACAGCACCGATTGTGGTTGCTGGTTCGCTTGCGCCAACATCGCTGTAGCCGCTTGCGAAATGATCTGCTGTTTCGCCAACGAGCTGGTCTCAGTTGCGTAGTCTGTATCCAAGATACGGCTGCGTGATGCAGACATGTTTTGGCTAGCTTCAGACAAGTTAGCAACGATGTAGTCCATACGATTGTTCAACGCACCCGAATTAGCTTGGGATTTGCTGATAGTCTCGATAGCTGCATCGATAGCCACGATCGCTTGGTTAGCACCAGAAACTGTGGATACGTCAACCTGGTTGATCTTTAGACCATTATCAGCGCCACCGAAGGTGCCTTGACGGAAGCCCAAGAGTTCCAGGTTAGCGATACCTTCGTTACCGGATTTCACGGTGAACTTGTTATCCGACTGCAAAGTCACTTGCGAGTAGAACGTCGTCGCATTGGCCGAAGCTGCGGCTGAACCGATAGTGATACCTGTCAAACCGATGTTGGCGTTTGAAACAGAGCCGATAGAAATGTTACGGCCATCAGTCGCACGCAGTTCAACGCCATCACCCCAGGCGCTAGCAACAACACCAGTACGATCGGATACGGCATTGTACGAATCGATCAGGCCGTTGCGTGTCTCAGCATTGGCTGTGAAAGTGACGCCATTCAGAAAGATATCAGCAGTGGTGCCAGCTGTGAAGCCTTCGCCACGAATTACGTTAGGTGATGCTGAAGCAGTTACGCCGGTCAGATCTGTTTTACGATTGATTGCAGCTGCAATCGCGATAGCACTAGCTTCACGAGTCGACGAAGCAGCTGTTGTATCAGATGCGCTATCGTCGGTTGAGAGTGCCTGACCAATCGCTACACCGTTCAGAATCAAGCTATTGTTAGACAACAAACCAGTGGTAGTGGTTGATGGTGCAGTCGCTTCTGCTGCAGTAGAACGTCTGTAGCTATTGTACAGAGCGGTATCAGAAGCATAGCTACCATTACGTAAGCCACTGAAAGCTTCTACGTTTTGATCGCCAGTTTGGAAGCTGACATCAATTTTGCGGCTGTCCAGTGTGTAGAGATTGTAGCTACCAACAAAGGTACCTGTATCACGCACACCGGTTGCAGCTGCAGTCAGCGTGTTGAATGCGATGTCGATATTACGGCCATCGGCGGCTTGCAATGTAACACCCAAGGTATCGTCTTCAGTATCAATCGCGACCACGCCTGTTTGAGCGGATTTAGCATTGATGGCGACAACAGTTTGTTTGCGGCTTAGTGAGGTGCTGGCAGCGCTGGTCGAGAACGAATCCGTTGTCACGCCATTGATGGTGATCGTGCCGGTCAGGGCAGTGGCTGTCATGCCGCCAGTACCGGAAACGACGTTAGTGTCGACTTTAGCGTAAACACCGCTTAAGTCTGATTTTGCGTTAATCGCAGCAGCTTTAGCAATCGAGCTTGCGCTAGCAGCCACGGTCGATGCTTTATCTGAGATAGCCTGTGATGCACCGATAGCGACGCCGTTCAAATACATGGCGCTGTCTTCAAGAGCATCGAACGAAGTAGCAGCAACATATTGACCACCGGCAGATGCTAGTGTTGCACGTGTGCCTACACCGATATCTTTAGTGCGAGCTGATGCGAAATTCAGGTTGATGGTGTCACCTTGGTTAGTACCTGTTTGGATGACTACTTTTTGTGCTGAACCATCCAACAACTTGATGTTGTTGTGATTAGTTTTAGTGGCGATGTCGTCAATCTGTGATTTCAACTGAGCTACTTCGAGTTGAATCGATGAACGATCGTTGTCATTCATAGTACCGGTAGCTGACTGAACTGACAGTTCACGCATACGTGCCAGGATGTCGTTGACACCTTTGTAGGCGCCTTCAGCAGTCTGAGTCATCGAGATCGCGTCATTGGTATTCTGGATAGCTTTAGCCATACCGCGGATTTGTGACGTCATACGATTCGAAATCGCCAGACCCGCCGCGTCATCCTTAGCTGTGTTGATTCTCGATCCAGTTGAGAGACGCTCCATGGCGGCGCTCAATTTGAGATCGCTCGAGCGCATCGATTCTTGTGCAACGAGCGCTTTGAGGTTGGTGTTAATCACTGACATGGTGTTCTCCTAAATTAGATTTACCTGAATCACTCAAGAATCTTTTCTTGACGTTTGATGAATCGGTAGTGATAAAAAAAGCTTTAATTAAATATTAGGCGCGCGTGTTAAACAGTAAGCCTTTGAGCTTTTCCATGTTGTGCGCGACCTTGATGACGACCTCATTCGGTATCTGACGAATGACTTCGCCGGTATCTTCTTTTTTAACCACGATAACGGGGCGGCCCAGGGTTTCATCCATGGCGAAGGCTAGATTGCGGCCACCGTCACGCATGTTGTCGTTGAGTTGCCCAATCGCCTGGTCAAGATTTTTCTTCATCTGTTCGACGTTGACTTTAATCTCGGCCTTAGGAATAGGCGCAGTTGCCATTGCCGTACCTGTTGCAGCGGGCGCAGCGGTTTGAGCCTGGGGCGCAGCTGGCTGCGGTTTGGGGCTGGGCTGCGGCGCTGATCTTGATTGAATTTCCATCATTTCCACCTTTCTGGTTTGCCTGATATCGCTGGCATTCCACGAAGCGACATTACAAAACGAACTTGTACGTTTGGGGTATCGGTGCGAGTTCGTATAGCTTTAGCCCTCAGGAGGAAAAATTTTGCCGGTCTAAGGTGTAAATTATTTTTTTGATAAAAAATAGTCTGGTAATCATTGGTTTAAAGCCGCTAATGGCTTTTAACCATGAAAAAAGCCTGGCCAACTATCTGGCCAGGCTTTTTTGTTAGAGGTTGCTAGTGATTGTTACAGGGTGCTTACTTATTAGTGTAAGTAGCCATCATGCCGTCGAAGGTGGATTTCAGGCTGGTCTTTTGTGCATTGATACTGCCCACCAAGCTATCCATGGCAGCGAATTGCTTGTTATAGCGTGTTAGTAAAGCATCCAATCGAGTTTGCAGCTTGGTTATATCCGCTTTGTATTTGTCATTTTGAGTCGTGGCGCCCGTGCTTTGGTTCATCAGTGCGCCATCGGGAGCCAGCAACTTAGTGAGTTTTTTTACCGCGTCACCTGCGATACCGCCAGGAACGGTACTGTAAACACTCTGGTTATTGAAGCCACCCGTCATGGCCTTCACGACGTTATCGTAGTTGCTGTTCAGAGTGGCATCGGCCTTGGCTGAATCGAGCGTCATGACCCCTTTTTCATCGATGCTCAAGCCTAGCTGACTCAAATTTTTAAAACTGCCACTCGCCGTGCTGGAGTCGCCGACGATTAACTGCCGCATCTGCTGCTTGACCATCCGCACCGTGCTGTTACCTACCAATGTCGCGCCGTAGGTATCCAGAGTCGACTTTGGATTGGTCGTTTCCGTGATGATGTTATTGAAATCGTTGTACGCCGTGACCAGATCAGACAGTTTAGTTTTAATCGCACTGGTATCACGGCTCACCATCGCGCTGGCGGGTGTGGTGGTCGTGGCTTTTAAATCTAAGGTCAATCCGGTAATCACATCCGTGATCGTATTTGTCTTACGTGTGAAGCTCACACCATCCACCGTCACGTTGGCGTCTGATGCGGTGGTGATATTCGAAAAATTTAATGAGGTGGTGCTATTCGTCGATAAGGTAAAACTCTCAGTCGATCCGGCTTCGCCTGTGATCATGATTTTGAAAGGGCGGGCGCTACCATCATTCACCAGTTGTGCTTTGTAACCCTGGCCCGATGAATTAATCGCTGACACCACTCCTTCAGGTGTATCGGCGTAGGTTTTTGGCGTAAGTTTCGCGCCGGTTATAGCGCGATTACTCGACGACGTAAATTGCAGTGTGGTGCCGTCATTTGCCACTGAAACGTTCATGTCGTTGGAGCCATCCACAATGCGGAGCTGGCTTTGGATATTTTCAGCTAATGCGGACAGTGTAGGGGAGCCTGGCAACGGAATAATTGACCAATCTTTGCCAGCAATATTGATATCAAATTTACTGAAATCATTCACGTTAGGCGACGTACCAAACGCTGCACCAGTGATCGTGGCACCAGTGGATGTTCCTCCATTAGCACCTGGATTTAAATTGATCGTTGCTTGATTCGAGAGCTTAGGCGAATTGATGATGCGAGATGTTTTGGTCGATGTGATTTCAAGCCGGTTACCATTGGACACCGAGA
>JBEDHZ010000261.1:0-3184 GCA_041173845.1 Pseudomonadota bacterium
GTAATGCGGGGATATCGTCTGGGGGAACAGGTCTCGAGATCAAGTATCCCTGCACTTCATCACAGTTCATAGCTTGAAGTATCTTTAACTGCTCAGTGGTTTCAACACCTTCAGCAACAATCGCAATGTCTAAACTGCGGCCGATAGAAACAATGGTTTCACAAAGCGCCCTACGCTGATGATCCGTCGCTAGCTTGTAAACAAACGATTGATCAATCTTAACCACATCAATATCCAAGCTTTGCAATTTCGATAAAGAGGAATAGCCTGTTCCGAAATCGTCGATGTGCTCCAGCAGCCATGCCGGATCTTCGTGTACGCCATTTTGGAAGGAAGGCGCGCTCCAGGCTCCGTGAACGGTTCCTTCGGCGGATGCTCCGTTGTCGCGCCACTAACGATACCGGCAAATCATACTTTTCAAGATTTTTTGTAATCGATAAGCGCAGCCCATCATCAATTAACTGAAGTGACGATACATTGATGGATACTGGCCTCAATGTGCAACCCTGCTCACGCCATAAAGCCAATTGTTGGCAGACCTTGCGAATAACCAAATCACCCAGCGGAATGATTAACCGTGATTCCTCTGCAATCGGTATGAAATCGGCCGGTGAAATTAAACCACGCTCGGGATCGCGCCAGCGAACCAATGCCTCCATGCTGGCAAATTCACCGGTACTAGCAAATGCTCTGGGCTGGTAATAAACGACAAATTCATCGTTCTTTATGGCTTGTTCCAGTGCGCGCTCAGTAGAAACTCTGTCGCGAATTTTTTGTGCAAATTCCTCGTTATAAAACCGACATTGCGATTTACCCTCTGTTTTTGCTTGATACATCGCGACATCAGCGGCCCTTAACAAACTATCGATATCCTCGCCATGATCTGGAAAGATACTGATCCCGATCGATGCCTTAGGTACAAACCCGCGCCACTGTGAAACTGAATTTTGCAAACTAATCGCCTTCAGTGATTTTTCGGCGATTGATAGAGCGTCTGTTATCTTGTCCAGATGAGTAATAATAATTAAAAATTCATCGCCACCAATACGCGCCACATAGTCTTCTTCTCGTAGCGCTAGTCGCAAACTTTGTGCGACTGCAATGATTAGCTCATCACCGCGCTTGTGGCCAAGTGAATCATTGATATCTTTGAAATTATCCAAATCAACGTATAGCAATGCCATACGATGATTATTTTCTATTGATTTTTTTAATGCATTCGGCAGGTAATCGTTCAGCCAATGGCGATTAGGTAAACCAGTCAATGAATCTGTCCGCGCCATAACAGCGAGAGTCTCTGCTTGTTGTCTGGCTTCAGATACGTCGCGGATAGTTATCGCTACCCCATTACCCGAACGAATTGCCCGGCGCTGAAACCAGCCGGCAGCATGCCGCTTTCCATGGGCAACATGAAATTCATCTTCTACAAATCCGTTCTTCAAAACATGGGAAAAAAAATCAAACAAACCTTGCAAAGCTCTACCTTGGTAAACCTCAGTTAAACACTTTCCAATCAACTTGGAACGCGGATAGCCCGCCATTTCCGCTGCTCGCTCGTTACAATCTTCAATAAACAAACGATGAAGTCGCCCATCGTTATGATAAGTAGGTTGGACCATATAGAAGGCTTCATGCGCACCATCGACGGCTAAGCGAAATGTAGTCTGAATTTCAGATTCACGCCTCTGGCGTTCAATATTCCTAAGGTGCGTATATGCACCCCCTGTAGCAAACAACAGCATGAGTGCACTAAACGCTAATGCAATACTCATATACGTCAGTCGTGTCGAGGTATAGGACGTAGTCGCATTATCAGCATCAATAGCCGCAGCAACGACCAGTGGATAATTCTCAATTTTTTTCCAACTAACTAAACGCGATCGTTGATCGATAAATAGATCTTCAGGTTGGCGTGCACTTCTCTCAGGTAAAGCAAATTGAGGTAAATCTTTATACAAGGACTTAGCCGAACCACCGCCCGATTGGCTGGCTAAAAGTACACCATCCGTGAAATATACTGAAATAAAATCACCCACTAATAACCGCGATTCGTCATAAAAACTAGTGACGTAGTTAACTTCAATAGCGATCAACACTACTCCATCAAATGATCCATCCGGCCGGTTGAATGCACGCGTGAATCGTATGATTTTTTTTCCAGCAAAACCACCACGACCGTCTGCTGGCGGAGAAATCAGTAAACCACCCTGAGGATCTTTTCTATGCTTTTCAAAAAAGGGCAAATCACCCATATAGGTATTTTTCGGAAGCTGCCGAGTCGAAGATACCGCAAAGCCCTGAGAATTAATAACTACTGGGTAGAAGGTTTTTTGATAGACACCTTGACGAAATTGATCATCGAGATCTATAGGTGCAGATCGATGCTCCCATTGATATTTAATCGCTAAAGAAAGTTGATCAATTTGAGATACGGTTCGTAAAACTTGATCTGCAGCGGTACTAGCACGAGACACGGCCTCATTACGTGACTGATCGAGTAGCTCATTACGGTCTAATTGAATTTTGACTGAAGCGGCAGCAAAAACTAAAACGACGATCAACAGCCAAGCCAAACTCCAGCCCAGCACAATGCGGTTTCGTTCGATATGATTTTCAGTGTTGAACGACGGAAATAATTTAAGCATAGTGATAGATACATTGCGCAAAACAATGTAGTCGAGCGCGAAAACAGAATCTTGCAATTATGCAAGATATTTCCCTGAAATCATAATTGCCTCAAGGAAACACTTTTGGTCTCATTTATCGAACGCGTGGAACCCTGTGTACAAATCCACATCTAATGAGTCAACTTGTTCAACGGAGGTCACGATGAGAAAAGAAGTCCCTGTGGTCGGTGAAGAAATCAAGAACGCTCGCCTTGATTACCTTTCATCCAATGGATCTACTAGTGTGCTGGGATTGCGTCAAGAATTAGCCAATCTTAAAGAAGATCTTGATGCCTTGATGTCGCATGCTTCGACACTCACCGAGAGTGAACTTTGTGAAGCAAGAGACCGATTGATGGCGCGCTTTTCATCGATGAAAAATGTGGCGCGTGGAATCGCTGGGCAAGCAACTCGGCAATTAGCTCAAAGTCGCGATGTAACGATAGAGTTCATACGCGAACGGCCGTTTCAGTCGGCATTGATTGCTGCAGGTACAGGCATACTTTTAGGCTTAGTAT
>JBEDHZ010000262.1:0-2873 GCA_041173845.1 Pseudomonadota bacterium
GAATTTTCTTACTTGCTACGCAGTAATCACTACCGCACCTACTTCACCCCGAGTCAGTTGGTTTCTGACGATATCCGTGGGTTGAAAAAGTTTGATCAATGACTCGAGTAGCGTGGCAGCTTTGCCGCTGTTATCCATAGAAAAATTACAGACATACACGTCGAAAGTAATCGCGCCTAGCTCTGGCCAGGTATGCAGGGCCAAGTGCGACTCTGCTAGCAGGACGGTACCTGTAACGCCACCGCATTCACCTTCATTCAAGCCTGGGAAGGCATGAAAAACTTCGCTGACAGCGGTCAGGCCACTTTTGTCTACTAGCTCTAGACATTTGCGACGTAATGATTTTGCATCCGTCATTAACTTTAGGTTGGTATGACAACCCGCAATATCTGCGGTGAGGTGAAGTCCTTGCATAGGTAATTCCTTTCCCCTAAAAACAAGAAAGAAACCCTTCTTGGCTAGTAGACGCCGAGTAGAAGGGCGGTTAAAAAAAGCCTTGAGGGCTTACTTGTGCTTCCTTGGTCGACCGGTTTTCACCGTCTGAAGCTTTTTCTTGGCTGATTTGACTTTGGAGCTACTCATGTCTGCGAGCAGAGCGATACCAATCCGGATGAGCTCGCTTTTCTTGATCTCGAAACCTTCTTTCAGGCAGGCTTTTTTGACTTTCGCTAGTACAGCGTATTCCGACTCGGGAATGGTGAAACTGTCGCGTACGAGTTGGGGTTTAGTCAGCTTGTCTGCTTTCGTAGCAGTGACTTTTTTCGCGGCTTTGGCTGGCGTTTTTCTCGCCGCTGGCTTCGCTTTGGTAGCAGCAGAGCGTTTTGCTGCTGGTTTGGTTTTCGAGTTCATTTTAGAGGTCTCCTTAAAGTTGACCATAGTGTATTTCACTACCGTACCTAAAAAACGATATAAATCATTTATACGGTATGACGGTATACACTCAAAATCAAAAGAAGTCGATAATTTGTTGTCTATGAGCAACAGCTCTGAGTATGGGTTCTAGGTGTAAAACAATCGGACTTCTTGGTATCAGCATGTTCAGTGCTGCAAATTTGGCTAGCGGTCGATGGGCTTTGGGTAGGTGTCTACCTCCGCTGAATGAACTCTTAGAGAAGTAGATGAGCTTGAGGCCTAGTGCAGATTCAGCTCTCTAATTGGGCTGTAAAATTACCTATGTTAGTAGGCGTTTAAAGAGAAGGTAATGAAAGGCAGATTCAATGGCATGGGTCGTCGTGGGCTACTAGCTTATCGTGCTGCTATGCCGAACGTGGTGCTGGTGATCCATTGGTCGATTACACTTGCATTACCACGAACAAAAGAAGTGTATTTCGCTCCCGCAGCTAGCGCTGCGGCGGCTGCTCAGACTACGTAAGGGCCGTCTAAATAATGATGAGATTACTGATTGCATTGTGTGCCGTATTGATCAGTCCGCTAGCTACAGCTGAATGGATCGAATTTTCAAAGGGGACGAATAGCAAATACTATTATGACCCGGAGACGCTAACGAACAAACGCTATACCCGAGTCATGATTCTGATTAATTACAAGAATAAAAATAAAAAAGATCGATGGGTATCTGAAAAAACGCTCTACGAAGCTAACTGTAAATTTAAGCAACTGCGAATGATCAAAATGAGTATCTACGATGGTGAAATGGGCGAGGGGAATATGGTAGGTAGTCGAGTCCGACCAGAAAACTGGGGCTACGTTCCGCGCGATACGCAGTATCTCGATTTATTGAACCTGCTGTGTGGTGGGAAGAACTAATGCCCTTTTAGGGGGTTATGGTTTAGGCGGTCGTTGCCAGCAATTCTCTGGCGAGTTCTACAGCACTGACTGCATCAGCAGCAAAGGCATCAGCACCAAAGCGATTGCTCAGATCAGTGCGCCCATAAATGGCCGCTCCACCGATCATGACGAACACCGTTGGATTGTTCGATGCTGCCCGAATACGTCCTATTAAACCAGACAAGTCGTCCAGTTCTGCATCACTGCCTATCGATAATCCGATGACGTCAAACCATTCGTCTGCAATGGTGGTCAATAAATCAGATTCGGCAGGTCCGAGTTCCATCCAGACTTGCCATCCCTCTTTGCGGAAAAATTCGGACACCATTAATGCACCGAAGGTATGTTGAGATCCGGGCGAGGGAGCGAACAAGGCTTTTTCTCCGCGACCACCAAAGCTGCGCTTTTCATTAAATGAGTTACCGAGCTTACGGGTGATGGTTTGTATTTTTACCAGGCCTATCGAAACCTCAATGAAATTGCAGACATCCTCTTCCCATAAGGCTCCTAATTGTCTGGCCGCTGGAGTAAATAGATTGAGGTAAACGCTCTCGGCGCTTTTGCCGTTATTAAGAAGATCCTGAACAAATGCATCTGCTTTGCTTAAATCGGGATTAAGGCAGAGTAGCGCAAAGTCGTAGACTTGCTCGGCGCTGGGTGTGTATTCGCTCATCCCGCCTCCAGCTGAAAGGCGCGGCTCTTTATCTTTGGATGCGACCAAGCTTGGAATGATTTCCGATTGAAGGATTTCCAGTAGGGTGTCTTTGCCGTAAAGAGGGTCATCGCTCGTCAGTGAAGAGGGTTGTTGCGAATTTTCTAATTTTGAGTTCCCCTTAGTCGGCCATGAACTTAATTGTTCAATAAGAAATTTAGATTTCTTTAAAATCCCCAGATCCCAATTCATGCCGCGCCTCCTCCGGTTCGTTTCGACCGGTTTCATTCTATTTAACGAAATCTCCGTTGGATTTCGTTTTTTTCACTTCCTCAGATGCTACTGATAAGGGCACACAGACCTAGTTTCGACAGCCAACCTGACTAAAAAGCAGTCGTGGCACACCACCGATTTAATTACTAAAAAATAATAA
>JBEDHZ010000263.1:0-2857 GCA_041173845.1 Pseudomonadota bacterium
CTGATTCTTTCGAATTTCGCATCATCACTCAGCTAAAATCTCAAGAAAGTATGACAAGTCCCTGAATGTATTGACGGAAATTAACCCGCCCGACTATAGTTGCGGGATGGTTTCCGATTTTTCTTCTTTGCTGGACAAGGTCAGTCAGTTGGCCGAACTAACACGCGCCTTGCGCCGCGAAAACGCGGAGCTGCGCCATGAAGTGACAACACTGACGGATGAAAACGCCCAGCTTTCTTCTCGTATGAAAGAAGCGCACGACCGCGTGTCTGCGCTGATCGATACAATGCCTGCACCGAGCGACCAGGAGACTGCATGACCACTCTCGACGTGACCATCATGGGCCAAGCCTACCGGCTGGCGTGCAAGGAAGGTGAAGAACTCGCATTGAAGCAAGCGGTCGCTTACCTTGATGAACGCATGAATTCGATTCGTGACACGGGTAAAGTTAAAGGCACCGATAGAATTGCAGTCATGGCTGCGCTCGGTATTGCTGCAGATTTTCTGGCAACCCGTAATTCAACGGGTCCATTTGCCGCACTGAGTTTGTCAGAAGTGCGCGAGAAAATAACAACGATGAATACCTTGCTCGATAGTGCACTCGCACCGCAAGAAAAACTTTTTTGATCACATCACGTTCTGCGCAGAGTTTGCGTAATCGCTTTTATAAAATCTTTCACAGCTGCTGGGTTTAAGGTAGACTTAGCTCTCCTGCCGTGTTCGCGATTGCCATATATTCCTTGAACCATTCACGCGCACTGGCTGCGGGATTCGTTCAGTAGGCGTGAACGTCGCTAGTCCGACGATCCCAATATTGAACTACTGTGGCCGCCTTGAACCGAATAGGTTCAGGATGCCGGCACAGCGGCACAGGCGGGATTTTTATTTCTAGCGGTTGCATCATATGCAGCCGCTTTTTTATTGGGCGTGTTCGCTCTATCACAATAAAAAGAATGCGTTACTGGTTGATGAAATCTGAGCCCGACGAGACTAGCATCGATGATGCGCTCGCTGCAAAGGCTGGCAGTGTTCCGTGGACGGGAGTGCGTAATTACCAGGCGCGTAATTTTATGCGTGATGAAATGCGTGTGGGTGACGGTGTACTGTTCTACCATTCCAGCTGCGCGGAGCCGGGGATTGCGGGTTTAGCTGAAGTCAATAGCACCAGTTATCCCGATCCAACCCAATTTGATCGTAAGAGTCCGTATTACGATACTAAATCTACTCCAGAAAATCCACGCTGGTTATTGGTTGATATAAAGGCGACTGCAAAATCCCGACTGATCGGTTTGCCTGAATTGCGTGCGCATCCCGAATTATCTGACATGATCATTTTGCGTCGTGGTAACCGACTGTCGATTACGCCTGTCACGACCGCTGAATGGAAATTCATTGTACAAAAACTTATTCCAAAAAAATCTCTCTGAAAGACCCGAATGGATATTAGCTTGATTCTCATGTTTCTTCTGTTGGGTACCTTCACGGGATTCGCGGCGGGTTTATTAGGCATAGGTGGCGGCATGCTGATGGTGCCATTCATCACCATGCTGTTAACTGCGCGTGAATTTCCGCGCGAACTCATTGTGCACATGGCGATTGCGACATCACTCTCGACCATCATGTTTACGTCTTTATCTTCTGTGCGTGCGCATCACAAACGAGGTGCGGTGCTGTGGCCGGTGGTAAAAATACTTGCACCAGGAATTTTGATTGGTTCGTGGATAGGTCCGTGGATAGGCACGAAGTTGAATTCATTTGGTTTGTCGTTATTCTTTGCGATCTTCGTGGGATTCTCTGCGACGCAAATGCTGATGGATAAAAAACCTGCCGCATCGCGTGAACTTCCGCAAGCGCCTGGCATGTTTGGTGCTGGTACGATTATTGGGGTGCTGTCAGGCTTGGTAGGTGCAGGTGGAGGATTTATCTCCGTACCCTTTATGACCTGGTGTAATGTGAAGATTCACAATGCTGTCGCAACCAGTGCGGCTTTAGGTTTTCCGATAGCGCTGGCTGGAACGCTGTCGAATATTTATTTCGGTATGCATGAGCCAGGCTTACCACCGGGTTCGCTAGGCTTTATTTATTTGCCAGCCTTGTTAGTGATTTCGGTTGCTAGCGTATTTACCGCACCCTATGGCGCAAAAACAGCGCATGCGCTGCCTGTTAAAAGCCTCAAAAAAGTATTTGCGATCGTCTTATACGCATTGGCTGCGTACATGCTTTACAAAGCGTTCAGATAAATCAGCTAGCGCTGAATTTTTCTCGCAAGAGATTTTTCTGAACCTTGCCCATGGTGTTGCGTGGTAGTTCCTCAACAACATACACCCGTTTGGGTACTTTGAAGTTGGCGATTTTTTCTTTGAGTGTGGCGATGATGTCGACTTCTGAAAGCTGGCATCCATCGCGTGGCACTATAACTGCGGTGACCGCTTCACCAAAATCAGGGTGCGCAATGCCGATGACCGCTGATTCAAGTACGCCCGGTAATTCATCAATGACCGATTCAATTTCTTTGGGGTAGACGTTATAACCGCCAGAGATAATCAAATCTTTGCTTCTGCCGACGATAGAAATATAGCCGTCGTTATCCATGCGGCCAACATCACCGGTTTTGAAATACCCATCGTTAGTAAATTCTTCCGCAGTCTTTTCAGGCATTTGCCAATAGCCCTGAAAAACATTCGGCCCTTTCACTTGAATATCACCAATCACATCGACTGCGCAATCAGTGCCTTGGGTTGTTACCACACGCACGCTACCACCTGGAAGGGCAGGTCCAACAGTTCCCGCTTTACGTTCGCCTTCGTAAGGGTTCGAGGTCAACATACCGGTTTCGCTCATGCCATAACGTTCGAGT
>JBEDHZ010000264.1:0-2856 GCA_041173845.1 Pseudomonadota bacterium
TTGTTAGTCCGGTGTCTTTAGCGGCGCCTGCTAGCTGGACTAATGATTTGAGTCCCATTAATCAAGCGGATTGGAATCGTGATCGTGCGGCTCATCTGTTGGAGCGCACAGGCTTTGGCGCCACACCGGAAGAAATCAATGAGTTTGCCAAACTTTCGCCAAGCCAGGCAGTGCGTCGGTTGGTGCGTTATCAGCGCATCCCTAATCCGTTGCCAGCGTTTGAGGAATCTGGCGCCTTTGATCCGGGTTTAGAACCCTTTGCCACATCGCGTCCCGCAGCGACTGAATTAGCGCGCGACACGGGTGAATCACTCGGTGTGAAGGTTAAGCCTGATGGAAATCGCCGTATTCAGCAGGTCGCTGATCGTTATTTGTACTGGCTACGTGCAAGTAAATTAGAAAGTCAGCGCATAGGCTACTGGTGGGCCAATCGTATGTTGACCACCCGCCGTCCGCTGGAAGAAAAAATGACGCTGTTTTGGCATGGGCATTTTGCTACCGGCGATGAGAAAGTGCGTGACTATCGCAAGATGCTCAAGCAAAACGAATTGTTTAGAGCGAAGGCGACCGGTAATTTTCGTGATCTGCTAATCGGTGTAGCGAAAGATCCTGCCATGTTGGCTTATCTGGATGCTGCGGTGAACGTTAAGGGCGCACCTAACGAAAATTTTGCCCGCGAGATCATGGAGCTATTCACCATGGGTGTGGGTAATTACACCGAAGAAGATATTCGTGAAGCCGCGCGCGCCTTCACTGGTTGGAATTATCGTGGTCTGAACTTCGTAGTTAATCCAGCTCAGCACGATGCGGATGTTAAAAAAGTGTTGGGCCGCAGCGGGAATTTTGATGGTGTACAAGTCATTGACATCATTCTGGCGCAACCAGTGACCGCGGAATTTGTCGCTACTAAGCTATACCGCTTTTTCGTTCGCGATGATGTCTCTCCTGAGTTGCGGGTGAAATTGGGTAAATTATTACGAGATTCTCGCTATGAGATCGCTCCTTTTTTAGAAACGATATTTAATTCGCGCGATTTTTATAGCGATGAAGCGGTGGCGACTCATATTAAATCTCCGGTTGAGTTGGTCGTTTCTACGTATAGAAAAATGGGTTTGAAAGAAGTACCTGGCATTCCTGACTTCAATGAATTAACCGATTCTATGGGACAGAAATTGATGTTCCCACCGAACGTCGCTGGATGGGCTAGTGGTAAAAGTTGGATTACACCAGGCTTGCTGCTAGTGCGCGGTAATTTTATTTACGACACCGTTTTTCCTCAGATTGATTTTGTCGCTAACGATCGTGTGCCCGGCAGCCAGTATCAAATCATCTCTGTCGCTGAACAATTATCGATGGGTAAAGATGTCACCACAGCCACCAAGCCCGATGGCAAAGAGTTGAGCTCGATGTCGATGCAAGCTGATCGTGACGAAGATTTCAATACACGTTTAGCGAGTTATCACGCATGGCGTAAAGCAATTGAAAAAGTTAAACCAATCTCTCGCACAACAGCTCAGTTAGATGTGGCCGGCATGGTGCGAGCAGCGGGCTGCAAAACGGCGCAAGATGCGGTGGATCATTTACTGGTTCGTTTTTTGACTACGCCTGTTAGCCCAGAACTGCGAAAAAAAATCGGCGAGCTATTAGCTTCCGATCTTGGAACCACTGATTTAAAAGCGGCTGACACATACATGGAAGATGCGCTGCGTAACGCGTTGCATGTCATTTTGTCGCTGCCAGATTACCAATTAGGATAAATCCATGTCAGACCACCACACTAACTTGACGCGTCGTCAATTACTCTCTGCCTTAGCTGGAGCAGGGCTATCGGCTGGACTGCCTTGGTTGCCCGCGCAAGCAGCACAAAAGGATGCGTCACGCCGCATTCTCGTTGTGATGGAACTCTCGGGTGCGAATGATGGATTGAATACGCTGGTTCCTTATGCCGACGATGCCTACTATCGCTTGCGTCCTAAGATCGGCATCAAAGCCAACAAGTTGCGCAAGATTGATGATCATTTCGGCTTTAGTCCCGGCATGTCGGGTTTCGAGCAATTGTTTAAAGACGGACGCATGGCGGTTATGCACGGTTGTGGCTATGCACAACCGTCGTTTTCTCATTTCACCTCGATGGCCTATTGGCATACCGGCGTTCCAAATGGTGGCGAGCCGTATGGTTGGTTGGGTCGAGTGGCGGACGCGATCGATCCAAAGCTAACGCCAAATTTTTTAGTCAATATTGACGAACGCCAATCGCTGGCAGTACGCGCTGCGCGCCACGTGCCGGTCGTGTTTGATGACCCGGATCGTTTTACACGCAAAGGCTTACTGCAAAGCCGTGCTTTGCTGGACAATGGGATGCAAGTCAGTGCGACAAATCCTACGCAAAATTTTCTGCATAGCGTAGCTGATAGTGCGCGTCAGGCGTCAGGTTTGGTTAGGGCGGCTTGGGAAAATTACAAAACGCCGGTGGATTACGGCATTATTCCCGTTGATCTGACCAAAGTGGCTGCGATGATTAAGGCTGATTTACCGACTCGACTGTATTACGTGGGCTATCGCCACAATGCATTTGACACGCACGTACAGCAGTCTGAGCAGCATCAACGATTGCTAACGTATGTATCCGATGCAGTAGCTGGTTTCATGAAAGATCTTGAGCGCATCGGTCGGGCTGATGATGTGACCTTGCTGGTATTTTCAGAATTTGGTCGTCGCGCTGCAGAGAACACCAGCTTGGGGACCGATCACGGAACGGCTAATCATATGTATGTGATTGGCAAACCCGTCAAAGGCGGTCATTATGGCGAGGTGCCTTCGCTGACTGATTTAGACGAGGGCGGTAATTTGAAGTAC
>JBEDHZ010000265.1:0-2799 GCA_041173845.1 Pseudomonadota bacterium
TCAAATATCTGATGCAGGCTAACTGCAGCGATAAAAGCACTCGCGAGCTCATGTCTTATAGCTACAGCCGCTCCAACGGTGAAGGCAAGCCCGTCGTTTCTAGTGACGCAGGAGGTAAGTGGCAAAACCTGCAACGAAATTCGCCTGAAGAAGATTTTTATAATCTTCTCTGTAAAAAATAATTTTTTCTAAGATTCATCCCGTAGATTCGCCACTCCATGCTTAGCCCGGCTCATCCAGCCTATTAGATCGCACTTATTTGCATGCGCCATAGCAACCGATGCAAGTAAACTATGGTACGTTCTATGAAGAATTTGTTACCTGACCAAAAATCGTCTTACAAAGGCCATTCACGCTAGTTTGTTCTTAAAATACCAACAGGCGCTCTTCTTGAAATGACATCATGATTTGCAAACGTACTCACTGAAGGGCAGCGGATGTTTTCACTGAAAAATTCGAACAACCTCCTTCAAAGCTCGGAAAAATTCGATACCTTGATAGGCGAAAGCTCAGAAATACATGGGCGATTAGTACTCACGGGTAGTACACGCATTGATGGCAAAGTTTTTGGAAATATTGAAGCTCCACCTGAAAAAAAAGTCCAAATCTTTATCGGACAAACAGGTGAAATTAGTGGCGATATCAGCGCCTATCAAGTAACGGTTGAAGGCAAAGTAGAAGGCAATGTCATGGCAACGGAAAGAGCTATCTTCCGTAAAACTGCCGTCATACATGGTGACATTACCTACGGTGATTTACTGGTTGCGCACGGCGCTAAGTTAATGGGATTAATCATGCCCTTAAAAACTAGCGCACGCAGTGTATTAGAGCCCTCTAATTTTATCGCTCGATAAAATCTAAATTCCGTTCAGACCGATTCTTTTTTTCAATTGTGCGAGGTAGATTTGGCCTTCCTCTGTCTCTTCTGCTGGTGACCACGGTGCTGGCTCTTTTGAGAGTTCGAGATTAAACGGGCCTGCCTTCACTTCTAACAATATGGAATGTGGTTCGGTAGCGATAATCGTGTGCCAGGTTCCTACCTCAATTTCAACACCAGCTCCAGAATCATTACTTGATTTATATTTTTCAGAATGAAAAGGAATAACTTCCTCAATCTCTCCTTGCTCCGTAAAGGTAACGAGTAGAAATCGGCCTCTGATAGCAAACAGCGTCTCAACCTTGGGATCAATTTTGTGACGATGAGGACGAACATAGCTATCCATCTCAATGGCATTGAACAAACGCTGACAAGGATCGTCAGTTGTGATGTGTATCGTTCTACTTTGGCGCCGCCGCGGTGAGTCATGTGCGGCCTGCGTGAGTGAATTTAAGTAAGTGTCAGAGAAGCGGGTAGTAGTCATGGCAAACCTGTGCTGATGTTTTACAGCACAAGTCTAAACCAAAAAAATAGCCCCGGATTCTCTGGAATCCAAGGCTATACGATTTGAACCTTCATCTCAATGCTTTACCATTGCCTAAACAAGAGGGCTAAGCATCAATCAGGTAGATCGCACTTTGAAGATACTCGCCCATGCAGAGGAAGCTTTGCGAAGTGTCAAACAAGCTATTCGACTCTAAGCTAAATAACGCATGCTATCTACACCCAGCTTCGGCATTTTTGCCTCAGCGTCAAGGCATTACTCTCTAAAATTCAGCATGTGCTCGGATTGCAAAAACGTTTACTGGTCCTCGTGAAGCATTGTAGGCTGGGTTTTGTATATGTTGAAAGTCACCTGTCAGCCAAACATTTTTTACCACCCCGATACTGTAGAAAGTTTCTAGTATCGTCTCAGGTTTGTAGTTCAATGAACCATCACCGATAAAAAATGAAACTCCGCCTGCTTCAAGGTACTGACGGCGCTCACGCGACAAACCATTCATCATCAAGGCCACGCCGAACGTATCTTTGGCCCTGCCCCAAGCGGCACCTTTGAAATAGGCACCCACTGCCAATGATTCGTCTACTTCGGTGAACGCTTGTGTCTCAGTGCGACCATCCGATTTCATTACACGTAAAAACACACCGATTGCATCAGTGATTTCTTGTTCAGTGTTGATACCTACGCCATATTTTATTTGCTCTCTCGTTCGCACATCAAGAATCGTCTCTTGACCGGAGGCGGTTAATGCCAAGCGGGCGTCATCAAACCGAGCCAGAACACCCCGATTTCTGTAAGCGAGTAAACGCAATTTACCGGGACGGTTATTTACCAAGTAGCCTTTTTCGATTTCTATCTGATCGCCATAGTGACGAGTAAATGCAAAGTCCAGCGCTAATCCATTCGGTATTTTTGGCGGTGTCATACGACCAAAACGAAACACCCAATCCTCTTGGTACCACTCGCCTGCAAAACCCCAACCAAAACCACGCGCATCAGCGGCGTAGTCATACGCCGCATAGGTCCAACCACCCCAGTTCATAAATTGAGTTCGTGGATCTTTCGCGTAAGAATTGTCATCAAAGACATCCAGAGTAGAAAAATTACCGACAGTGAGCACAAATCGATTTTTATCTACGCTCCCAGCCATCTGATTGAAATCAGATTCAATAGATTCTTTGCCACCACCACGATTCCAGGTTTGACGCAAAAATAATCGCTGCAGATACAGCTTGGGATTACTACCCGCTGCACGCGTGATTTCACCGTTCGTAAAACCACCCAGCCCGACTAAGTCAGATGAAAAAGGAATGCCAGAAGCAACCTCAGGATTAATATAAATCTCTGAACCTTCCCACAAGCGAGCGCCCCAGTGCGCTGTGGTCGAGAAGGTATACATGCGCTCTGACGTTGGCACCAA
>JBEDHZ010000266.1:0-2747 GCA_041173845.1 Pseudomonadota bacterium
AACCAGTCCATCACCCCACACAGTGGAGGTCAACACACCTGAACTCTGGTTAGGGAAAAGATCTAGTCCACCCGCATCATTTACACGCGCGCGCAGATATTCATTTCGACGATCAGGCTTCTTCCAGACAAAGTCGGCACGCATAGGATACGACTTGGGAGGCGTGACCTTCGCGCCCTGCAAGGCAAGAATGAAAGGCCGAACAAACAATAAAAAAGTAACAAAGCTAGATACAGGGTTGCCGGGTAAGCCCACGAAGAAAGCATTCGTAGAATCATTTTCTCGGCGAACTTCACCAAACGCGAGTGGCTTACCGGGTTTGATCGCAATCTGCCAAAGATTGAGTCGACCTTCGGCTTCAACCGCAGGTTTGATGTGATCTTCTTCACCTACCGAGACACCACCAGAAGTCACGATCAGATCATGACCCTTACTTGCCTGACGCAGGGCCTGACGGGTTGCCGCTAGTGTGTCAGGCACATTCCCCAGATCGGTCACTTCACACCCTAATTGCTGCAGCAAGCCACGCAACATAAAACGATTCGAGTTGTAAATCGCACCGGGTTTCAGAGGCTCACCCGGCATGGTTAATTCATCACCGGTAAAAAATACGGCAACGCGTAATTTGCGTAATACCGATACATTGGCCAAACCAACCGAAGCCGCCAGACCTATTTCTTGCGCCCGCAAACGCGTACCCGACTCAAGAATAATGCTGCCCGCTTGTATATCTTCACCCGCGCGTCGCACCCATTCACCTGATGCCGGTGTGTGATTCACAGTCACCGAGCCGGTGGCTTCATCAAACTGACACTGCTCTTGCATTACAACGGCATCAGCGCCTTCAGGAATCAAAGCGCCAGTAAAAATTCGTGCTGCCGTACCTGCTGCTAGTGGCTCCCCTACATGCCCGGCCGGTATACGCTGCGAGACGCGAAGAAGCGCGCTACCGCTAGCGCAATCACTCGCCCTGACCGCATACCCGTCCATTTGGGTATTGTCCATCGTAGGCACGTTTAATTGCGATTTCAAATGTTCAGCCAGTACCCGACCCGTCGCATCGATGGTAGGGATGGTTTCAGCGTCGACTAACGGCTTGGCGGCACTTAAAAGTGAGGCTAGCGCCTCTTTGGTGCTCAGCATGGGCGGTTTTGTATTCATGTTATTGCTAGTTTCTGTCTTAGTGCGCGTGAAATGGAGCGGCGAATTACAAACCCGTTCGGGCGGCAACATAGCGCTTAATTTCTGCTGAATCAGCTGCCATCACATCAAAGCGTTGTGGCAGTGATTCGATATTTTCAAAGCCAGCAGGACGCTCAGCATCATGGCCTAATGCTTCACGAATGGTTTCATTAAATTTAGCGGGTAGCGCTGTCTCAAGTACGATCATGGGTACACCTTGTTCGATATGCTCACGAGCGACTTTAATGCCATCCGCGGTGTGGGTATCAACAGTTAATTGATAACGAGCTGCAGCGTCTTGAATTGTTTTTATGCGATCTGCATGGGTTGATTTCCCAGACGAGAAACCAAAACGCTCAATGCCTATAAATTCATTGCCATCACTTCCGGGTTTACCGGAGAGATCAAACCCACCTTCTCGCTCTACTTTTTGAAAAAGCTGACGCACGCGATCCGTGTCACCTTGCAGCAAATCATAAATAAATCGCTCAAAATTAGAGGCCTTGCTAATGTCCATACTCGGACTACTGGTGTGCAAGGTCTCGGATGATTTACGTACACGATATATACCGGTCTGGAAAAACTCATGCAGGACATCGTTTTCGTTCGTCGCAACAACTAGTTTTTTAATCGGCAGACCCATCATGCGAGCGATGTGGCCAGCACATATGTTGCCGAAATTTCCAGAAGGTACAGTAAATGACACCTGCTGATCATTCGAGGTGGTCGCGGACAAATATCCACGGAAATAGTAAATAACTTGCGCCACCACTCGCGCCCAGTTAATTGAATTGACAGTACCTATTTTTTGATGCGCTTTAAATTCTAAATCGTTCGATACGGCCTTCACCATATCCTGGCAATCATCAAACACGCCGTCCACGGCGATGTTGAAAATATTCGGATCCTGCAAACTGAACATCTGAGCCGTCTGAAACGCACTCATCTTCTTGTGTGGTGAAAGCATAAATACTTTAATTCCATGCTTACCGCGCATGGCGTACTCAGCAGCACTTCCGGTATCGCCCGAGGTTGCGCCCAAAATATTTAGCTCGGTACCTCGCTTTTGCAGGGTGTACTCAAATAAATTCCCCAACAATTGCATCGCCATATCTTTAAAGGCCAAGGTTGGGCCGTTGGACAAGCTCTGTAAAAGAAGCTGCTGACCATTGGCCTGTTCCAAGGTGCGCAGGGGCGTTATACGGCTTGGGTCTTCACCAGCGCGACAGTTACGGTAAACCTGAGCTGTATACGTGGACGTCACCAACTGCTTCAGGTCGGCATCTGGAATATCCGTTGCAAATTTGTGCAGAACCTGAAAAGCCAGCTCGGCATAGCTCGATGAGCGCCAAGCGTCGAGCTCCGAAGCACTAACCTTAGGATAGGTCAAAGGAAGGTATAGACCACCATCCGGAGCTAATCCACCCAGCAGGATCTCGGAAAAAGAGGGTCTGGCCGCATGGCCTCGAGTCGATATGTAGTGCATGTCCAAAGAGTTTCAGCAATGAAATAAACGCCATTATAAGAGGCGCATAGCATTTCGTGCCGAGAACAGCGCCGATGGC
>JBEDHZ010000267.1:0-2973 GCA_041173845.1 Pseudomonadota bacterium
GTAAAAGATCGTGCAACAAACACTGAAGCTCAGTTTAGCGATTATTTCCAGTTTAACGAGACAATAGAAAAACTATCTCGCTCGGGAAACGCCACCGCTAACGCAGCGATAACATACTCCTCACTTTCACCGGATACGCTCAATAACTTCTGATCAATTCCAATATTATTAAGATTATTGCGGTAACAGAACCTAAATACGGCGGATACTCTGTAAAGAGAGCTCATTGTTGATTGTATTTCCTGGTTTTTAAATGTCTTGCCAAAAAATACTCTCGTAATTCTAGGCTCCAAGCTGATAGTAGTCCATATCCCGTTACCAGGAAGATTATCCAAATCCTGAGTTACAAGATCGTTAAAAAAACCTATCAAACCTGCGCTTGTTCAAATGCCGTCAATGCATCTGCTGCGTACATCAATGATGGCCCGCCACCCATGTAAATGGCCATTCCCAAGGTTTCTATGACTTCTTGTTTAGTGGCGCCAAGTTTCACTAAGGTTTGTGTGTGAAATCCTAAGCAACCGTCACAGCGAGCTGCAACGCCCAAAGCCAGCGCAATTAATTCTTTGGTTTTTTTGTCCAACGCTCCTGCTTTTGTCGCAGCCGCGGCTAAGTCGCTGAACCCCTTCATCATTTCCGGAGCTTCAGCTCGCAACTTTACCAAGGAGCCCGAGATATCTTTGGTAATTTGCTTGTAGTCTTTTGACATGTTTGTTCCCTACAGTTTTGTCGATTAATTTACCGATTGTTTCGTCATTCGTGGGTGGCTGAGGACAGCATGCCATAACGCCCGCCAGCTCTCAATAAGTGGAAAAGTCAAACTGCTAAACGTGACATCAATAAGTGTTAACATAAACCCAAGACCTCTATCGTGAGCACCTCATGAATGCCAAACCATCCGCCATCGCTAGCATTGAACAACGACTGGACTCCATACAAACCGTACTGGAAAAGCACGGTATGGAGCCAGAAAAATTCATCGATACCTTTCATGACTTAGCAAATGAGCATTGGGTACCAGCCAACGGTGCGCGTCTAGTCGCTCGCGCCTGGACTGACCCCGACTTCAAACAGCGATTGCTAGAGAACGGAACAGCAGCGATTAAAGAAATGGGTTTAAGCATGCCGCCGCACCACCGGCATTTTGTGGTGCTGGAAAACACAGCGGATATTCATAACGTTATTTGCTGCTCACTCTGTTCGTGTACAGCATTCACCATCATTGGTTTACCACCCGATTGGTACAAAGATTTGGAATATCGTGCACGCGTGGTTCGTGAATCACGGACTGTGCTTAAAGAAATGGGGCTCGACTTACCCGCTCACATGCAAATACGCGTCTGGGACACCACCGCTGATACGCGTTACATGGTGTTACCAGAGCGTCCTGCAGGTACTGAAGGTTTAACGACAGAACAATTAGCTGCATTAGTCAACAAGGACGCGCTCATCGGCGTGGCCCGCTTGTAAAGGAAACGCCATGGATGGCATGCATGATCTGGGCGGCAAAGAAGGATTCGGAACCGTACGTCACAGCAAAAATGCTCCTGTGTTTCACGCTGACTGGGAAATTCGCGCCAATGCTTTGTATAGCTTAGCGGTGAAATGCGGTGTGTTCAATATGGATGAATACCGTCACGCGATTGAACGTATGGAGCCACGCCACTATTTGAGTGCGAGTTATTACGAACGATCACTGACCGGTTTGGCATCACTGTGCGTAGAAAAAGGTTTGGTCTCTCGTGAGGAATTAGAACGCCTCGCTCAGGGGAGTTACCCGCTCGCTCTTCCTGCTGCACCGGGGCGCAGCAATCACCCACAGCGTCAAACGTTTTTACCGGGTGATCAAGTGCGTGTACGCGATGAGCATGTACCCGGCCATATGCGTATGCCTGGCTACCTCCGCGGCAAATGCGGTGTAGTCATCAGCAAATCACCTAACTACCCTTTTCCTGATGCGCATGGGCATGGTATCCACGCTGAAGACGAGCCTACGTATGACGTGCGTTTTGAAGCGTCACATGTGTGGCCAAATGATGCAGAAAATGCGCAGGTGCATGCCGCCATTTTTGAAAGCTATCTGGAGCCGAATAAATAAACTAAGTCGGGAAAAACTTACGCGCTAAATTCTGCAATTCCCAACTCCATCAGGCAGTTCGATTACATAAACCTCGCAACGTTGTGACTCTTTGCTCACGCCACAATATTCGCAAGCGAAGGATAGAGAATGCTGGCGGTTGATGCCAATTTCGCAATGACTTCCATCTAGCTAAATAAGTAAAAAAGCCCATTACACGCTCGCCATCAGTAAAAGTTGACTCAAATCAATCTTTTTGACGGCCTAAGATTGCTATAGTGCAATCAGCCAGATTAAGTCGACCATTCGCTTTCAAGCCCATAAATCACCCTAGAAAAAACACCATGTTTAAAAAAATTCTTGTCCCAACAGACGGATCACCACTCTCTGAAAAATCAGCTAAAGCCGCCATACAATTTGCTGCGGCAAACCATGCAAGCTTAGTCACCATCGCGGTCATCCACCCCATATCAGCACTGTCATTATCCGATGTCGTAGGCCCTGATGTGTTGGAAGATGTGGAAAATTTACAAGACGAACTCTTACGTAACAATGCAGAAAGAATTAAGGCGCTGGCAAATAAGGCTGAGGTGCGCTGCGATATTGTGATTAGCCGAGCTGATCATGCCTATGAAGAAATCTTGGCAACCGCCCAGAAAAACGATGCGACTTAATCTGGATAGCATCGCGCTCTCGCAATAGCTTGCAAAAATTATTACTAGGCAGTCAGACTCAGCGAGTGCTTTCGCACACAGCGATCCCCGTATTAGTCTGGCAAAAAAATACCTGGGAGTGATCGTTACTTTTCAATGTATTGAAACTATCCACACCCTGAAATACTGTGTTTTCACAGTATGTAATCATTATGTTTTATATAGCGCGTATAAAGCCAATAG
>JBEDHZ010000268.1:0-2660 GCA_041173845.1 Pseudomonadota bacterium
TGGGCCGACAGTCATCCAGTCGTGCGGGTACGGCGATAGCGAGTAAGCGTGCAGCGTAAAACGGCGACACGATGATTAAGATACGAGGCAAGTGATGAGTCCAGAATTACAGCCGGGAATTCGATTTGAATGGCAAACCACTGTGCCTGAACGTGGCTTAGTGCCCCATCTATTTGGTGAACACACTGATTTTGCGAATGACATGCCCCCAGTATTAGCCACGGGCTATATGGTGGGTTTGATGGAGCTGGCGTGCACGCAAGGCATCATGGCCTACGTTGATTGGCCGCGTGAACAAAGCTTGGGTGTACATGTCAGCTTTTCGCATTTAGCAGCGACACCACCAGGAATGCAACTCACCATACGCGGTGAGGTGATTGCGGTTGAGGGTCGGCGGGTACGTTTCAAAGTCGAGGCATGGGATGGCTTGGATAAAATCAGTGAAGGCGAGCACGAGCGTGCTGTGATCATCGCAGATAAATTTCATCTCAAGCTGGCCGATAAAAAACAGCGCGCCGGAGTGTGATCCAGTGAGTGCTCAGCAAGATTTACAACATTTCGATCCGCTTAAGCATGAGGGACCCTTCCCTACGCCATGCATAGGTATTTGTCACATGGATAGCAATTCAGGCTTATGCAAGGGTTGCCATCGCACGATTGATGAAATTATCGACTGGGGCGTTGCATCGGAATCAAAGAAATTCGCAATCTGGCAGGAAATCAAACGTAGGCGTAGCGTAGCGTAGCCAGTCTGCAGCTTCGCAAGGCAAAGTCGATGCACAATCCTTATCGCATGTTGATTTCAGCATGCAGTCATTTTCTTAATGACAGATCACATAACTCTTGATCGCAAGGTACAGTCATGAAGCTTCCCGATGGTATGCATGTGCTCGAGAGAGGTTGGCTCTCGTCGAACAATATTGTTTTTATCGATGATGAAAGAACGGCGATCGTCGATACCGGTTACAAAAGCCACGAAGAACAAACATTACAGCTGGTACAGGCATTATTGGCAGGTCGTCCGCTGGATGCGATTTACAACACGCATCTGCATTCTGACCATTGCGGCGGTAATCGGATTTTGCAAGAAACGTATCCTAAAGTTCGAACCTCAGTCCCTGAAGCTGAACTTCGGCGCGTGGAAAACTGGGAAACACGTTTGCTGACTTTCAAAGCGACTGGCCAGCGCTGCGATAAATTTCGCGCTGAAGAGAGCGTCAAAGCGAACCAAAAAATACGTCTCGGAGGAAATGATTGGGTAGTGCATTGCGCACCGGGTCATCATCCGTATTCGTATATTTTATTTTGTGAAAAGCACGGCATTTTGCTGTCTGCAGATGCGCTTTGGGAAAAAGGCTTTGGTGTGATTTTTCCGGCGCTAGATAGCTGGGCAGGTTTTAAAGAAACGCGCGACACGCTGGATATGATAGAAGCGATGGATGTGCGCTTAGTAATTCCTGGTCATGGCAGGCCATTTACCCAAGTACAAGAGGCGATTGAGGCGGCGCATTCGCGTTTGAATTATCTTGAAGCCGATCCTCTGCGTAATGCGCAAAATGGCATTAAGGTGTTGACGAAATTTTTGCTGATGGATAAACAGCGCGTGAAATTGTCTGAAGTACCCAAACTACTCGCCAGCGTACCGTTAATTAGCGTCGCTAACCGACGTCATTTGAGTTATGGAGAAATCCATTTAGCGTATTGGACAGTGACGCAACTCAAGCGTGCTGGCGCCGCCAGGGTCGAAGGTGATGAATTAGTGAATATCGAACCTGCGAACTGACGGCGTTTATTTCAGTAAGTAATTTTACGATCGTGGATACGGCGTTGCCATAACGCGAGCGCGGGCCGCGACATATTCTTTACTCAATCGATCAATGACTTCGGCTGTGGTTGGTACATCGGTCATCAAACCTACGCCTTGGCCAGCGCCCCAGATATCGCGCCAGGCTTTGGTGTTATTACTACTTGAAAAGCTCATGCTGGTTTTATCAGCCTCGGGTAAATTATCTGGATCAAGCCCAGCTTTAATGATCGATTTTTTCAAGTAGTTGCCATGCACACCGGTAAACAGATTGGTGTAAACAATATCCGCTGCACTTGATTCCACAATTGCCTGACGATATTCCTCGCTGGTGTTGGCTTCTTGTGTCGCTAACCAACGCGAACCTATGTAAGCAAAATCAGCTCCCATAGATTGCGCCGCGAGTATGCCGTCACCATTCGCAATCGATCCCGATAAGGCAATCGGACCTTGAAAAAATTTGCGTATCTCACCCACTAAAGCAAATGGCGAGAGTCCACCCGCATGACCGCCTGCACCGGAGGCGACCAAAATCAAACCATCAACGCCTGCTTCAAGTGCTTTTTGTGCGTGGCGTATAGAGATAATGTCGTGCATGACGATGCCGCCGTAGCTGTGAATCGCATCCAGCATTTCTTTTGGAGGTGCGCGCAACGAAGAGATGATGATGGGTATCTGATGCTTCACGCAGACTTCGACGTCATGGGCGAGACGATCGTTAGATTGATGCACGATTTGGTTGACGGCGATCGGGCCAATGATGGCATTGGGATGTGCTTTTTTGTGATCTTCCAATGCTTTTTTAATCTGACGTATCCACTGATCGAGCATCTCAGCGGGACGTGCATTCAATGCG
>JBEDHZ010000269.1:0-2627 GCA_041173845.1 Pseudomonadota bacterium
CACCAAGATGAACGACGAGATCTACATCACTCGCTGCGACTTCGGCGTAGATATTAAAAAATCCGGCTGGATAATTGCTACAGCTAAGAACGCCGAGTTTCACACTCAGGGCATTCAGTGGCAGGGTACGCGTTATGCCAACGGGAGAAGGGTTTGATCCCTCAAGAAATCGGTAGTAATAACTTTGTCCGGCGGCGAGGCCGGTAGCATCAACTTTTACGGTGTGACCGGTATTGATGCTGGCCTCGGTATCACCTTGCGTAATAATTTGAGTAAATGCAGCGTCCGAGGCGACTTGATACCGAAGTGGTACGTTTGCATCGCTGCCCGGATATTTCGCATGCGTCCATAAGATGACTCTGTCAGCCAACGGGTCACCACTGGCGACACCGTAGTTGAACTCAGCATAGCCACCGTCACCGCTACAGGCGGTTAACCCTACACCTGTCGATAATGCAGCGGACACGCTGGCTAGTCGAAAAACAAAATCACGACGGCTAAAGCTTTGGATCATGACAGCTCCTGTCAGGATAATGTCCGAAGGTACAAGCGTTTTATGAAGTGACGATGACGCGGTGATACCGCGTTCAACAATTCAGTGAACGAGGCAAGCAGGCCTCACTCGAAGGGAGACACCGTACTGTTTCGAAGAAGATTAAATCTATCTGAGCCTGCGCAGTAGCATGTCACATTAAAAATTCGGCGTATGAGATTCCGTTGCCAATCAAAGTAGCGACTGATTGCTTGTTTTCCGCGGATTCAGAAAAATCCGCTAAAACCTTCCTGCGAGTTTTCTCAGGGTTGGTGTTCAACTGATCTAGCCACCAACCAAACCCAATCTGATCTGGGTTTCGACCTAAAATATTCGTGTAAAGCTTGGACAAAAAGTCTGAGTTTGAAGAATTCAAGCCATACACACGCGTGAATTCGCTGGAATCAATAAAGCGTGCCGAAACTTCAAGCAAGCTCATACCGTTGTCGGTCTGGGAAATCCAATATCCAAGGCCTGTCAGGTCCCCCTGAGTCGGATCACGGCCAAAGGCCGCTTTATAGATTCGGTAAACTTTTCCTGCGTTACCGTCAACGTCAAAGGCAATCGATTTATCTGCAAACTTGATTCGTTCCACACCCGTGAGTCGGTCCACCTCTGAGGAGTTACGGGATGTGACCGTCAATCCACCAGTCATGACGCCGATGCTGTAAGCAGAGGAGGGGGCTTGATAGACAAATTTATCGATCGAACCTTGGCCCATGACGATTTCGCTATTCGCGGAGTTGGTGCCAATACCATTGATTGATAAAGTCATCGGTGAGGAGACGATGGTATCACCAGCAGCCCCGCTTTTCGCAAAGTCCATTTGAAGAGCGTATCGCGTGATCAGACTTCCGGTCTGATTCACCCAAGTTGTTACTGGACCTGTTAATACGGTGGTACCGGGTATCGACAGCAAAAGGTTTCTGTCGAGATCTTCCGGCCCGAAGTGACCGAAAGCCAGCATTTTGCTAACGTCCGTCCCGGCACTAAATACACCTTGCTGCTGCATCGCGTAGAAGGCGATTGCGTCAGCCGATTGATAAACGGTAAATTTCGCCGCCTGCAGTTTGGCGTCAGCTGGAATGTCGACCCGAAAATAATCCGCATCATTACGTACTATTTCACCATGAACGAGCAGTGTGTGGTCAAGCGCCCCCACTGAATCTGGCTTCAGCGGGTCGTTTGAGACCTCGCGCCAGCCACGTCCATTTTTATCAAGGTCTAACTCGGTTGGCATCGATGGATTGCCAGCCAGATCTAACTGACGTAACGACAGCTTGGGAAATGCGTTCCCTAGAACGGACAAACTAGCACCAATACCAGCTCGCCAAGACTGGCCCTGGTCAAAAGAATACTCCCACGATGCATTTTGTTCGAAGCCACTCAGATCAAATCGAGTGACCCCAGTCTGTTCTATCAAAACCGCATTAACAGGGCTAGGTGGGCGCGTATCCAACACGCATTTTGCGATGACAATATCAGAAACATTCCCATCATTATCGCGAGATCTAACCCATATCGTCTGTGCCCCATCCTGGGTAACCTCGAAGCTATTCCCTTGTCCTATGATCCATGTAGCACCTTGGTTTAGAGAATATTCCCAACCAATATCCGAGGTCGTAGAGATCGACCACAAACCGGTTCGGGTTATGCCGTCAGTTACCGACAGTCCGGTATCTGTGAAGTTGAGTACGGGCGCTTTTAACACTGGGCTAATAAAAGAGTGAGTTACTGCAGCTATACGGTTGGCCTCGAACAGGGCCGACCGGCGGTCGAGGATAGCGGTGATTTATGACAGTTTAATGTATCAAATCATTGCGATAAATGACCCAAAAATTTACGCCCCGAGATTTTCAATTATTTGGAAGAGGATGCTTCAGGAGGTGGCGTCAACTTATCTTTCGCGGCACTGCTTAGTTTCGGTAGTGGTATCACACGTTGCTGGCTATTCTCCAAAACCACAACGCTGCGCTGATTGATCTGTTTGATGATGATGCCAGGCGCTACCTCTGCATTCATACCCAAGGCACGCGCGGGCTTAGCATCGCTCGTAATAATCGCGACCCTTTCGCCGGGTATAGCTGAATAAATA
>JBEDHZ010000270.1:0-2627 GCA_041173845.1 Pseudomonadota bacterium
TCCACATATTTCAGTGTGACTTGTGATTTTGCATCGGGACGCAACCAAGGCAAGCGACCGTCTTTACGCAACTGCGATTGGCGCTCAACAATGCGGTGAGCATAGTGAATCGCTGCTGGCATCAGCTCAGGCGTCTCGTTGCAGGCATAACCAAACATCAAACCTTGGTCACCCGCGCCCTGATCCAGATCGATACCTTTGCCTTCATCCACGCCCTGAGCAATATCGGGTGACTGCTTGTCATAGCAAACCATCACAGCGCAACCACGGTAATCAATACCAAAATCAGTGTTGTCGTAGCCAATGCCTTTGAGTGTGTCGCGCGCGACTTTGATGTAGTCCACATTCGCCGTAGTGGTGATTTCACCTGCGAGCACGACCAGACCGGTATTACACAAGGTCTCGGCAGCTACGCGCGCGCGCGGGTCCTGCTCAAGAATCGCATCGAGAATGGCGTCGGAAATTTGATCAGCAACTTTGTCCGGATGACCTTCGGACACTGATTCGGAAGTAAAAAGATAGTCGTGTGACATGCAAGCCCCTAATAAAAAAGATTGACAACGTGTCGCGGCAATCTCTTGAGCCTGCGACGCTTTAGCGAAATTTGTAGACCGCCTCGCAAGTTGTCTGATTAACTCGGCGGTGAAAACTTTCGTGGTATTTTACGCCTCTCTCTTGATTTGAGTAAAGTCTCCGTTTACCTTCTCCGCATGCTGCTGCGCGTATTCCAGATTTTGGCTTGGCTTCCGCTGCCGCTAATGCATGCACTCGGTGCTGCTGCCGGCTGGCTCACCTACGCCTCATCGCAAACCTATCGTGAGCGTATGCGATTGAATTTAAAGCAAGCCGGGTATCTTCCGTCACTCCATCAGGCGATCGCGGAATCCGGTAAAAACTTATTAGAACTTCCATTTATTTGGTGCGGTGATTCATCGCGCGTTCTTAGCTCGGCTAAAGTTCATGAATGGAACATTGCTCAATCAGCCATAGACAGCGGCAAAGGCGTAATCTTTTTGACACCACATTTAGGCTGCTTCGAGATAATTGCGCAAGTTATCGCTAGTCGCACACCACTGACCGCGCTGTACCGACCACCACGCATGGCCGTACTTGAACCCTTGTTAGAAAAAGCACGTCAGCGCGATGGCCTTGCGCTAGCTCCAGCAAATTTATCGGGTGTTCGTACGCTACTAAAAACCCTGCGCAAAGGCGGCTCCGTCGGGCTACTGCCGGATCAAGTTCCTCGTGCCGGCGAAGGTGTGTGGACAAAATTTTTTGGCAAACCTGCTTACACCATGACGCTTCCTGCCAAACTAGCGCACATGAGTGGAGCGACCATTATCTTGTCGTATGCTGAACGGCTTCCCTACGGCCAAGGCTATGCTGTTCACTTCATTCCATTTGAACGGGAGTTGATAGGCACTAGTGAAGAGCAAGCAGAAATCATAAACACCGCCATGGAAAATTTAATAACGCGTTGCCCCTCACAATATTTTTGGAGTTACAACCGTTTTAAAGGCCAGCCACCCGCAATCACTTTATCGTCGGACCAGCCATCATGAGATTACTACTGGCGATTATGTGGGTGCTGCATTGGCTACCGTTACCGATCTTGGGGCGGATAGGTAAATTCATCGGCAGTATTTTATTTATCGCGGTCGCCGAGCGACGTCAAATCACATTGACTAATTTACGCCTCTGTTTTCCTAAGATGACAGAGAAGCAGCGCATCGCTATCGCTCGCGCACATTTTCAAGGCTACGCTCGTAGCATCTTAGAACGCGGAATACTTTGGTGGGCTTCGCCTGAACGGCTACGTCGATTAATCAAAGTGACTCCCGCCGTTCCAACAAAATTGGCGCAAGAACGTCCTACCATTTATCTCTGCCCTCACTTTGTGTGTCTTGAAGTCGCTGGCACAGCAATCACTATGGCGGGGCCAGCATGCTCTATTTACACGCGCCAGCACAGCGAACTGTTTGATGAGGCGCTGCGCAAAGGTCGGCTGCGCTTTACTACGGATGAACGCAATTTATTAGCTCGCAATGCGGGCATTAAACCCATCATTCGCGCCATGCGCAGTGGTCGGCCTTTCCTCATGCTTCCGGATATGGATTTCGGTCGCAAGGAATCCGTGTTCGTTCCATTTTTTGGAATTCCAGCAGCCACATTGACAGCACCGGCACGACTGGCAGCGGCCACCGAAGGACAGATCATTCCCGTCATTACACGATTCCAGCCGCATTATCGCGGCTGGGAAGTACGTTTTTTTCCGCCTTGGGAAAACTATCCGGGAGACGATATAGAGCAGGCCACACGCTTCATGAATGCATTCATTGAAGAGCGCATTTTAGAAGCCCCTGCTGAATATTTCTGGTCACATAAGCGCTTTAAAACACGGCCCGAAGGCATACCGAGCTTATACGATTAGAGCTAGCGCCTAGTCATCACTTTTTTCGGTTTCAACCGATGTACTGCTATCAGATTCTGTTTTTTCTGAAACCTGGATTGAGTCAGCCTGAACATCTGCACTGGCCTTTACTTCTCCCAACGATGCAGATGATTTCGCAGCACCACCTTTCTCATCGACCTTTTCATCTTCTAGCGTCATTTCGAGTGAATTAAGC
>JBEDHZ010000271.1:0-2622 GCA_041173845.1 Pseudomonadota bacterium
CGTTAATAGGTCAGGTAGGTTTTGGTTTTAATTTTGAAAAAAAATAATTAATAATTAAAGGGACAGACATGACTAAGCCAGTGATCGGGTTTATTGGAGTGGGTTTAATGGGCGCGGGTATGGCCAAAAATATTCTCACCAAGGGATATCCTCTGGTAATCATGGGGCATACCAATCGCGAGCCGGTTGAGCGTTTGAAAAAGCTCGGTGCGACTGAGGTGACATCACCCAGAGAGCTGGCGTCTAAGGTAGACATTATTCATCTTTGTGTTACGGGTTCACCTCAGGTTGAAGCCATCATGAATGGTCCCGATGGTATTTTTGCTTCGGGAAAAAAAGGATTAATAGTTATTGATTGCTCGACGTCGAATCCGGTATCGACTATGTCGTTAGCGGAATCAGCTCAGGCTCATGGCATGACATTTATTGATGCGCCGCTGGGTCGTACTCCCGCTGAAGCAGAAGCTGGAACGCTGGATACTATGGTGGGAGCAGATCAATCTACATTTGATAAAGTCAAACCGATACTCGATTGCTGGGCAGGTAATGTGGTGCATCTGGGACCGGTTAGCCTGGGACACAAAATGAAGTTAATTAATAATTTCATTGCGATGGGATACGCAGCGTTGTATTCAGAAGCGATAGGCATTGCACGCAAAGCAGGATTATCGAAAGAGCAGTTTCATGCTGTCATCGGTAGTAGTCGTATGCGTAATGGTTTTTACGATACGTTTATGAAGTGGACGATGGAAGGCGATGAAAATGCCCATCGCTTCACAATTAGTAATGCTCACAAAGATATGCGCTACTTAAGTAGCTTGGCTAATGAAGTGGGCGCGCTTCATCCAATACAAGCAATGGTAAAAAATTCATTCGCGGGGATGGAGGCTGCTGGTCAGGCACAACGCTACGTTCCGATGCTGGCAGATTTTGTAGCGATACAAAATGGTTTACCACCATCGCAGTCAAAATGAATAACAGCCCCATAAATTATCCCGGCGCTGTGGTGAGTGCGCAGTGGTTGGCGGAGCATCGTCATCAACCTCACATACGTATCGTTGATGCTACGGTGCATTTGCCCGATACCAGGCGCGATGCGAAAGCAGAATATTTGCAGGAGCATATTCCTGGTGCAGGCTTTTTTGATTTGTCTGTGATTGCGAATCCCAACAATCCTTTGCCACGAAAATTTCCACCGAAAGATATTTTTATCCGTGAAGTGGGTAAGTTGGGTATAGATAATCAGACACATGTGATTGCCTACGACACGCCTGGTTTGTATAGTGCTGCCCGTGTCTGGTGGTTGTTTCGTCATTATGGTTACGATCATGTATCGATACTTGATGGTGGTCTTAAATCTTGGAAGGCGCATGGGGAAGCCGTCGAAGCGGGCGCAGTCGAATTCAAATCATCGCAATTTCATGTAAATCACGAGCGTGATTTGCTCGCGTTGTGGCAGCATGTGCTGACTATTTCAGGCAGTGGTGATGAGCAGTTACTTGATGCGCGCACTGCTGGGCGATTTGCTGGAACCGAGGTGGATCGTTATCCAGGAGCTCGACCCGGACATATTCCTAATAGTTTGAATTTGTATTGGGCCGATCTTCTCAACACCAACACGCGTGAGCTGTTGCCGATCAATGAGTTGCGTGATCGTATAACGAAATCAGGTATTGATTTGAATAAGCCGGTGACGCTAACCTGTGGATCAGGTTTAACTGCGTGCATTCTTGCTTTGGGTTTGCACCTGTTAGGCAAAAATGATTGGAAGGTGTATGACGGTTCGTGGGATGAATGGGGACGCAGAGCAGAACTACCGGTGGCGACAAGCACGTAAAAATCGTTGAACTAAAACCTTTAGTGAATCTGGCCCGAACTAACCCACGGCCAGCTGCAGAGATTTAGCCATTTTTTCGCCAAGATGCGTAATCACATATCCAGATCGTGTATGGCGAATGAATCCCATGCTGATCATCTTGTGTCGTTGCTTTTCGCCCATGCGATGAGTGGCGTCACTCTGCCCTTTGTTAAAGGCGAGTAGCAAATCAATATCTTCAGAGGCGATGACGTTCATGATGGCGTGAACCTACGAATAGGTTTCAGGTTTTATATAGTGACTGAATCGGCAGATACGCCCAATTCTTTACACGTTGCCTAGCGCTTGTTACGAATTTGCGAAGTGTGTTTCGTTCCAGTAGACCCAGCGCCCCAGATAGAGACACTGTTATCGCTGACTTGCCACGATTGATCATTCAGGTGGGATGCGCACCCCTGACAAAACTCAGCCAGTACTTGCTCGGTAACGCTGCTCGGATTATCGCTGGTGTCTGCATGGTTTTCCTGCAGCTCTAGTCGAATCTCGCCGCAGCCAGGGCATTCGATGACGTAGTGAGCAGCCTCGAAATTTTCGACCCTGCGTAATAATTCATCGAAGCGCGCAGCCTGTGGGCTGCCCGGTTCGGGCTCACGCTCAAAATAGACTTCCATCTCGCGAAGCGCCATTTCGTATTCATTTCGACTACAGATTGGTTTGGGCAGCATGACTCACCTCGATCGGCCTACGTGGCGATTGATAACTGTATAAATGTACAGTATTGATGAGCTGCAATGCAAGGCTTGAAG
>JBEDHZ010000272.1:0-3769 GCA_041173845.1 Pseudomonadota bacterium
CTACACGATCGCACCCTATCTGCTGCCGCAATTAGTACCTACGCTAATTAACAACGTGCCGCAAATGCCCTTGGTGTTACAAGAAAATTTCACAGTGAAATTAATTGAGCTGTTACGTGCGGGTGAATTGGATGCCGCCATCATGGCGCTACCTTTTAATCAGCACGGTCTGATGGTGCAGCCTGTGTATGACGAGCCTTTCATGGTCGCGCTACCGCGTCACCATGCATGGGCTAATCGAAAACACATTAATAGTGAAGAATTGAAATCTGAAACGATGCTACTACTAGGTGCAGGACATTGTTTTCGTGATCAGGTATTGGAAGTGTGCCCGGAAATGTCGCGCTTCTCGACTGGTGGTAGCGGCATTGCAAAAACATTTGAAGGCTCATCACTGGAAACCATACGACACATGGTAGCCTCGGGCATCGGTATTACAGTGTTACCTCAAGCGTCGGTACCCACAACTAATACCAGCCAAGATATGTTGAATTACATTCCATTCGAAGCGCCGGTGCCCTCACGACGTGTCGTTATAGCCTGGCGTAAGAGCTACACTCGCCGCGCAGCAGTTGAAGCAGTGCGGCAAGCAATACTGGCGTGCAAGCTGCAAGGTGTGCAGATGTTGCCAGATGCGGCACTCGAAGAAGAATAAAAATTTTTATCATGACAGTCACAACTCAGTCGATCATCCATCGACTTGCGCTGTATGCAAAATTAGTTAGGTTAGATAAACCCATCGGCAGTTTACTGCTGCTGTGGCCCACACTGTCTGCATTGTGGTTAGCTTCAGGTGGCATACCTGATACTCAGCTGATCGTAATTTTTACTGTAGGGACGATACTCATGCGTTCCGCAGGATGCGCTATCAATGATTTTGCTGACCGCGATTTTGATCGTCATGTAAAACGCACAGCAGAGCGACCTCTCACTTCAGGTCAACTCCACGCTTGGGAAGCGATTGCTATCGCTGTTATTTTTGCGTTAGTTTCATTCGCGCTGATCTTGCCGCTGAATTTATTAACGCGCGAATTATCGGTACTCGCGGTGATAGTCGCTGGCAGCTATCCCTATTTCAAACGTTTTTTTGCATTACCTCAAGCCTATCTGGGCATTGCATTCGGCTTTGGTATACCCATGGCTTATGCAGCCGTACTCAACACCGTGCCGACAGAAGCTTGGGTACTCCTTATTGCCAATGTGTTTTGGGCGTTGGCGTATGACACGGAATACGCCATGGTCGATCGCGATGACGATCTCAAAATCGGCATTCGTACCTCCGCTATAACATTTGGCAAACATGATGTAGGTGCCGCAGTGGGTGCCGCCGCAGGACTAGGTAAAGGCTTTGCAGCAGGTATGGTGGTAGCGACCATCATCGCCGGCTATCACTGGACACTGATACGCACTCGTGAGCGTGAAGGATGTTTTGCCGCCTTTCGTCACAACAACTGGTTAGGTGCTGCGATATTCCTAGGTATCGTGTTGGGTTAATCATTTTTTCAGCTTCTGCGGCACTTCTACGCAACAAACTCCTCAGTACCCCGCACTTTCCTTGTCAGTCCAATTATCTACGCCAGATAATCAGCGTCGGTGTTGGCATGCCTAATCACTCGCACTCCATGCCAACGTGACTCTCACGCGATCTCATTTATTTTTTTCATGGATATCACTGAACTGCTTGCTTTCAGCGTACGTAACAAAGCCTCTGACTTACATCTATCTGCTGGTATGCCACCCTTGATTCGTGTGCATGGTGATGTTAAGCGCATTAACCTTCCATCACTTTCAAAGCAAGACGTTAGAGCGATGTTAGATTCCATCATGAGCGCCGATCTGAGCAAGCGCTATGACGAATTACTCGAAGTCGATTTTTCATTTGAACTTCCCGGTCAGGCACGATTCCGAGTCAATGCGTTTCATCAAGATCGCGGACCCGCAGCTGTGCTGCGAACCATTCCCTCAAAAATTTATACACTCGCCGAGTTAGATACGCCAAAAATTTTTGGAGAACTCTCACTTAAGCCACGTGGTTTGATTTTAGTGACCGGCCCGACGGGTTCAGGTAAATCCACCACCTTAGCAGCGATGGTTAATCATATTAATGAAAACGAACAGGCTCATATACTAACGATTGAAGATCCCATCGAATTTGTACACATATCAAATAAGTGCTTAATCAATCAACGCGAGCTTGGGCCGCATACCCATTCATTTGCCGCCGCGCTGCGCTCAGCGTTACGCGAAGATCCGGATGTTATTTTGGTGGGTGAATTACGCGATCTGGAAACCATACGCTTAGCACTAACTGCAGCCGAAACTGGTCACCTAGTATTTGGTACCTTGCATACGGCATCAGCTTCAAAAACAATCGACCGTATCATTGATGTTTTTCCGGGCGATGAAAAAGAAATGGTACGAGCGATGCTCTCTGAATCACTGCAAGCCGTAATCTCACAAACCTTATTGAAAAATGCCGAAGGTACCGGCCGAATCGCTGCCCATGAAATTATGTTGGGCACGCCCGCTATACGTAATTTGATTCGCGAAGCGAAAGTCGCGCAAATGTATTCAACGATACAAACCGGTGCAGCGGTTGGTATGCAGACGCTCGATGCTTGCTTGACAGATTTGGTACGTCGCCGTCGTATCAATCTTGATGCGGCCAGAGCAGCAGCTAAGACGCCAGAAAATTTTCATTAAGGGAGTAAGGCGGTTCAGCTCTGGCCAAATTCTTTACCTAGCTCCGCACCACGCTGTGCTGCTGCTTTCAACGCCTTGATGATGGCAGCTTGTACCGCATCGTCATTCAGCGATGTCAGTGCCGCGTAGGTCGTGCCACCTTTCGAGGTGACGCGCTCGCGTAACGTGGCTAGTGATTCATCGGACGCACTTGCTAATGCAGACGCTCCAAGAAAGGTTGCTTGCGCCAGGCTACGACCTTGCTCAGCGCTCAAACCCAATTCAACAGCGGCTTGTTGCATCGCTTCTAGAAAATAAAATACATAGGCAGGACCGCTACCTGATACGGCCGTCACTGCATCGATTTGATTTTCTGATTCCAACCAAACCGTTTCACCCACGGCACGCAAAATAGTGTCAGCGATAGTGCGCTGTTGGTCGGATACGCCTGCTAAAGCCACCATACCCGTAATACCCTGACCAATTAAAGCCGGCGTGTTAGGCATAGTACGAACTATGGCCTGATGCCCGCCCAGCCAACGCGACAAATCAGCGGCACGAATACCCGCAGCAATAGAAAGTATTAATTGATGTTTAATGGACGGCGCAATACTCGATGCCACTTCATGCATCTGTTGCGGCTTTACCGCCAGCACAATCACATCCGCCGCCGCCACTTCAGCACCTGCTGCTGCAGCGGTACTAACGCCCCATTTTTTTTCGATGTTGTGCAGCGTCTCTGCATGCACATCCACCACATGAATCTGGCTTGCTGGAATAAGTTTATCCGCCAAACCGCTGATCAAGGCTTGCGCCATATTGCCGCCGCCGATAAATGCGATTTTTAAATTAGTTTGCATAATCTCGTTTTCCAAAAATTGCGCTACCAATACGCACCATCGTTGCTCCTTCCGCGATGGCTGCTTGCATATCACCTGACATACCCATAGACAAGGTATCGGTGTGTATACCCATCGCTGCCAGTTGTTGTTGCAATTCGCGCAGTAAAGCAAACGGCGCACGTTGTCGTGCAGGGTCAGCTTCCGGCTCCGGTATTGCCATCAAACCACGCAAATGTATATTGGGC
>JBEDHZ010000273.1:0-2560 GCA_041173845.1 Pseudomonadota bacterium
GACTCAGAGGATGTGGTTAGTCAAGATGACTATCAAGGTCAAGATGACTATCAAGGTCAAATTAACTCTTTAAGAGAGGCTTTAAGGAAAACACGTAAGAAGATCGATCAACTAAAAGATAAAAGCGAGCATATAGAACGCAGCGTCGTACCAGAAGCGAAGTCGCAAAATGAAATTATGAAATTATGTACAAAACTTTTGGACGATTGCAAATCTGAAAAAACACGAGCCCTGGATAAAAAATATGACGACATGGTTAAAGAGCTCATCGAACAAAATGAGCAGAGTAATTACACACGAGCGAAAATTGGTATAGCTGGTGCGTCAGCTTTTACTGTCTCATTCTTGATCGGGAATAGCTTGCCACGTGCGATCGACATGTCACCTTATATCCCGCCTTTCATTTCTGGATTCTTACATGTAGTTACAGCAACGCCAGTGGCCAAAGCTATCTTGCCTAGCAGTTGGACTAGCCCTGCCTTCTCTGAACTCAACAATAACTTCAAACTCCGAGGAGATTCATGGGGAGATTATTGGCGTCAAAAATTGAAGGGAGACTCACAAGGAAGACAATACCCTAGCAAAAATAAAGATCATGAGGGAAAAATCACTATCGAGGAAAGGTTAAAGGAAGAGAAGGAGTTTTTGGATTTGCTTGGTGCGCGCTATAAGGATGAGGAAGCTAGCTACTATTTCTATACTCTTAATTACTGCTTCAAAGCTATTGGTGCCGCTTTAGTTTCCAAAGCATTGGGTACTGCAGCTCTAGGTTACAAAATTACAGAAGGTGTCTTGCACGGTATCTGTGGTGCTTTCTCAGGTGCTGAATATCTGGTCTTTCAACAATTTGGTCGTAGTAATCGCGAAGGATCCAAAAATATACCGACTCTTACCAGAAAAATTTTTGCCGCAAAGGCAGAGGCTTTACGCTCATTGCAAACGGATGTAGAAAACACAATAAAAAATTATGACAATGATCCAGCGCATGATGAAAGTGATCCTATTCACCGTTTGCTCATCAAGGCGTCAAGCAAGGTGAGTGAAGATCTACGAATCGCTACCCGACAAGCCTCTATGCTTGGACTTCTGAAACATGAGTTTATAACTCAGTTCGCGCACGGAAATAGGCTAGATACCATTGCAGAGATCCTGGGTCGTATCCTCTCCCTCATGCCGACAGCAGCAGTTAATAACCTTACGGCAGAATGGCGCAAAAGTTCGGATCCATTACTTGTTTTTGCTGCCCACACACTGTCTGCTATAGCGCTAATTGCGCCACCAGGTTTTACTGGTAGACCAATTTATGTCGGGATGATCAGAGCCTGTCTTCAAGCTATGTGCAATATCTATGAAAACAAGACCGCGCCAGAAAACAAGATCGCGCAGGTTGATGACGAAGATGAAGATAGTTTGGTTGGAAGTGCGGATTCAGACGATGACTGGATTGATCAGTATTTCGATACAGGCTGGCATGGCTATCCGACAACGAGAGATGAAAACGCGGGCCTGTGAAAAATCGTAAGCCAGATTGCATTTAGAGCAGCCTAACCTGCGGGCTGCTTAACTAGATTAATTAAATGCGTGGTCTATCAATTCTATCCAATGCCTAACCGGCGACTCGGTGCCTGATTGCAAATGCGTCAGGCAACCGATGTTGGCCGATACGATCATTTCTGATTGAGTAGCCTGAAGATTTTTGAGTTTGTTATCACGCAGCTGATATGAAAGTTCCGGTTGAAGCACAGAATACGTACCGGCCGAACCACAACACAAATGACTATCAGCACATAACGTTACATCTACACCAACCGCACGCAAGACTTCTTCCACCTTGCCCCGAATTTGCTGACCATGTTGCAAGGTACAGGGCGGATGATACGCAACACGTTTTTTTATCTGCACTTTGTTAGCGAGTTCTTGCTGAAACGCTGGCAAAACTTCAGAAAGGTCTTTAGTCAATTCTGTAATGCGCTGCGCCCGCGCTGCGTAGTGCGGATCATTAGCCAGTAAATGACCATACTCTTTTACCATTGCTCCACAACCTGAGGCGGTCATCACAATGGCTTCTGCACCGGCTTGCACATACGGCCACCAGGCATCAATATTTCTCCGCATGTCGTCCAGACTATTTGCCTGATCATTCAAGTGATAGCGAATAGCACCGCAACAACCTGCTTTAGGTGCCACGATTAATTGCACACCTAACTTATCCAATACACGTGCAGTCGCGGCATTAATGTTCGGTGACATAGCGGGCTGCACACAACCATCTAGCAGCAGCATGGTACGTGCGTGCGTGCGCGTAGGCCAGCGGCCTGCAGGATGTGCGACAGGTACTTTGTTTTTTAATGACTTGGGTAATAACGGTCGAAAAAATTGACCTGCTTTCATCGCTGGAGTAAACAGCCATTTACGTGGCAAGGTTTCTTTCAATACCGTGCGTACCAATTGTGTGGCAAATGGACGCTCAACTTGTTTTTCTACGATCTCCCGGCCGATATCAACTAGTCGGCCATATTTCACACCGGATGGACAGGTGCTCTCACAATTACGACACGTC
>JBEDHZ010000274.1:0-3190 GCA_041173845.1 Pseudomonadota bacterium
TCACCGCATTGTTGAGCGCCAATCGCAGTTGCGTAAAGACGGTCGCTTGCCTTGGTTGCGTCCCGATGCAAAATCACAAGTCACACTGAAATATGTGGATGGCAAGCCGGTCTCTATCGATACGATTGTGTTGTCGACTCAGCACGCGCCAGAAATGGAGCACAAGCAGATTGAAGAAGCTGTCATCGAGCAAATCATCAAGCCGGTCGTTCCTAAAGAATGGCTCAAGGGCACGCGCTTTTTGGTGAATCCAACGGGCCGTTTTGTTATCGGCGGCCCGCAAGGTGACTGCGGACTCACCGGCCGCAAAATTATCGTAGACACCTACGGCGGCGCAGCACCTCACGGTGGTGGTGCATTCTCAGGTAAAGATCCCTCCAAGGTTGATCGTTCAGCAGCGTACGCAGGTCGATATGTAGCGAAAAATATTATCGCCGCTGGTTTGGCAGAAAAATGTCAGATCCAGATTTCATACGCCATCGGTATCGCGAAGCCAACCTCGGTGATGGTGACCACGTTTGGTACGGGTAAGGTCAGCGATGAAAAAATCGAAGCGCTGGTAAATCGAAGCGCTGGTACTCGAACATTTCGATTTGCGTCCTAAAGGTATTGTGCAAATGCTCGATTTGCTGCGTCCTATCTATCGTAAGAGCGCAGCCTATGGTCACTTCGGTCGCGAAGAACCAGAATTCAGCTGGGAGCGTACCGACAAGGCTGCCGCATTGAAAGCAGCTGCGCTGCTGGCCTGTAATTAGTGTTGTCTTAGTTTTGCAGGGCAGGTAAGCGATTCGCTGCCTGCCCTTTTTCTTTGCTGCGATATCGTCGATGAATAGAGCGGTAAAACTCAGTCTATTCTTGTGTGTAAAAAAAGTAGGTGCTGCTACAGTCAATCGCATTACTCTGTTGCAGTGTCATGACCATGTGCATTCTTTTGCGTCAGTGTGCGTTGATAAACGACGCTGTGCTTGCATCGCTAATTTTGCAATTAGCGTTTAGTGTTTACGGTTTTGCGCAAGAGGCTACACCTCAGTCTAAAGCGGGCCTTCAAGCGACATCATCCGGTCAGATCGTCGCTCCTGTGGAGGTCGACCATCTCATCATTACTCCCCACGTCATTAAAGGTAAAAAACTTAGCGAGCAACTTGAGCGTCGCAATGATAGTCATCTATCAAGTATCGCAGCGACGTCACTACGTATTGAGCGTCCGTTATCGGGTAAGTCACATTTACTTAAATTGGATAGAGCCGTTTCTATAGAAGAAGCCCGAGCACTGTCTGCCAAGCTTTCTACAAATACCGAAGTTGAATCCGTCGAGCCCGACGTGCGTATGCAAGCGCATGCTTTTATGCCGAACGATCCGGGTTACTCAGGGGCGCCGGGTCAATGGCATTTCATGACGCCGATAGGTAGTAACGCCGGAGGTGCTGATTTGCCACCTGCCTGGGACATCACACTGGGCAATGGAACCGTTGATGTGGCGGTGCTTGACACAGGTTATCGGCCTCATTCTGATTTGCAGGCTGTGCTGCCTGGCTATGACTTTGTGAGTAGTGTGGCGATGGCGAATGATGGTAATGGCCGTGATGCTGATGCGAGTGATCCGGGCGATGCCGTTGTGGCGAACGAATGCGGTAAAGGATCAGCAGCGGCGCGATCAAGTTGGCACGGCACGCATGTAATGGGAATTATTGCCGCGTTAATGAACAATGGTTTGTACGGCACGGGTGTTGCACCGAATGTGCGTATTGTGCCTGTCAGGGTACTCGGTAAATGCGGAGGCTATACCTCCGACATCATTGATGGAATGCGCTGGGCTGCAGGTTTGACCGTTCCAGGCGCACCGAAAAATGCGTACCCAGCTCGCATCATCAATGTGAGCTTGGGAATAGCGGGTACGTGCTCACGAGCGTTTCAAGCAGCGATTAATGATGTCAATGCTGTTGGCGCGATTGTGGTGGTCTCCAACGGTAACGGTGGCTTTAATAGTGTGAATCAACCGGCCAATTGCGCGGGTACACTCGCGGTGACAGCACATAGCATTGATGGAGATAGTGCAGCGTATGCCAACCTTGGTGTACAAACGTTGATTAGCGCACCCGGTGGTGGATGTGGAACTCTATCACCTGATTGCGTAGAAATTTATTCATCCAACGGTTTGGGAATTTATTCGCTCGGTAATTCGGGAGCAAGTAGGCCCGCATCGGATAGTTATTCGATTAAATACGGCACCAGCATGGCAGCGCCTCACGTAGCCGGTGCGATAGCGTTGATGCTGTCACTCAATCCAACGCTCTCGCGTGATGAAGTTGTTTCTTTATTGCGTGCTTCGGCACGCGCTTTTCCGTCAGGCAGTGCGTGTCTCTTGCGCGCGAATAGTGGCATGTGCGGTGCAGGTATTCTCGACGTATATGCAGCGCTAACATCGATTGCACCTGCAATACATATATCGAATCTGTCTCAGGTGGCATCGCCCGGCACGCTAGTTAATTTAGATGCCAGCGCTATTTCTCCTAGTGGTCATCCAATCACCAGCTATGTATGGCATGCATCGCCATCCAACAAAATTCCTATTAGTGTGTTGAATGCCAATACAGCAAATGCCAGCTTCGTAGCGCCTACTACGGGTACGTATCAGTTTGTCGTACTCGTCACCGACAGCACCGGTGCTGCGAGTAACGCGAGTGCCAGTGTGCGCATCAATAGCGCGCCAGTCGTTCAGAGTGTAACGACACAACAAGTCGCTGCAGGCAGTACTCTCACGATTAAGTTGCAAGCGATGGACCTCGATGGCGATAAGCCTGTGTTTCATGCGATTGCATTGCCTGATGGAGCGACTCTGAGTGCCGCTGGCGTATTTAATTGGACGCACGCTTTACCCATGGGGATTTATACCGTCAGCGTAGCAGCCAGTGATCGGGATGCCACGGGTAGCGCTATGAGTTTTACGGTTGAAGTACCGCAAGGCCGACAGACTAGTGCGGGTGTCAGTAGTACTAGCGGTTCGGGTGGCGGCGGTGCTATCGATGCTGAGTGGTTACTAGCGATTACGGGTTTGCTGGTTGTGACACGTGGTCGACGTGCGCATTGAAACTGAATTTATACAACAGCCTCAACTATTTAATAGTGATCGTCAGCGCGCGAATTTTTTCGCGCTATTGATTACGCTGGTGTTGTGTATTTTGGCAGCGTC
>JBEDHZ010000275.1:0-2533 GCA_041173845.1 Pseudomonadota bacterium
CATGGACGCCTCGCAGAGTCGGTTGGCGGACGGGGCAGAGTTTATAGTTTTGCTGCATCAGGTGCTGGATTAACTCAATACCTTGTTTGGGCAGCATACGCGAGAGATACGTACAAACCTGACTTATTTGTATTTTTGCACATTTCTAATGATCTCTCGGAGTCGCTTACTCATCGTGGTCGAAGCCCGGGTTTCCATAGCTTCGAGCGCCTGCCAGATAACAAGGCGCTGGTACGCCGTATCGACTATGAGCCCACCCTCATCCGAAAGTTGGCTCGCTATTCGGTGCTGGTAATGTATCTGATTACAAATTTAAAGATTGAGTCGGTATTGAAATGGGATCTCCAGTACTTCGGCGCCCAGGATAAGCGATGGACGGCCAATATCGAAAATGAAGCGCCTGAGCAAGAGTACGACGATTACCGGTGGGCTGTACGCTCTTTTCTTAATGCCCTTCCCGAAGCGACGGGACTCCCCGCAGAGCGTGTTGTGATTGCGATAGACGGTGTTCGAGAGGCGATCTACGATCCATCGAAAAAGGAGCAGGTGGCGAAGAGCGTTTGGGGAAAGATGCGTAAATATATGACAGAACAAGCTCAGTCTCGCGGTTTTTTGGTAATCGACATGCATCCAAAATTCGAGAAGTCCTATGCCCAGGATGGTCGTCGATTCGAGTTTCCCACTGATACTCACTGGAATGGTCATGGCCATGCGTTGCTGGCTGAAGCAATAACCCAAACAAAGTTATTCAACAGAATGTATAACGGGGCTAAATAAAGTGCTCTGACATTTTTAAGCGTATTCACCAGCAATAACCGTCTTATTGAAAGTCAAGAGTTCTGCGTCAACATATTTAATTAGTCGATAAACGAAGCTACTAAGACCAAAGCGTTTAGAGGGAGGGCGCGCAGTTCTCCTGCTATGAATTGAATATGACCTCTACATCTACTGAATCTCGCTTATGAACAGTTCGCACGTCTAAAGATGCTTAAGCGCGTTAGATTCATTTTGCTGAAAGCCGGGATTACACTTGGCTTGTTCTACGTCCTGGTAACGCGGATAGATCTAAATGCGACAGTAGGTCTGATGGCGGCGACTGATTGGCGCTCCGTTTTGGGTATCGTTGGTGTTATGGTTTTGCAAGCAATTGTGGCTGTGTTTCGTTGGTATAGGATTATGATTAGGAAGGGAGTGCACATTTCAGTTAGGCGCAGTGCCCGTTACTTTTGGCTGGGATTGTTTTTTAATCAGTTGCTGCCATCAAGCATTGGGGGCGACGCAATAAGGGGGTACTGCCTGGTTCGCGATGGGCAGAGTGTAGGACGCGCCACCTTGTCGGTGTTACTTGATCGCATATTGGGAATGGCCGGATTGGTCGTGCTTATAGCATTAGCCATTCCCTATGCTATGAATCTTATAAGTAATCCTGAAATGCAGTGGGGCATGATGTCTGCGCTGTTGGTGGTTATCGCGGGCTTTATCGCGATACTGTTCATAGATATCTTCACGAGAAGGTTTTCAAGCTGGCGCGTGATGAAAGGGCTGACGACACTGGCGAGCGATGCACGTCAGTTGCTGGGTTCACGACAGGGTTTGGGTTTAGTGCTGTTTTCAGTGCTTATTCATATTTTGTCCATTGTGGTCGTGGGAATGCTTTCGTCGGCACTTTCAATAAAAGTTGATTGGATAGCCTTGACCATCATTGTGCCGATTACCACCTTGCTGATAACGATTCCCCTATCGATAGCAGGTTGGGGTGTACGCGAAGGTGTAATGGTTGTGGGGTTAGGGTATGTGGGTATCGCGCCAGAAGAAGCATTGGCACTTTCGATCCTCTACGGGCTGTTGACGCTGGTGGTTGCCTTGCCGGGGATGCTTGCCTGGCTTACCGATCCAGCGGTTCGGTCGCTAAAGGTGAATAAAGAAGTAGTGAGCCTAGTGGGGGAGTCGAGCCGGTGAAAATTAGCTCTAGAAAAGAGACGATACTCAAACATGCGGAACAGATCGCCGATCAACGTGAGTCCTGGATTAATAGGAGTCGTTGCTATTATCGGGACGATCGCGCCTACATGCGGTTCCTGATCCCGCCGGGGCAGCGCGTACTTGACCTGGGTTGTGGAACTGGAGACTTGCTGTCTGCGCTTTCACCCTCTTACGGGGTGGGAGTGGATTTGAGCCAGCGCATGATCGACTTGGCTGTGTCTCGCTATTCTGACTTGCATTTCTTTCGGGGGGACATTGAGGATCCTGACTTTCTGGCAACTATCAAGGATACCTTTGATGTGATTGTTCTTTCCGACACCATTGGCTATCTGGACGATTGTGCAGAAACGCTGAATCGGTTGCATCGGTTTTGTTCGCGGGATACGCGCGTGGTTATTGCCTATTACGCATGGTTTTGGGAGCCGGTGCTCGAGTTTGGTGAAAAATTTGGGATGAAGATGCCTTCGGTGGAAATGAACTGGCTTTCAACCGAGGACATGATGGGTTTTCTTCATTTAGCGGACTTTGAACCAGTCAAGCAGGAGTGGCG
>JBEDHZ010000276.1:0-2532 GCA_041173845.1 Pseudomonadota bacterium
CTGCTTTGTCTAAATTAATTGATGAAGCGAATGCAACGCGCGCAAAAGACGACGAGCAGTCATAGTCGTTCTCTCATCATGAAACGCCAATTTAAGCACCAGCGTGTACCCGTGCACGGTGTACTGTTGCTAGATAAACCTGAAGGTGTATCGAGTACCTATGCCTTAGGTGTGGCGAAGCGTTTATTGAATGCAGAAAAAGCAGGTCATACCGGAACCTTAGATCCCTTTGCTACGGGTTTACTGCCATTATGTTTTGGAGAGGCGACTAAGTTTGCGCAAGACCTGCTAGACGCCGACAAAATTTATGAGGCGACCGTACATCTAGGTGTGACCACGACAACAGCGGACACCGAAGGCGATATCGTTGAAACCAAATCTTTTGACCTAACTCCAGAGCAGATCGAGTTAGTACTTCAACAGTTTCGCGGTGAAATCAAACAAGTGCCGCCTATGCATTCTGCACTAAAGCGTGATGGCAAGCCGCTATATGAATACGCGCGTGAAGGTGTGGTGTTAGAGCGCGAGGCACGTGAAGTCATTATTCATGCCCTTGAATTACTAGAATTTAATTCGCCTTACCTAAAGATACGAGTCCATTGCAGTAAGGGTACCTATATTCGCGTGTTGGGTGAGGACATCGGCCGTGAATTAGGTTGTGGTGCACACTTGATTGCCTTGCGTCGAACCGGTGTAGGTATTTTGGATTTGCAGCGATCAATTACTCTGGCTGAATTTACTGAATTAGCCTCGGCCGAACAGAGTAAAGCTTTATTACCGGTCGATGCATTGCTGGTTAGTTTGCCAGCTATTCGTTTAAGTGAAGAGCTTACTCAGCGATTTTTGCACGGTCAGCGGCTCCCTGGCATGGTGAGCGAAGATGCGCATCCAACCGATGAAGCGGATGCGCTGGTTCGTGTATATCGAGCAATCGATGATGTCTTACTCGGTGTTGCACTGCTTGATGTGAGAGGCGTGCTTTCGCCGCAGCGACTAGTTTCTGTGTCGGCGATGTAGTCCTCACGATGGCTTGAATATTTGAGCCTCGATCGCACTCGTCAGACTTAGCTCAGCATTATATTTAGCAGCGAGAGTAGAGAATTTCGGGAAACTTATCTTTTCTTGAGTATTCTTATCTGTCATCGGGATCCCGTTAGCTTCTTCATTAAGTTGTTTCTGTAACTGTTGGGTTAATTTAATTACGTCCACACCCTTGTTCCTCATCGTCTCAGTACCATCCGCTTTGAGGGCTGTTTGACTTTCTGGAGCTAATTCATTAAATATCGCTGGGCTAAGCGTACGTAACACCAATGAAGGGATAATGTTTTTTTTGCAGGTCTCACCGAAATCCTTGATAGCCTGGTGTTGTTTTATGACTGTGTTCTTAAGTTTTTCTTCCATCACCCTATCAACCTCCTTATGCATTCCTTGCACTACATTTGAAAATGAAGCGTTGATCTCTATTTTTTGTACTTGGTTGATCAGTGCAGTGTAGCCTACCACCATGGCTTCATCGCCTGTATCACCGTTATTGAGTGCAATTTTTATTTTGCTGATTACCTCAGCAGCTATGCTTTTTGCCTGAGCGGAAAAATTTAATCCGCTAGCGCGTGCGGATGAGCCCATGCCTATTGAATTTGCTCGGCTAAGGTTTTTAGCATTTTTTAGATTCTCCCAATCCAAATTTTCGAGGGTGCTTCCGAAGCTACTCACGACAAACTTTTCCTCAACCGGTGCTTTTTTCAAGGCCTCCATTAGCGCTGTTGCGCTGCCGGTGCTGAAGCGACTAGGTAAAGCTTTGCGTATGTCGGCAGTCAACGCTATACCTTGGTCTTTTAAAAATCCTTTGATTTCCTGGCGTAACTCATTTCGCTCAGACCCAAAACGAAGGAAATAGCTTAGGCGTGCTAGTTTGCTGTTCGACTCCGTAGGCAAGCGGTGCAGAAGCTTAACGCCGAGATTACTTTTTCCCGCGAAGATAGCCTTAGTCTCATTGGGATCATTTGATTTCAGAAAGCTTTCAAATTTTTCAATACCGAACTGGGTGTCAAGTCGCACATGTGAGGGCGGGGCTGGAGTTGTTTTCATTTGTAATGGGCTTTCATCTCATTAACGGATAAGCTTGGTCGCTGAAGCCAATGTTTCTTTGGTTATTCGAGCGCATCCCCAAAAATAGTAACTTTTTAACATCTTTTGTTCCGTGGGATTTTGGCCGTCGATCTGAGGCGCAACTCATTGAAAATTCAAGGAATTTCACGGTTTTGACACGGAAAGATGGTAAACTCTCGGGTTTCCCTAACACCAGCCAAGCACCCTCATGTCCAGTACCGCACAACGCGCATTGCGCAACATCGCCATCATCGCCCACGTTGACCACGGCAAAACCACCCTCGTTGACCAGTTACTTCGCCAGTCCGGCACTTTCCGAGAAAACCAGCAGGTAGATACCCGCGTCATGGATTCCAACGATCTTGAAAAAGAACGTGGCATTACGATTCTGGCTAAAAACTGCGCGGTGGAATACAAAGGTAC
>JBEDHZ010000277.1:0-3419 GCA_041173845.1 Pseudomonadota bacterium
TAGCGCCAGCCTAGCGTCCATTCGAACGGTGGATTCTGAAACCAGGCCAAACACATCTCCAGTAAGAATGGGTGGAAATTTGGGGGAAAGCTTGCAAAGACGGCAGTGTGCCATAGTCAAACGACAAAACAAAATCGCCTACAATTCGTCCACCATGCGTGCGCTGAACCTTGTTATCCCGTTTTCCCTCCCCCCCGTCGAGCACGCCCGAGATCTGTTGGCCCAGCTGCAAGCACCCGCCATGGCCAAACTACTTTGCCGCGCCTCGTTAAAAAACAAGACGACTGGTTCCGTCTTGGATGCCTGCTTGCCGCACGAACGCTGGCTGGCCGGGCACACCTCCGATAACAGCCCCTCCATCGCGGCCACACTGATGGCTGCGTTGGGTTTGAAAAATGAAACGGGTTATTGGTTTGTACTCCAACCCGTACATTTGCACGTGGCGCGCGATCATTTAGTGTTGACCGATTATCGTCATCTCAATTTGAACGATAGGGAATCAAGGACTTTATTTGAGGCTGCATGTCCATTGTTTGAAGAACAGAACCATCGCCTGCTATACGGCAATAAAGATTATTGGTTCATACAGGCAGACGCATGGGCGGATTTTCGAACTTGCACACCCAATGCCGCGTGCGGACACAATATTGATGTTTGGTCGCCGAGTGGCGGCAGTGCGCGCGCATGGCGACGCTTACAAAATGAAGTGCAAATGCTGTGGCATCAGCATCCTTTGAATGAATTACGCGAGCAAAACAATCAACCACGGTTAAATGGCCTCTGGCTATGGGGTGGCTCACAGGCTAATGAATCGTCAGGCGGCTTACTTACTTTGGCTTCGCACGTAAACAATACGCATCAAGTAGTCGACATTAGCTCTAACGAACCATCAACACACATCCTTGATTCATTAAGCTCAGCTGCCTTAGCTGACGACTGGTCACACTGGTTGCACAACATGAACGCCATCGATCACGACTACCTCGCCCCCGCTTTGGCGGCACTCGATAGCGGCAAGTTAGAGGCGCGCTTGGTGCACTGGTCGGTAGCACGTAACTCCTTCCGAAAATTTTGGGCCAAGCCTTCATTGGCTCGTCTTGCCGCATGACCCGCCTGACTGTCCGAGCCTATTCAGTGCGCGAATCCGAACGACTCGCACAACAAGGTCTGCATCCGGTCATGGCACGCTTGATGGTGGCTCGCGGACTCAACTCACCCGATCAATGGGCTAGTGAAATCAGTGGGCTGATACCGCCGAACCAGCTCAGCCGCGTCGAAGAAGCGGCGATTTTTTTAGCCGATGCCATCGAAGCCAAAAAAAATCTTACCGTAGTGGCCGACTATGACTGCGATGGCGCTACTGCTTGTGCTGTTGCATTACGTGGCTTGCGCGCCATGGGTGCGCGCGTTGATTACATCGTCCCGAATCGTTTTGAATACGGTTATGGACTCACCCCTGAAATCGTTGAACTGACGGCACGCGAAAAATCTCCCGACATCATCATCACCGTCGATAACGGCATTGCCAGCCATACCGGTGTTGAGGAAGCCAGTCGTCGCGGCATAGAAGTGCTCGTAACCGATCACCACTTGCCCGCGCAAACGCTGCCGAATGCGGCTGTGATCGTCAATCCTAATCAACCCGGTTGCGGCTTTCCAAGTAAAAATTTAGCGGGCGTTGGCGTCATGTTTTATACCCTGCTGGCCTTGCGCGCCGAGCTACGTAAGCGCGGGCATTTTGATGAAACGACTCAACCTCGACTCGATAGCTTGCTGGATTTAGTTGCGCTTGGTACCGTTGCTGACGTCGTTAAGCTCGATGCGAATAATCGAATACTTGTTGCTCAAGGTATTAAGCGCATTCGTTCGGGACGCGCGCATACGGGGATCGCTGCACTATTCTCGGTGGCTTCACGCGAGATGCGTAAAGCCACACCATTTGATTTAGGTTTTACGCTCGGGCCGCGGTTAAATGCCGCTGGCAGACTGTCTGATATGTCATTGGGCATTGAATGCTTACTGACCGACGACGCCACCCGCGCCTGGAACATCGCACGCGAACTCGACACCATTAATCGCCAGCGCCGCGAAATTGAAACCGATATGCAAGAAGCCGCGCTCGCTGCACTGGAAGATATTCAACCTACAGAGAATGCCACCCTGACCCTGTTCAACCCCGACTGGCATCAAGGGGTGATAGGTATCGTCGCTTCTCGACTCAAAGAAAAGTTTTACCGACCCACCATTACCTTCGCACCTGCTGGCAATGGATTGATTAAAGGATCAGGACGCTCCATCCCCGGCTTTCATCTGCGCGATGCATTGGATTTGGTCTCCAAACGAGCACCCAACCTCATAGATAAATTTGGCGGGCACGCGATGGCCGCAGGATTGAGTTTGCGTGAATCTGACTTCAATGCATTCGCTAGTGCCTTCGAAACCGTGGGCAAAGAATGGCTCACCGCCGCCGAGCTTGAACATGTGCTGGAAACCGATGGCTCGCTAGAAAATGACTATTGCAGCTTGGATTTCATCCGGCTGTTGGAAGATCAAGTCTGGGGGCAAGGTTTTCCGCCGCCCGTGTTTTGTGATGAATTCCGTGTACTCAATCAACGGCTACTCAAAGAGCGTCATCTAAAATTGCAGCTCGAAAAAGATGGCCGTGAATTCGAGGCCATCTGGTTCAATCATGCCGACACCCTACCGGACAAAATCCGGGCAGCTTACCGTTTGGATATTAACGAATACAACGGACGATCGCGAGTCCAACTATTGGTGGAATTTGCCGAGCCTGCCTGAGATCTCCTTAAACCATTCCCTTCACGTATTTGTTGTATTTCATAGATCGATGTACTAGTCCCTGAGTACTAATGACTCCTGCACGGTAGTCTTTTTGGTATTACTTAAAAAAGCTGCCGGGAGTTAAACCATGTCGGTTTCTAAAGTCGCGCAACCAATCGTTCAAAGTCCTATTCCATCCGTGGCAAGTAAAACGCCACAAACACCGCTGGCAAATCCTGTAGACAAAAGTCAATTGGTTGGGTTGGTCGAGTTGGTCGATAAGGTCAAAACAACTATTGATGTGCTTGGCGACACACTAAAAGCATTAGATATCAGTGAACGTGAGTCACTACGCCCGATGTGGGGCGTACTAAAAGAAGGGCTCGAAATCCTCAACGGTGAACCGGATGATTGGGATTTCTCAAGCACAACGACTCAAGACCAATTAAAACAACTGAGCTTGATGCTGAACTTACATGGGCAAAAATTTAAAGGCTATATCAACGCCGAACAACAAAAGCAGTCCAACCTAACTAGCTTTGGGAAGGTTTGCACCATTCTGTCTAAGGTTTGCGAAGCCTTATCCAGTGAGATAACAAAATTCACACCTGCCGACGGAATGGCTCATACATTTACGC
>JBEDHZ010000278.1:0-2512 GCA_041173845.1 Pseudomonadota bacterium
ATATCGACTCGGGCTATTGGCATAGGTATCTACCGTCGTATCTTCGATACCGGCACCTAAAAATACTCGATCGAATTCAGTAAAAGGCACACCAAAGCTGACGTTACCACCTTTAGTCACCACTTTATAATCGATATCGGTCAGATATAACGGCGGTCTCGATGTGCGCAAAAACACTTCGGTCGTTTTGCTGACACCATCTTCAGTGAAATACGGATTGGTATGTTGGAGCGCAATGGTTCTGTAAACGCGACTGGTGTTAACGCTAATACCGATGTTGTTACCTGTACCAAACGCATTCGCCTGATTGATAGAACCGGTCAGAGTGAGTTTCTCACTACTTGAGAAACCAGCACCGATCATGACGTTGCCGGTTGGTTTTTCGACGACGTTCACATTCAAGTCAACCTGATCGGGCGCTCCAGCCACTTCCAATGTATCGACATTGGTATCAGTGAAAAATCCGAGACGGCCAAGTCGATCACGCGAAAGCTTAATTTTGTCGCCCTCGTACCATGAGCTTTCAAATTGACGGAATTCACGGCGGATAACTTCATCACGCGTGCGGTCGTTACCGCCAATATTAATTCGTCTTACATAGACACGCTTACCCGGGTCCACAAAAATTGTGAAGGTGACTTCACTCTTCTCACGATTAATATCGGGACTCGCATTGACATTCGCGAAAGCGTAACCAAACACACCCATGCGCTCAGTAATCTTGCGCGTAGTCTCGTTCATTTTTTCGCCGGAATACGCATCACCTTTTTTCAGCGTAACGAGATCTTGCAGCTCTTTCTCGCGGCCTAGCATTTCACCATCGAGCTTTATACCAGCCACCGTAAATTTTTGGCCTTCTATGATATTGACCGTGATGTAAATATCTTTTTTATCAGGCGAAATCGATACTTGAGTCGATTCAACTTGCATCTCAAGAAATCCGCGATTCAAATAGAACGAGCGCAAAGCCTCAATATCTCCCGCCAATTTCTGCTTGGAGTATTGATCTGATTTGCTATACCAAGTAAACCAACCCGGTGTGCTGAGCTTGATTTGTTCACGAAGATCAGAATCACTAAAGACTTTGTTGCCGATGATATTGATTTGCTTAATACGCGCGACTTCACCTTCATCCACTGCAAACGTCACGGCTACCCGATTACGTTCAAGCGGTGTGATGGTGGTCGTGATTTGTACGCCGTATAAACCGCGGGAAAGATACTGACGCTTAAGTTCCTGCTCTGCGCGATCAACTAATGATTTGTCGAGAATGCGCGATTCGCCTAATCCTAGATCTTTGAGAGATTTGGTTAGTTGCGTTTTGTCGAATTCTTTGGTGCCAGTAAAGTCAACGCTGGCAATCGCCGGCCGTTCTTCCACCATGATGACTAGTACGTTGCCATCGGCCTCAACTCGGACGTCTTTAAAAAATCCTGTCGCGTACAAGGCTTTGATAGCAGCAGCAGCCTTTTCATCATTGAAGGTGTCGCCAACCCGAACCGGCAAATAACTAAATACCGTACCGGCTTCGGTTCTTTGTATACCCTCAACCCGGATATCTTTAACCGTGAAGGGTTCGACTGCGATAGCTTGTCCCGCGCAGAATGCGAATGCGGCAGAGGCAATAAGTTTAGGAATGAAAGGTAGCGTGAGGCGAGCAGGATCGAGTTTCATCAACTATGTATTCAGAGGAAGTTATGCCAGCACAGCCTGGCATTGCGACGGTCACCAGACCAAGCGGACGATATCGTTGAACATTGCTACAGCCATCAGCGTCATCAGAATGCCAAGCCCCGCGCGTTGAGCTATTTCACCAACGCGTTCAGGTACCTGACGCCCTGAAAAAAGTTCCAGCGAATAATACAACAAATGCCCACCATCCAGCACAGGAATCGGTAGCAGATTCATCACTCCCAAGCTGATGCTGATGAAAGCCATGAAGGACAGAAAACTGATCAAACCCACGCGGGCAGTTTGCCCCGCATAGTCCGCGATGGTCAGCGGCCCCGTAATATTTCGCAGTGACACCTCGCCGGTTAACATCTTGCCAAGCATCGTCAGGGTCATGGCACTGGTTTCCCAGGTCTTACGAACGGCGCGCGTAACAGCGTCTATCGGGCCAGCCTGAACGATCACCGACGCAGCTGACAGATCAACCTTAGCCAGTATTCGACCGACGGTCTTTTCACCCTCAAGTTCGGCTTGGGGAGTGACAGTCAATGTTAACCGCTGATCTCGACGCATAAACTCGACCATCAAAGACTGGCCCGGTGCAGCCCGCAAGGCTTCTATCATGGCCATCGCATCAACTATCGGCAAACTATCAATACGCACAATATGATCACCAGCTTTTAATCCCGCACGATCAGCAGGCCCACCGAGCGTGATTTCACCTAGCACGGCTTGGGGACGCGCCATTTCCATACCGATCTGCTCTTGCAGATGCTGATCCAATGAATCAGCCGAAATACCCGATAAATTTAAGCTGACCTCGCGCAACTCCGAACGATTC
>JBEDHZ010000279.1:0-4042 GCA_041173845.1 Pseudomonadota bacterium
ATGTTTTGTGCGAGGCTGCCGGCAAACTGTTGTTTGAAATAACCGGCAGAATGTCGCATTACCCAGGCGAGTAATAATTCTTGAATTTCTTGTCGAACAGTTGGCGCGGTATAGGCCTCGACATATTCGCGCAAACGATTCATAGCGAACGAACCTAGCCATACCAAGGCTATCCAGCCAAACACGCTAAGTGCAGCTTTCTGAAGATCGGGTGTCAGGCTGCTTCCACCCTGCAAAAGATCAAAGAGCTGTTTCAGTAGCAGCGGCTCAAAACCCATCAGCCCTATACCGCCGGCTGCAGTGATAACCAGCAAGACGGACCGTATCGGCCGCTGACGACAGACCAGCTCGAGGTACATGCGTAGCGGTGAGCGTAGTTCGGATACGGCTAGCGGACGGGATTCAACCTCGCTGGTAGATTCGCGGGGCGGGGGCGCAAGGGTTGCCGTGGCAGGCTTGGTCATTGCGGAGTGGGTAAGCAGTTGGTTTCCAGAGAGCACTAATTATCTCAGGAATTGCAAAACGGAGAATGGTTTAAGGCAGGTTGGTTGATGGTCTTTACATCTGGAGGGCGCGTCATCCAAGGTCTGACGAGTGGGCCTTGGAATACTTTCTCATATGGGATTTTTGCGGTTTCAATAACAAAGCGAAAACAGTTTAAGTTTCACCAAATCTCTAGAGTTAAGCAATCCGGTGGTATCTGAGAAAAAGCTTTGTCACGACTGACTAGCGTTGATTTAACTGACGCTGCATGGGCAGCAATCATCATGTCAAAATCGCTCAGATTGATACCTTTAGATTCTAGGTTATTACACAGGTCACCATAGCAGACGGCGGCTTGTTCATCCCAAGGCAGTACATCAATTCGCAATAGTACTTGGGTCAGCGCATTTCTCAGACGAGTGGGTTGGCCTCTGCGGTGTAATCCGTACTCCAGTTCGCCCAAGGTCACACTCGACATTGCGACCTGACCAACGGCGACATTTGTTAATCGATTCAGCAAATCATGATCACGACCCTGCATGATGTGACTGATGATGTTGGTGTCTAGCAGGTAATGCTGGCTCACTTTGGTTCGTTCTCAAAGGGGTCACGACGAGTGTTGGTTTGGCGCCGCTCAATGAGCAAATCCTCCTCGGCATTGAGTTTCACAACGTCGATTAAACCTTGCCAATCGGTTGGCTTTCGAGAAAGCACCACATCTCCCGTGACGGGGTCATGGCGGATGAAGACTTCCGTCACATCAAATCGAAACTCCAGTGGCAGACGAACCGCCTGGCTGCGGCCAGTGGTAAATATCTTGGCAGTTTGATACATTTTTCCTCCGCAGGAGAGATGGTATATCTCATGATATATACCCTCATTTTTGATGTCAACGGAGATTTTGCAATTTACCTGTTAAAGACGTGAACATTCAAAACGGCCCATTCAACCCGACGATAGCCAGATTCAAACATGCTGCGGTACTGACCCACGCTAAATGCGGCAGCATCAGCCAAGTAGAAACACGCGAATACGACCAAGGCAGTATGGTGATCAATAGCACCGATAACCACAAAGCTCCCACTTCCATTAGTGCAAGATCGGGTCGGTGTAGTTTGAAGAACAGCACACTCCACAACACATTCAGCACGCAATTCATTAGCACGGCGGCTAAAAAATATTTTTTCTCTTGTACGTCAGCGTTGCGCGTACGCCAGCAATGCTGGTGGTGATATAGAGCAGGGTCCACACCGGGCCGAAGGCCCAGTCAGGTGGTTGCCATGTGGGTTTGATGAGTTGCAGATACCACGGTCCGATTTCGGTGGCTGCACCGCCGATGCCGCCAACGGCGAGCACCAGCAGTACAGCAATCAGGACGGGTCTTTTGCTGGCAGAGGCCAGTTGAATCACGATGACTTCACACTTTCACGAGACCGAGTAAATGTGCCATGTCTTTGAAGAAGATTTTTACATGCGCCATAGGTTTGGCTCGAACGAGTTCTTTGTTCATGTACGCATCAAACGTCAGCTTCTGGACATCTTTGTCTTTGCACATATCGACAAAACGCTCGCGTCGTTTGTCGCTTGAATACCAAAAGTACTGCATGATACCTAAGACCCAGAACACTTTGCGATGATCTTTCATAAAGCGCTTGCGGGCACTGGCTAAACTACGCACGTTGCCGGTAGCGAGTAACTCTTCAACCGCATCACCTGCAAGACGACCGCCGAGCATGGCGTAGTAAATACCTTCACCGGATGCAGGTGCAACGACGCCCGCAGCATCACCAGCGAGTACGACGTCACGACCGTTATCCCAGACACGCAAGGGTTTCATCGGTAGTGGAGCGCCTTCACGACGTAAGGTAATCGCGCCTTTCAAACCAACAGCCTCACGTAGCGTAGAGGTAGCAGAGCGTAATGAAAAACCTTTATCTGCGCTGCCAGTGCCGATGGAGAGTGTGTCACCGTGAGGGAAAACCCAGCCATAAAAATCAGGTGATACATGACCTTGATAAAACACATCGCAACGCGTGTCATCGTAGTCGTGAGGTTTGAGTGCCGGTGCTTTAACGATCTCGTGATACGCAAAAACATATTTGGTTTTATCGGCATCAGGGATGGTTTGCTGTGCAACAGCTGATCGAGCGCCATCAGCACCGATGATGCTACGTGCACGAACAGTGTGTCGTTCACCACTGTCACCATCAATAAAGCTAATGGTGCTAGTGCCATCACTATCTTTGCCTACGCGTTCAAATTTACCGTTGCGTCGTACAGCACCATGTGAGGCAGCACGTTCGCGCAGCCATTCATCAAATTGTTCACGATCGACCATGCCGACGAATCCACCTTCAATCGGGATATCGACTTTGGTATTGGATGGCGCAATCATGCGCGCTGAACGAGCTTTGGCGACCAATAGCTCATCAGGAATATCAAAATCTTTGATGGCACGCGGAGGTATCGCGCCACCGCAGGGTTTGATGCGACCTGCACGATCAAGTAGTAGCACGCGACGACCGCGACGTGCTAAATCATCAGCGGCTGTCGCTCCCGCTGGTCCACCGCCCACGACGACTACGTCAAATTGTTCTGCGCTCATGATGTCTCCTCATCGTGTGCTGCTTAGGTCAGTTAAATTTTTAAATTGAATTAAGTTTGTATTGCGTCGTTCTATGAAAACGATGGTTGGCCGAGTCCTGGATCAGTGTCTTCGTGCGTTGGCTCAATCATCGGAATGCGTAGGGCGAGTAATGCAGATGCGATAAACAACACGGCCTCTGCAGCAAACACGATGGCATATGCGGGGCCACTCGATGCAATCATCCAGTGCGCAAGATCACTTGCAGCAGTGCCGAGTAATCCACCAAAACCAAACGCTATCGCTTGTGCGGCACCCCATAAACCCATGCGTACACCTTCGCGTGAAGCGCGACCTTCTGAGGCGAGTCGCATCATTTGTCCGATGGCTGCAATTGAAAATGCGCCATTCGCTGCGCCCATTAAAAAGACATTCGCTTTGAGAGGCCAAGGCTCGCCGACGTGGCCTGCAATCGTGAGGCCAGCAAGTGTGATCGCGGAAGCAATACAACCACCAACGCACCATAGTTTGAGAGAGCCTGCGCGACCTTGAGCAAATTTACTGCCCACGATGGCTACGATGAGCATGCCGATTAATACGCCCGCATGTTGCACACCTGAGAGTGAGGTGGATTCGCCGGGAGTGAATCCAAACACGGTGCCTGCAAATGGCTCAAGAATTAAATCTTGCGCGCTGTAAGCGAGCATGGAGATAAAAATAAAAATAGTAAATTGACGCGCGGCGTCTTCTTTCCAAACATCAGCTAACGCAGTGCGAAATGACACAGGCTCAGTCAGCGCAACGGGCTCGGGGATAACATCACCCGGATCATTCTCGAGTCGGAACAAAGCAATCAACGTCACAGCCAGTGCGGTTGTGCAAACGGTGAGAGTGACAGCAAATAATCGAGTAGGTGAATAAGGATCAAGCAGTTTGCCTGCAGCGCCCGCAGTAATCGCAAAGCCGACGATCATC
>JBEDHZ010000280.1:0-3721 GCA_041173845.1 Pseudomonadota bacterium
TGCTTCGGATATCGCATCGCTTTCAACCAAGCAAATTCAATCCTTAGTAGCGACCCAATTGAAAGCACTGACGGGTGATCAGTTTGATCATTTATCCACATTACAAATCCGTGCGATGTCAGCGGCACAGATTACCTCGCTGAGTACTGCACAGATTGACCGACTCTCAAATGATCAATTAGCTGCAATGACTACGCAGCAGATAGCATCGCTGGTGGCTGCACAAGTAAAAACCTTGAGTGGTTCAGATTTCTCTGCGTTCAGTACCGCTCAAGTAGCGTCTTTGTCAGCGGCGCAGATTAAGGTATTAACTACGGATCAGATTAGTTCGATTTCAGATGATCGCTTTAGCGCATTCACAACCTTGCAGATTGCGAACTTAGTGGCTACCCAATTGTCTGCTTTGGGTGGAAGTCAGATATCGGCGATGACAACAGCGCAAATCAAGAGTCTGAATGCCGCTCAAATAAAGAGTTTATCTGCCAGCCAGATCAGTTCTATTGAAGCCAGCGACATGGGCATCATGTCTGCTGCACAGATTGCCGCAATGACGACAGCGCAAATCGCTGCTATCACGGGCGATCAGATGAACAATCTGACCACAACTCAAATCAAGGGTTGGACGGCTGCACAAAAACTGGCCTATACATCTCCATTGGCGTTGGACTTGGATGGCAATGGTATTAATACCGTGAGCGCGCAGTCGGGCGTAAGTTTCGATGTGAACAATGATGGCGTCAAAGAACGCACTGGCTGGATAGGTCGCACTGATGGCTTACTGGTGCGCGACTTGAATGGCGATGGCAAGATCAATAACGGCGGTGAACTGTTTGGACAAGGCACTTTGCTAGGCAATGGTCGCCATGCATCCGACGGTTACGAAGCCTTAGCTGTAATGGACATGAATTTTGACGGTGTTATCAATCAACTTGATCAGGGATTTGGCTCTCTGAAGATTTGGCAAGATACCAATGGCAACGGTATCTCTGACAAAGGCGAGTTGAAATCGTTGGCGGATGCCGGAATCGCTGAACTATCGTTGGCAGCAAAAGCATCCACGAAGATGGATAACGGCAACCTGATTGGTCTGATGGGAAGCTACACCGCCGCAGATGGGTCGGTTCATACCATGGGCGATGTTTGGTTCAGTACTGATCAGACTGGCAACCATACCTTTGATTTGGATGGTTTGGTTGAGAAGGTCACCAAAGCCTCTACCGAATCGATACAACTTTCAGCCAACGGTGGTAAGGCTAAGCATTTGGATCTGAGATTGTCTGACATCTTGTCGTCGGGCAGTGATGAGCTGGCTGGCCTTGCGGCGAACCATGTCGTTAATATTGATGGCCATACCGGTGATAGCGTGACCTTAGTGGGAGGTGGTTGGTCCTATCAGGGAGATACCACGGTTTCGGCGGATACTTACATGGTGTACGTAAACAACCATACGCAGGTCATGATCAACGACAAGGTCAACGTACATTTGGGTGGCTGGCTGTAATCTTTAATGGGCACAAATCATTTGTGCCTTGCCAGCCTCTTTGATGCATCGTGTCTTCAGATCAGCTTCTGAACGTGCACGCTCAACGTCTATAATTCTCGGCGCAATACTGCGCATGCGAGGAGACGATGATGATGCTTGACCCCCAAGCCAAGGCACTGCTAGACAAAGCGGTGGCTGCCAATGTTCCGGGACCGGACCAAGTTCCCCCGCCCGAAGCACGTGATCTCTACAAACGCAGTCGACTTCCACTTCAGCCGCCCAAACCCGAGATGGCACTGGTGCGCGATTTCACTATCGATGGTGGTCACGGCGAGGTCACGCTGCGCGAGTTTCGGCCTTTAACCAGCAACGCAACTCCGTTTCCTGCGCTGCTGTATTTCCATGGCGGTGGTTGGGTGATTGGCGATATCGAGACCCACGACACGCTTTGTCGTCAGCTCGCGGATGGCTCCGGAGCCGTGGTTTTTTCGTTGAACTATTCCAAATCGCCCGAGCATCGATTTCCCGTCGCAGTCGATGAGTGCATCGCGGCCACACGCTACGTGATTGATCAATGTCAATCGCTGGGCATTGATGCCTCGCGCGTTGGTGTGGGTGGCGACAGCGCGGGTGGGAATTTAGCCACCGTCGTAGCACTCATGTTGCGTGGCCAATTGAATCAGCCTTTAGCTTGTCAATTGTTGATCTATCCCGTCACTGATCTTCGTTTAGGTACGGAATCAATCGAGCGCTATGCCGTTGGTTATGGTTTAACAACGGCAGCCATGCGCTATTTTCGTGACGTTTATTTGCGTGATTCATCGGATCAAGATGATTTTCGTGCCTCGCCTTTGTTAGCATCCGATCTCAGTAAGCTACCGCCCGCCTTAGTTCTGACCGCGGGTTTCGATCCGCTGCGAGACGAGGGCAGGGCCTATGCTGATGCCTTGTCAGCTGCGGGAAATCAAGTGCAATATGTTTGCTTTGAGCGGCAAATTCACGGCTTCATCATCATGGGCGGCATTATCGCTGAAGCTAACACAGCGGTTGCGATGTGCGCCGATTACGTGCGTACCTGCTTTAAGTAAGCGGCCTGGATAGACTTTACTTAGAAAGAATCATCGGATGTCCTTTCGACTCCGTTACTCGCAGTGGTTAGCCATCGGATCGCTGGCGATATTTTCTATTTTATTGCTGTGCTTAGTTATCGGCATACGAATTGATGGCGATCCTTATCGGAATTTACTAGGCCGCTGGCTTACTCAGAGTTTAGGTAGAGGGGTTCATTTAAACGGTGATGTAGCTCTGAAGCTGAGTTTTCGACCTGAGTTAGAAGCCAGTGATATTCGTATTCAACAACCTGAAGGATTTGGTAATCAAGAATTTGCCAAGCTGGGCAAGTTACAGTTTCGATTAGATTTGCTTCCGCTATGGCACGGGCAATTACGCGCGGATCGTCTGTCGGCCAGTGACGTACAGATTTCATTGATTCAAACATCCGATGGCCATGCTAACTGGATTTTTAATTCAGACACTGCCCAAAAACCCAACGAACCTAAACACAGTAATTCAGCAACCGATATCGCCTCACATTTCGATATCAGACAAATTCAAATCGAGCGTTTACAAATCACCTACCAAGGTGCCGGTGCTCGGCCAGCACAATTTCTGCTCGATAAACTCGAAGCACAATTACCCGCAGATGGCCAGTTGTTAGTCAATGCAACGGGCAGCGTAAATGATAATCTGCCATATGCCGTCAATATTCGTGGCGGCTCGCTGCTGCAACTGACTGAAGGAAAATCAGACTGGCCACTTGAATGGCAATTGAATTTCGCAGGCAGTACCTTCAATGCCTACGGCACACTCAGCCCTACTGAAACTCGATTGCGATTTGGTTTGGGTACAAGTGATTTGTCAGGCTTCGGTAAATTAATGGATATCGATTTACCGAACGCAGGCGCTGCTGGTGTGTCTGGTTTGTTGTCTCTGAAATCGGGTGCTGTTCATCTTGATGAGTTATCAGCGCAACTCGGTTTATCGTCCATGACCGGTACGCTCGCTATCGATATGAGTAGCGATAGACCACGCTTAAGTGGCAAACTCGATGTATCGCGACTCGATCTGCGTCCATTTCTGGGTCAAGACACCGAAGAAGAGCCACCCACCGATTTACCCGGTTTGTATCGTAGTCTTTCGCAGGCAAAGTTAAATCTGCACGCATTGAACAATCAAGAC
>JBEDHZ010000281.1:0-3358 GCA_041173845.1 Pseudomonadota bacterium
GCTTCAATCAGCCACAAACGACCATCGACCGTAATCAAAGCTGTACAAATTCGCTTATCGGGGAACAGATGGGCGCACGCATCACGATATCGACCCAGCTGTAATGCATAGTCTTCGCGCTGACTTTCCAAAAAATTCCGTTTGTAATCCAGCACCCAAACGTCGTCGCCTATCGTCACCAATCGATCAATCAGAGACAGTTGGCCCTGATGAACTAAGGCCATCTCATTACGTGCAAAATCATGCTGAGTTGGATTATAAAAATGCTCTAGTAATGGCGCGGAAAGAATATTTTCCGCCTGAACGCAAATTGCCTTCGCTTGTGCTGATGTACATCTCAGCCAACTGGCCACCAGACTAGGCTCAGGAACATGCACCGGCCAGACACCTTGATTGGTCAATCTTTCCATCAAGGCGTGTAGCAAACTTCCTTCCAAAGTGGCTGCAGTATCCTCATCTTCATTCTTAGCTAAGCGCGTCGGAGGCAACTGCGGCGGCACAAATAAGGACATTGCGAATTCTTTTTCATCACTACTTGCCGTACTTACAGCTAGATTGGGCGTCATAGCCTCTACAAAAGCGAATTTCTGATACCAACTATCGGCAGTAATTCCTTGATCTGCTTTGTCGTTGTATATACCGCTGACAATGACTAGTTTTTTAGCGCGTGTTATAGCAACGTATAACAAATTCCAATTTTCTTGCAGACGAAAATTTTCTTCAATCGAAAATAAATCGCGTCGCGCAAAACCACGTTCTTTAGTTTTCCCAAAAACAGATAAATGCGTTGGCGCTTCTGAATCTTGCGGCCATTCACACAACACGCCCAGATCATCACGTTGAGAATCGCTATTGTTAGCATCCATCATGACCACGACTTCCGCCTCTAAACCTTTAGCGCCATGAATGGTCATGATACGAACCGCATCTAATGCAGCATCAATCGCTGCCTCATCAGGCGCATCTTGTTCGCTGCTACGCTTTAGCTTGTGTAGCCGATCCAAAAAGCGCGCGATACTAGGATATCGCCCTGCATCCAGATCAAGCGCAAGCGCGAGAAATTCATACAAATTACCCATGACTTGCGCGCGCCTTGATGCGGATGTAGTACTCGCGTAGCGCGCTGGTAATTCACCTTCGTGCATGATTTGATCGAGTAAATCATGGACTGGCAGGTGCGTCGCTGCTTGTTGCCAACCCATTAGTAATTTCACTGCTCGATCAAGCGTTGAATTGAGCGAAGTTTGTGTATGAGCTGCCAGCAGTCGCTCCCACCATCCACCCTCGCCCGTACTAGCTAACTGAATTAAATCATCATCGCTGGCGCCCATGATGGGTGACTTCAAAACATGTGCGAGTGCATGGTTATCAGCACTCACCGTTAACCAGCGCAGCAAGGCCATTAAATCAGCTACTTCTAATGCATCCAACAAACCGCCGCGCCGACTTGAAACAAACGGCACACCGGCTTCTCGCAGACCGCGCTCGTACTCCATCAAATGCGTACGACTACGCACAAGTATCAATATCTGCGACCATTTGAGAGGATTTGTTTTGTCTTCCCACTGCGCACGCGCTTGATCCAATGCCCAACCTACTGCTCGCGCCTCATCAATCCGGCGATCATCTTCTTGAGCAGAAGGTAAAACATGTAAAGGGTCGCGTAAGACGAAGTCTGTATTTTCCTCTTCAGCTTGTGACTCTGCCTGATCCGTTGTCTGCTCATTCACTTCTGAAGTCGCTAATGGCAAACGCCACACCTGCCCGATAAAATTTGACGCCGTCGTTTGCGGTTCGTAAAGGGGATTACCCTGCATAGATTGATTTAAAAAATCAACAATGCTCTTTGCATTGCGATGCGTTTGTCGAGTTGCTAGATCTGCCGCCCCCATCGCTATTAATTTCTCGCGCGCTGACTCAAATACTCTCGGCTCCGCTCGACGGAATCGGTAGATGGATTGTTTAGGATCACCCACAATAAATACCGTTGGATGCGCGCTTTCGTCACCATACGCTTCTAACCACGCACGCACTATTTGCCATTGCAGTGGATTAGTATCTTGAAACTCATCAATCAAAATATGTCGATACCGCGCATCCAATCGTGCCTGCATGTACGCCGCATGGGCGGGATCAGTCAGTAATTTCCAGGTCAGCCATTCCAAGTCTGAAAAATCAAGAACGCGTCGATCTGCTTTGATTTCCTGATAATGCTCAAGGCAGGCCGAGCCAATTGCAAACACGGCCTCATTTAACTTCATTACCAGCGGCTCAAAGCTGCGCTGACGCAGTGTTATCAATTCATTCGCTAATGCTACCCACGACTCAGCATACCAATCTCATCGCCGCTTACGGCATTTTGTAAGGCTTGTGCTGTAGGAAGTGCCCGAGGTGTGTCAGCTTTAGTCAGAAGCAGGTTGTAGAGCGTTTCGAACTGTTCACTACCAGCCCCAGCTGTGATGCAGGATTCAATAGCGGTCGCATTTTTTTTCTGGGCAGGCGTGCCCCGACCTAACAGTGACGATAAACGTAAAAATCTCTGACACAAGGATGCGTCTTCCCATAAACGTAATCGTGCATCCTTTAACGCATCTTCACCACACAGCTGACGCAATTGTTCTAAGGGGTCGTGATTTTCAGCTGCAACCCACCATTCAGCACGGCGCGCTACGAAAGCATCAATCAATTTTTTGCCTGTGGTGTCGCCTGCAATTTCATAGATCGTCATCAAAGCAGCTCGCAAATCACTTTGCTGCGGCTGATTGAGTGAATGCATAAAGCGCACCCAGGCATCATTTAATAATTCAGCGCTGTTGTCTTCTAATGCGTTGGCATGGGGCACACCGGAAGACAAAGGTGCAATTTGCAATAAGCGTGCGAACCAACTATGAAAGGTATCGATAGATAAACTAAACGGACTCGATAGCACGCGCTGATACAAACTGCGCACCTGAGGCATTTTTCTCTCTGCTTCCTCGTAACTTAATCCGCGCTCCTGCAACAGCTTCATAGCGACTGAAGTTTCTGCCAGCGCTAATTCTTTCAGCAAATTGAGCAAGCGCTCGCGCATTTCGGCGGCGGCTTTACGAGTAAAAGTAATCGCCAGCAGCTCTGAAGGTTCACAACCCTCCAACAACAACCTGAGCATGCGCGCCACCAACAAAAAAGTCTTCCCACTACCCGCGCACGCTTCGACTACGACTGAACGCGTTGGATCGCAGGCACTACGCACAAAATCTTCTTGCGAGCGCGCACTACCGTTGATGATGAAGCTATTGGCTGTTGTCATCACCAACTTCCTTTGCGACACAAACCGCGCGCATCACACCAGTCACATGTACTGGCTGTTCCGGATGCT
>JBEDHZ010000282.1:0-2630 GCA_041173845.1 Pseudomonadota bacterium
GTAAATTATTTTCCTGCGCTGCAAAGCATGGGCGGCTATGCGTGGGGAAAAGAAGCGATAAGTGTGAAGGAATTTTCGGTACCTTCATCATTTGAAAATAGAATCTTCCGCATTCAAGCTTTAGAGCAAGGCAGCTTTCAATTGACGGAATCGCAAATTGGGCTGAAAAAACAAGGACAAGTGGGTCAACCCTTAAATATCGCCCTTCCTGAAGGGGAGATCACGCTAATAGTAGAAGATATTTATGCTGCGCCGGGTGTGGAATTTGAACTGGCTCGCAGCTCCCGATTAGCCATTATTGAATCAGTTCAGACATCGCTCACTGTGAATGAGCTAGGTAAATTATCAGGAATGATTTCAGCAACCCTCAAAGGTACCGATGCTAATCAAGTCTATCGACTGCTAACTGAAATCGGTAACGAATACATGTCCCAAAACAGTTCGCGTCGTACAGAAGAGGCCGATAAATCACTGGCCTACCTAAACCGTCGCTTACCTGAATTACGCCAGCAACTAGAGCAAGCAGAAACGCGCTACAACCAATTTAGAAATGCAAATGGAACAGTTGATATTGGAGAAGAAGGGCGGCTGAGCCTTCAGCGATCCGCTTTAGCGCGAACTCGCCGGATAGAATTAGAACAAAAGCGTAGTGAGCTGTTAACACGTTTTACTACACATCATCCATCAGTGATCGCAGTGGATGAGCAGCTGAGTGAAGTCAATCGTGAGTTACGCGAATCCGCTACCCACTTAAGAAGTCTACCGTTGCTTGAGCAAGAAATGGTAAGGCTGGCACGAGATGTGAAAGTAAATAACGAATTGTATTCAGCGCTGTTGGCGTCATCTCAGCAGCTTCAATTAATTAGCATCGGCAAAACTAGTAATGTACACATGGTCGATGCACCCGAAAGACCAGAGCGCCCAGTAACACCTAATCGGCCGCGCATTATTGCGATCGCTATTTTTCTTGGAATTTCATTGGGTTTGTTAGCAGCCTTTGTACGACGCTCATTGCAAACAGCGTTAGTTGAGCCGGCGCAAATCGAAAAATTATTCGGACTACCTGTGTATGCCAGCATTCCTCACAGTAAGGAGCAGCATCAACTTTCGGGAAAAAATTTCGCTGTAAAGCAGATACCAATACTAGCTCGTATTGCAAATAACGATCCTGCGATTGAAAGTTTGCGTAACTTTCGTAGTGCTTTGAAATTTTGTCTCACTCAATGTCGAAACAATATCGTCTTAATTACAGGTCCAACGGAAGGCCTGGGCAAATCATTCGTATCAGTCAATCTGGCTTGTCTGATGGCGGCAAGCGGCAAACGTATCCTACTGATTGACGGTGATTTGCGCGATGGACATTTACATCGTTATTTTGGTCGAGCAAGGACTCGAGGTTTATCGGACGTGTTGAGTGGGGCTGACTTCAACAGCTGCCTTGCATCCAGTGTCATTGAAAACCTTGATTTTATATCTACGGGTCACTTGCCACCCAATCCATCGGAATTACTCTTGCGTGCTGAATTGGCGTTGTGTCTAGCACTGGTTGCGCCTCGCTATGACATGATCATAATTGATGCAGCACCTTTACTTGCAGTAGCGGATAGCTTGATATTGGGAACTCATGCTGGAGCAATATTTCTCGCTACCCGTTCGAACGTGACACGACCTGGAGACATTGCCGAATCGCTGCAACGCTTAGCTCGAGCAGGCTTATCAGCTAAAGGCTTATTGTTTAATGATTTCACGCCCCGTTCAGGTCATTATAGTTATCGTTACGGCGGCTATGGAAATCGCCAGCAAATTAGCTACGATCCAAAATCGAATACGGGTGAAGTGACCAGCACATGAGTACAGCAGCGGTAGTTAGTCTGGATCGCTCTGTAGAGGGTTACACAGACAGATCATCAGAATTCATCAGTTCACCTTTGCCCGAATGGATTTGGAGTGACGTAGAGCGTTTGTATCAAAGCGTGTTTTCATCTCGAGTGATGTTGGAAAAACCTGAGCTTATTGGATCATTATTGTATGCATGGGTAGAGAGAAATGAACAGCAAATAACAGATATTCTTCTGTTTCGCGAGTTGCAAACGAAGTTATCACTCTTTCTTGTGGTGTTATTGAACGATTTTCTAGTGCTATTTTTTTAAATTATCCGACCATACAATTTATTCGCTTACATGCGTTAAAACTACAAAGCGAGCTAAAAAAAATTGCAACTTTCAAAAGCGAATTTTCAGAAGACTATGTATTGACTCTTCCTGCTAGCAAAGAGCTCTGGTTAGCTAGTTTGTCATCACGAACGCGTGAACGATTACGAATGTATGTAAGGCAAGCGAAAGATACAAAAAATAGCATTAGCTTAAGCGTAAGTCAGCGTGATGAGATTGATGAATTTGACGTGCGTTACCTTTTAAAGCTAAATCAGGATCGAATTCAGCAGAAAGGTAAAAGCTATGGCATAAGCGCAGATGAAGAAGATCAGATATACAGGCAATCAAAAAAAGTGGGCTACCTTTTTCTTTTGAAAAAAAACGACCGGATTTGTGCCGGACTACTTTGTTCTGTTGTAGGCAACGACATCTGGGTCGTTAGCAGTAGCAGGAGAAGCGGCATTCTTCGACAGCGAG
>JBEDHZ010000283.1:0-1936 GCA_041173845.1 Pseudomonadota bacterium
ATGATCGATGAAGCATGGATAAAGGAACGACGGGAAGTAATACATACCCGCACAACCGATCATCTCCATCTGCCTACGCATAGTCCAAACGATCAACACACTGCGTTAACTATTCACACCCACGAAATTCAGCGTTTGGAGCGTAAACGTATCGCCCAAGATTTGCATGATGACGTGGGAGGCAATCTCAGCGCACTAAAGATGTTGCTTTGTCACGTATGGAAAAAACTGCCTGATACGCCTTATCTGACCGAGCAATATCTCTACTTGGATCAACTCGTCGACACCTGTATCGAGTCGATTCATAAAATTTCATCGAACCTCTTACCTGATGCGCTTGAAGCAGGACTCCCTTCAGCCCTTACCTCCTTAGCCACCGAATTTACCCATCTAACATCGATACCGTGCAAATTTCACGGCAATCTAAATTCGGTCTGCGCGGATAAAAACATCGCCTCATTGTTATACAGAATTGTTCAAGAAGCTCTTACCAACATCCGCAAGCATGCGCAAGCCAGTGCAGTAGAAATATATTTATATGGCTCAGACCATGAATTACAACTTGAAATTATCGACAATGGATGTGGCATACCAGAGCAACAACGCTATAGCTCGCAGTCATTCGGTTTACAAAGTATGCGCGACCGTAGCGCCGAACTTGGTGGGCAATTATTAATCGCCACCAGCGCAGGTAAAGGCACATTACTTTCAGTGCGCATTCCTTGTTTTTCCTGCGTTACTACCTAGATTTTATTTTCTGCAATTGCAAACAATGCCGCCAGGCTCTAGGCTGTCCCCTCCACTGACTGTTTTAGTGGTCGACGACCACACGATCATTCGCGAGGGGTTAAAAAAAATTATCGGCCACAGCCATGAATTTATCGTCACTGCAGAAGCAGATAGTGGCCAAGCCGCCATCCAACGTGTGCGCGACATGGGCATCGATGTCGTCTTACTTGATATTTCCCTGCCTGATCGAGATGGCATCGACGTACTAACGCAAATTAAAAAAGAATTTTCCTCTCTACCCGTTTTGATTCTAAGTTTGCATCCCGAAAATCAGTACGCTATACGCGCCCTAAGGGCTGGCGCCGCAGGATATTTAAATAAAAAATGTTCGTCCGATGAATTACTAGAAGCGATGAGAACTGTGGCGACTGGCTTGAAATACATAACAGCGGCAGTTGCTCAAGAATTAGCGCAGAGTTTGACTAAAAATAAATTCGGCGATCTACACGCAGATTTGTCGAATCGCGAATACCAAACACTCATCATGATAGGTTCCGGACAAACGGTGACAGAAATTGCTGAGCATTTATCCCTATCAGTTAAAACTGTCAGTATGTATCGATCACGTTTGCTACTAAAAATGAGTTTACGCAATAACGCTGAATTGACGCACTACGCTTTACGTCATCAGCTCGTGCCCGACTTACCTTAAAAAAGCGTTCTCGCCAATTGACATAAACAGTGTTTGCACTCTTGATACAGACTACGCCTCAAGATGCGGGTTGAAATGTCGTTAATAGGCTTATACAAAGTTAACGGCGGGTTTGATCTCTGCCAGCATAGGAAAAATCATGAAAATCAACACTTCAGCGGCGCATGAAACACCCGCTGATCTTTCTACAGAAAGGCCAGCGCCCTTGCCCATCCATGGCGGGAAACAGGCTTCACACACAGCTAAAACGCCGGTCAGCCATTCAAGACCGGCGCCTCTGAGCAGCCCGGGTTCGTCGGGTCGCACCGTCAATTCCAGCCGAATTGCTGAAATACGGCAGAAGATCGCCGATGGTAGCTACCAGATTGACGCCGCGCGCATTGCTGATAGTCTGCTGAATGCGGCACGCGAATTTTTTATTCGTCGCCGCTTATAGGTAAATCTAGATTCCGAAGTCATTAACCCTAATTCGCGACCTCACAAACGAGTCGCTTA
>JBEDHZ010000283.1:1995-3942 GCA_041173845.1 Pseudomonadota bacterium
TGGTAAGACGGATTCAAATCGAAGGTGTGAGTGACGAAATTACCCTTACACTTTTTACACTCCGCTAGGGTCAACATTTTACTTTCAAAAAACCGTAGCAAGGTCCAAGCCCTTGTCAGCGATAACACGGGTGCTTGTTTAGGCCCCAGAGAAATCTGCTCTAAGTACAACTGATAGCTTTTGATGACAGCAGAGATGCCGCTTATTTCTGCGTTTTGCAGTAAATAGCGATGAATATTGATAAACAAGGACGCGTGAATATTCGGCTGCCAGTTGACAAACCAGTCGGTCGAAAAAGGCAACATGCCTTTGGGTGGCGATACGCCACGAATTTCCCTGTAAAGCCTTAAGAGACGCTCTCGCGATAGGCTAGTCTCAGTCTCCAGTACTTGAAGCCGCGCTCCTAATTCGATCAATTGAGAGGCGATAATAATTTGCTCGCCATCCGATACAACGCTTTTACTCGCCATATCGACCATCCACTATTTGAGAGATCATTGCTTTCCCTCTACAGGCTGAACTGCCATGAGTAGCGCAGCATGAGTAGTGGCAAGGGAAATATCTCGGCCTTGACTAGCGAGTATTTGAATAATGGCTTCGTCTTCAAAACGTAGCCGCGCCAACATCATGTTGCTGGAGGCTAGCCGAATGACCTGAGCGCTGGATAAGCTATCGAGCATATCTATTAATCCGCCCGGTAAGCCCAAACGAAATATGGCGCTTGCACGGTCCTCTCGAATCATCTGACGTGCCAACATCAGATAATTTAAATTGGCGTCTCGAATTTCAGTCAAAATTTCATTGTTTTTCACACGACTTCCTTCGCTATAGCGATACGCAAACTATGCGTTTCAAGGACTATTTTGCGATGAAGAGTTGCTTGTGGGAAGCGGTGTGAATCGGTTTATTTTGTCAGTAGATGACGCTTATTCCTGTCGGTATTTGTCTGACAAAAAACTTATAACTCATAACTGTCATGCCCTCCCGATAACGCGTTCTCAACCATCTTGCGCGTCAAACTCGGAGCCAGCAATTCAATAAAGGTAAATACATAACTTCGCAAATAAGCGCCCTCTTTTAAAGCCACTCGCGATAAATTCATGCCGAATAAATGGCCCGCCGGAATCGCCTTGAGATTGACATCGCGCGTCGGGTTATACGCCAGCCCTGCAATAATGCCTATGCCCATCCCGAGTTCGACATACGTCTTGATAACGTCAGCATCAATTGCTTCAAGCACCACATCCGGCTTCAATGCACGACGCGCAAATGCCTGATCAATTTTATTTCGGCCAGCGAATGCAGCATCGTAAGTAATGAGTGGGTAAGCAGCGATATCTTCCAACGTAATTGATTTAAGTTTTAACAGCGGATGATCGGTAGGAGTAATGACCATGTGCTCCCATTGAAAACAAGGCAAAGACACTAGACCATCAACTTCCGCAATTGCCTCGGTGGCAATCGCTACATCGGCCAGATTATTCGTCACCATCTCGGCCACTTGCTTGGGGTTGCCCTGCAATAGCGACAATCTCACCTTAGGAAATTTTTGCGAGAACTGCTGCACGACTGCTGGCAGCGAGTAGCGCGCTTGCGTGTGCGTGGTGGCAATCGTTAAGCTGCCTGAGTCCTGCGCAGCGAACTCCTTGCCTATACGTTTTAAGCCCTCGACTTCTTGCAGTATTAACTCGACTGATTTAAGGACTTGTCGACCCGGCTCGGTCAAGCCGCGTATGCGCTTGCCGTGCCGACTAAAGATATCGATACCCAGCTCTTCTTCTAGCTCAATAATGGCTTTCGAGACCCCAGGCTGGGATGTAAAGAGCGCCTTGGCGGCATCGGTTAGGTTGAAATTTTGCCTAACCGCCTCGCGGACAAAACGAAATTGATGGAGATTCATACAGGGACTCCCGTCGGATCCAGAAAATAAATTGACTTAACTTATTG
>JBEDHZ010000284.1:0-3430 GCA_041173845.1 Pseudomonadota bacterium
CTGTAAGCGAGCATGGAGATGAAAATAAAAATGGTGAATTGACGCGCGGCGTCTTCTTTCCAAACATCAGCTAACGCAGTGCGAAATGACACAGGCTCAGTGAGCGCAACGGGCTCGGGGATAACATCGCCCGGATCATTCTCGAGTCGGAACAAGGCGATCAGTGTCACAGCCAGTGCGGTGGTGCAAACGGTGAGAGTGACAGCGAATAATCGAGTCGGTGAATAAGGATCAAGTAATTTGCCTGCAGCGCCCGCAGTAATCGCAAAGCCGACGATCATCATTAACCACACAGCGGTGGCAGCAGCTGCGCGCTTTTGTCCATCAACACGCATAGCGAGTAATACGAGTAATGATGTGCCTGCAGCACCAACACCTAAACCGATCATCACAAAACCCGCAGTGGCTAGCAGCATGCCGAGTTTGGGTGAATCAGCCATCAATGAGGTTGAATAGGTGGCGGCCATAGCACCGGCAGCGAGGATCGCCATGCCACCCATGATCCACGGTGTGCGACGCGAACCTTGATCGGATCCGTGACCCATGCGTGGTCGTGAGACTTGCACTAAGTAATGCAATGCGACTAACGCGCCCGGTAGTAGCGCGGGTAAGCTGAGCTCAACCACCATAATGCGATTGAGTGTCGATGTCATCAACACGACGATAGCGCCTAAGGATGCTTGTACAGCACCTAAGCGAATGATTTCTGACCAGCCAAAAGTTTTTGGATTCATTATTTTTTTATCCCATCAGGCTGCGTAGTGCAAAGGCGGAGACCATCATTCCCGCCACGAGCAAGGGCACACCAAACGCTGAAAGTTTTATTGCGCGCTCTGTGGGTGAGGCGACGAAATACTGCATTAACTGTAATTGCCCAAGTACCAGCATGATCACCACCAATGCGGGCACCACTTTGTTCCAACTAAACAGCATCGCGATCACAGCCAATTGCGGAATGATCATCACGCGACACGCGGTGCGTGCTGCGCTATCGATACCCAACATAACGGGTAACGAATGCACGCCCATTTGCCTGTCGCCTTCAACAGCTTTGAAATCATTTAAGGTCATGATTCCATGCGCAGCGATGCTGTACAGCAATGCTAGCAGTAAAGAACGTGAATCGGGCATTGCTCCACCCGCCATTACAGCGGCACCTGTTACCCAAGCCAGTCCTTCATACGACAAACCGCAGGCGGCATTCCCTAACCAACCGTTTTCTTTTAAACGTACCGGTGGCGCGCTGTAAGCCCAAGCCAATACGAGTCCTAATAGCGCTGCACGAAATCCCCAGGTACCTAAAGCCGTGGCAACCAGCAGTGATAAACCGGTCCAAAGTATTGCGATGTACAAACCCCAGTAACCGGGCATGCGACCCGAGGGTATCGGGCGTTGCGGTTCGTTGATTGCATCCACATGTCTGTCAAACCAATCATTTACCGCTTGGCTGGTGGCACACACCATAGGTCCGGCCAACACGATGCCGGTGATGATGATCGGCCACTGATCTTCAGCCGCCACCCCGGAAGAAATCGCTCCGCAGGCAAACGCCCACATGGGCGGGAACCAGGTGATGGGTTTTAGTAATTCGGCAACAGCAGAGAAGGAAGGGCGACTCATGCAACCGATTGTGCCCGTGACAGTTTTAAGCGTCAATTAAAATTGACACTTTGTGCGGGGGACTTCTGGAGGGGCTAAGCGAGCGCTTAGGCAGGAGGAGTGATTGAGGATTTTCTGAAGGGGGAAAAGGGTGCAAAGGCTTCTATTTAACTATCCCAAGAAAGACCGCCAAGCATCGATCAACTTCCAGCAACACGTTGGGATCTAGGCGGCCAATAGGTTCACCAAGCCGCTCAGCGGAAACTGTCATCGCTTTGTCGATCATTATTTGTGAGACCGTTTTCTTGACTGGGCTCTACCAACACACGAAAAAGGGGTGTATCCCGAAGATCGCTGGTTACTGGTAAAACGGTAACTGAGGGGTGGTTTTCGAAAAAGTCAGACTGCACCACCAGTGCTGGTCGAGGCTTACCAAAATCACCCTGAAGGGCGATGGTTACCAACTGACCGCGCATTAACGCCAGCCTTTTTGGTCTGAAATGTCCTCAATCCACTCTAATATTTCCGTTTCCTGAGGATCATTGGTCAATCTGGCCGATTGCTCGCGACATAGTGCTGCGAAAGAAGCTTGCCGGGTGTCTGGCACCCAAAGCTGCACTGGGCGTAAACCCGCCATCCGCAATGCCTCGCGGTGCTTTCGTACTCGATCATTTGTTGGGGTAGCCATGGGATCCTTTCACGTTACATGAAACAGATTAACCCCAAAATTCGTTACATGCAACAAGTGACCAATCTATCTTGTCGTTCCCCCGGTGCCCAACGGTACTGCCCACTTTTAATAACAAACAAAATTTTTAAAACATGTCAGTCAACAAAGGACAACATTAATTGGGATATCGCGCCTGAAAATCTTTATAGCTAACGGCGATGCCGTCTTTAAGAGAAGTTTGAGCTTTCCAGCCCAGCGCATGCAATGCCGAGACATCCAGCAGCTTACGTGGCGTGCCATCGGGCTTGCTGCTATCGAATTCCAATTCACCCTGAAAACCTACGACTTCAAGCACTGTTTCTGCGAGCTCACGGATTGTTTGATCGACGCCAGTGCCGATGTTGAGCAATGAGCCGGTGTAATCGCTTTCCATCAAAAACGTGCACGCATCGGCAAGATCATCGGCGAATAAAAATTCGCGCATAGGTGTGCCTGTTCCCCATACCGAAAAGGTCTTATCACCTGCGAGTTTTGCTTTGTGTGCTTTATGTATCAGTGCTGGCAGTACATGCGAGTTGTTTAGATCGTAGTTGTCATTCAAGCCGTAGAGATTTGTCGGCATGACGCTCACATACTGACGGCCGTACTGCTGATTGTGCGCATCACACAATTTAATGCCTGCAATTTTTGCGACGGCATACATTTCATTCGTAGGTTCGAGCGGGCCTGTTAGCAAATAGGATTCTTTGATCGGCTGTGGACATTCGCGCGGATAAATACAACTGCTACCTAAAAACATTAATTTTTGAATGCCAGCTAAATGTGCGCCGTGAATCAGGTTCGATTCAATACTGAGGTTTTGGAAAATAAAATCTGCACGATAAGTATTGTTGGCGTGTATGCCGCCGACTTTGGCGGCAGCGATAAATACATACTCAGGCCGCTCATTTTCCAGAAAGGCATAAACTGCTTTTTGATCAAGTAAATCTAGTTGATCACGTGTAGCAGTGATGACGTTGGTATAGCCCTTGGCGTGCAGTGAGCGAACGATTGCGCTGCCCACCATCCCGCGATGACCTGCCACAAAAATTTTTGCAGATTTATTCATTGTGATTAATTATTCGTGATGATCAAACGCTTGGAAGCCGTGCTGTTTGACCA
>JBEDHZ010000285.1:0-2787 GCA_041173845.1 Pseudomonadota bacterium
ATTTAAAACAACTGAGCATCGATACCGCCCACAAGCTGTATATGGATGCGATCGATGCACTGATTTTGCTGCAAACGCAAAGCAAACCAGGGCAGCTGCCCGACTACGACCGAGCGCTACTCCATCGTGAACTGATGCTGTTTCCGGACTGGTATATCAACAAACACTTGAAAGCGAGTTTGTCTGATGCTCAGTCCGAGTCACTGAATAAAGTATTCGACTGCATTTTGGCGAACAACCTCGCGCAACCTCCTGTCTACGTGCACCGCGACTATCATTCGCGCAACTTGATGGTGATGGATAAAGGTAATCCCGGCATTCTGGATTTTCAGGACGCGGTGTACGGTCCAATCACCTACGATTTGGTATCGCTGCTGCGCGATGCCTATATTCAGTGGGATGAAGAAATGGTGCTGGACTGGGCTATACGCTACTGGGAACGCGCGCGTCGTGCAGGGCTACCTGTGAATCCCGATGTCGATATGTTTTATCGTGACTTCGAATTCATGGGCTTGCAACGACATCTCAAAGTACTGGGAATTTTTGCGCGCCTTTATCATCGTGATGGCAAGGATGGCTACCTGGCTGACATTCCACTCGTTATGGATTACACCCGCAAAACGGCGTATCGCTATAAAGAATTTGCACCACTCATCAAACTACTCGATACGCTGGAAGAAAATACCACTGGCGTAGGATTTACGTTTTAATGCCATGAAGGCGATGATTTTTGCCGCCGGTCGTGGCGAGCGCATGCGACCACTCACGGACACCTGCCCCAAACCCTTGTTGCAGGTGCGTGGCCGTGCATTGATCGTGTGGCACATTTTAAATTTAGTTCGTGCTGGAATAACTGAAATCGTTATCAATCATGCGCATCTGGGTCATATGATCGAAGAAGCGCTGGGAAACGGTGATCAGTTCGGTGCAAGCATTGTGTATTCCCCCGAAGGCACGGCACTCGAAACCGCAGGGGGTATCGCCAAGGCGCGCCATCTATTGGGAGACGAAGCCTTCGTTGCGATTGCCGGTGATGTGTATTGCCCGCATTTCGATTTTTCTCAAGTTAAAGACGTGTTGGAAGAGAATGATGTTTGGGGTACACCGCATCCTCATCACACTCGTGATCTCGCTTGGTTGTATTTGGTAAAAAATCCTGCACATCATCCTGAGGGCGATTTTGCCATCGCAAATTTTTCCATTGCCAATCAAGGCGAGCCTCGCTACACCTTCTCGGGTATCGGCGTTTACCGACCCGAAATGTTTGATCAACTGACTCCCGGTGATTCAGCCAAGCTAGCGCCCATCCTGCGCGAATTAGCAGATCAGCGCAGAATAGGCGGTGAGCTTTACCGCGGTGACTGGACGGATGTCGGAACCGTAGAGCGACTAGAACAACTGAATGCACCACTTCACTACAAGAACTGACATGAATCCCTATGCCCAACGGCGCGCACGCGTGCTGGCCAAAATGCGTGAACAAGGCGGTGGCGTTGCCATCATTCCTACTGCCCCCGAAGTCATGCGCAATGCCGATGCCGACTATCCCTATCGACACGACAGCTATTTTTATTATCTGACCGGCTTTACTGAACCTGAAGCTACGTTGGTGCTGATCGCGGGAGCGACTGATCAAGCCATTTTATTTTGTCGCGAAAAAAATGAAGAGCGCGAAATTTGGGATGGTTATCGCTACGGCCCCGCAGCAGCGAAAGAAAAATTTGGTTTTGATGCAGCCTATGCCGTCGACACCATTGATACTGAGTTACCAAAATTGATGGCGAATGTGAATGCGAATGTGAATGCCCTGTTTTATGCACTCGGCAGCAGCCAAAAGCTCGATGCGCAAATACAGACATGGCTTAATTCTGTGCGCGCACAAGCACGAGCTGGCATCACTGCGCCGAGCAAGGCTGTCGATATTCGTGTGCTGCTTAACGATATGCGCCTGATTAAAGACGAGCATGAAATTGCGATCATGCAGCGCGCTGCTGATATCAGTTCACTGGCTCATGCACGAGCGATGCGAACGTCTAAGGCCGGTTTGCGTGAATACCATCTCGAAGCAGAATTGCTGCATGAATTTCGCAGTCAGGGATCGCAGTTTCCTGCCTATGGCTCTATCGTTGCGGCCGGCCCGAATGCCTGCGTTTTACATTACCGCGCCGGCGATGCCGAATTACGTGACGGTGATTTAGTACTCATCGATGCGGGCTGTGAATTGGATAGCTACGCATCTGACATCACTCGAACCTTTCCCGTGAACGGTAAATTCAGCGGACCACAAAAAACGTTGTATGAAATCGTTTTGGATGCGCAAGCCGCAGCCATTGCAGTAACCGCACCCGGCAAACGTTTTACTGATGGACACGATGCCGCACTTAAAGTGCTTGCACAAGGCATGTTAGATACCGGTCTACTGAATAAAAATAAAGTCGGCTCATTAGATGATGTGATCGCTAACGGTGACTATCGACAGTTCTACATGCACAGAACCGGCCACTGGCTGGGTATGGATGTGCATGATGTAGGTGACTATCGAGATCATGTTCCTGAAGGTGAGCAAAAACCCTGGCGCACGCTGATGCCCGGCATGGTACTAACGATAGAACCCGGCATCTATGTTCGTCCTGCTGAAGGTGTACCGAAAGAATTCTGGAACATAGGCATACGCATTGAAGATGATGCCTTAGTTACTGCAGCGGGTTGCGATATCTTGACGCACAAAGCACCCAAAACCATTGCTGAAATCGAAGCAGTGATGCGCGCTTAATCAACTCATCGACT
>JBEDHZ010000286.1:0-2814 GCA_041173845.1 Pseudomonadota bacterium
GGATTTTAATGCCGGGATCTGGGTCGCTGTCGATAGCTTAGTCAAGGCTGACGTGGTTATGGCAGCGATCTGAGAGGCGGTTAGCTTGGCTAACTGTGAAGTAGTCAGTCCGCTAACTTGATCAGATGAAATGGCAGCTACTTGTGCCGGCGTAAAACCGACAATGTTTGCATCTTTAATCGCGCCAATTTGAAGGGTGCTTAACTTGTTGACCTGCGCTGTGGTGAAACCAGCCAACTGATCCGCACTCAACACCGCCATGTGGACGGTGCCTAATTTAGCTAGCTGTGTTGTACTTAAATTAGAGAGCTGTTTAGCTGAGAGACCGACAATGTTCTTTGAGGTGAAGAGCGAAGGATCGTCGATCGCGCGAATCTGGGTCGTGGTGAATGCCGCCGTTTGCAATGACGTTAGGCGTGACAGGTCCGTGCCCAAAGCGGCGATTTGTGCGGCCGACAGCGCGGCAATCTGATCTGTGCCAAATGCTGCGACCTGTGCATCGGTGTAATCCGAAAAAACGCTCATTCAATCCACCAGACGGGTTCGGTTATCTGAGAGCTAGCGTGTTACCTGCTGCCTAGCGCCTAAATACAAGCGCTGGCAAAGCGGACTCTGGGTCTCGCCATTGCCCCTTGTTTTAATCGACCCGGGGTCGGCAAGCTTTACCCTGGTGTTTGTTTTTTTGAAACGGATAAGGTAAAGAGTTAGGGCAGCGGAGCCGCTGCCTGGAGGGGCTTCTAAAGAAAAGCCTTATTACTCAATGTAATACGGCTTGTTTACGGCAACAGTTATATCGACCGTAGACCTTAGGTTTATTTAGTCGCCGCCAAATAAATCTCGGCTATAGACCTTATCGAGCACATCGGACAGATCATCTGTTACTCGATTGGCAATAATCACGTCGGCTTGGCGTTTGAAGGCCTCGAGGTCATGGGTGACTTTGGAGCGAAAAAACTCAGCATCACTGATGGTGGGTTCATAGACAATGACTTCAATACCTTTGGCCTTGATGCGCTTCATGATGCCTTGAATGCTGGATGAGCGGAAGTTGTCCGATCCCGCTTTCATCGTTAAGCGGTAGACGCCGACCGTTTTTGGGTTGCGACGGACAATGCTTTCGGCCACAAAATCTTTGCGCGTACTGTTGGATTCAACAATGGCGTGAATCAGGTTTTGTGGCACGTCTTTGTAATTAGCCAGCATTTGTTTCGTGTCTTTCGGCAGGCAATAGCCACCGTAACCAAAGGAAGGATTGTTGTAATAATTTCCTATACGCGGATCGAGGCTAACGCCGTCAATGATAGGTCGAGTATCGAGATCATGACTTGCGGCATAGGTGTCTAGCTCATTAAAAAATGCCACGCGCATGGCAAGAAAGGTGTTGGCAAAGAGTTTGACAGCTTCAGCTTCTGTCGGGCCCATGAAGAGTACCGGTACATCTTCTTTGAGTGCCGCTTGCTTTAAGAGCTGCGCAAAGGTACGACCAGCTTCATCCTTCGAGCCGATAACAATACGAGAAGGATAAAGATTATCGTGTAGCGCCTGACCTTCACGCAGAAACTCCGGCGAAAAAATAATATTTGGGAACTGGTGTTTCGCTATCATGCGCGCCGTAAAGCCCACGGGAATCGTTGATTTGATGACGATATGCGCTGCAGGGTTGATCGCTTTAACTTCTTCAATCACGGTCTCTACTGAACTCGTATTGAAGTAATTCGTTTGCGGGTCGTAATCAGTGGGTGTGCCGATCATCGTCTTTGCTAGTGGTGGCACGCAGCTTGAGAGGCTTTGATTTGAGATAGTGCTCAATATCGGTATCTTTAATTGGAGAGATCTTGCGGTTAAGGTCATCGACCTTGCCAGTGCTAATGTCGTAGGCGACTACCTCGTTATGCTGCGCCAGCAAAACGGCCATCGATAAACCGACATACCCACAACCAGCAATTGCTATTTTCAAAATTTTCTCCAAAAAAATCGAGCCAGACATTCACCAACCAGCCCAATGCTGTAACTCTGCAAAGCGTATTTTACCGGCTGCCATCAAGTCGTATGCATAGTTGTTTGTGAAGTGAAGACAAGATGACATTGGTAGGGTCGGCTATCACAAGTATTTCAACCAGCCGAATAATGCTATGGTGTCGGCAATTTTATGAGTCAGCGTTGTAGAGACTTCTTTTGAATTGAAAAATAATGAAACGATTCCTGGATGTGGTTCTTAGTTTGTTGGCCTGTGTTTTGCTCGCGCCATTCTGCGTTTTGATAATTCTGATATTGAGAATCGAATCAGCAGCGCCCGTGCTCACTCGTTCTCATAGAGTGGGTAAACATGGCCGCATGGTGAAAGTGTGGGAGTTCCGAACTGCCCTTGCCGAACCGGACGCGATGGAAACCGTAGGCGGATGCCATGGAGAAGAGGTAACTCGAGTAGGCGCTATTTTGCGTCGGTCGGGAATCTCACGTTGGCCATTACTGATGAATGTTATTCGAGGTGATTTTTCTTTGGTAGGGCCGCGCGTAGAATTGCCGCGTTATGTGGGTTGTTATCCGACAGAGATCCGTAAAATCGTGCTGTCCATTAGGCCAGGTTTATTTGATTTGTCCACGGTGAGTTTTCGACAAGAGCCTCACTTATTGGCGGGTTTAACGGGTGACGAATTAGAAGAAGCCTACGTTGAGAAAGTTTTACCCGTACGTCTGGAATATGCTCAGAGTTATGTGAATCAGCAGGGGATTTGGCTGGATTTACGCATCATTGCGCTTTCTTTGTTGCGACCTTTTTCAGCCTAATCTGATCATAAATAAGCCCACCCAAAT
>JBEDHZ010000287.1:0-2924 GCA_041173845.1 Pseudomonadota bacterium
TTTGAAGCGCATCGATATCATGCGCAGCCAGTCTGCCCCAAGCAAACGATTGCTGATTAAAATCGACGGACACGCCATTCAACTCAATCGCTTTCAATAGCGCTGCTTCCGACAAAGGCACCCAACCGCGTTGCCACGCATAACCCAACATAAACATGTTGGTGGCAATCGAATCACCCATCAAGGTTGTCGCAATGTTGCCCGCATCAACTGCAGCTACGGCCTCATCACCGCAAACTTTGCGAATGCTATCGGCCGCATCAGCATCGGGATATTTCCAATCTGGGTTTTTGACAAAGGCTGCCGTCGGTGCAAGTGTGGAATTAATCACTGCATGCGTTCTACCCTGACCCATGCGCGCAATCGCATCTTTGCTCGCTGCCACGATCACATCGCAACCTACTACTAAATCAGCTGCGCCGGTGCCAACACGCGTGGAATGAATTTGATCATCACGCTCAGCTAAACGAACGTGGGACATCACCGGCCCACCTTTTTGCGCCAGTCCACTCATGTCGAGTACGCTGCACGCCTTACCTGCCACGTGCGCTGCCATCGCTAAGATTTGACCTACCGTTACCACACCGGTACCACCGATACCTGTCACTAGCACGCCATAGGCTTGATCTAACGAAGATAACACTGGTGTCGGTAGTGATGCAGCACGAGTCATTGCTGATTCTGTTGTACCACCGACATTTTTAACGGCTGCTTTTTTTGGTTTTTTTAGTTGACCGCCTTCGACAGTGACAAAGCTCGGACAAAATCCAGTGACGCACGAAAAATCTTTATTGCAGCTCGACTGATTGATTTGACGCTTGCGACCAAACTCCGTCTCCATCGGTTCAACGGAGAGACAATTTGATTTCACGCTGCAATCACCACAACCTTCGCACACGGCTTCATTAATAACAGCACGCTTAGCAGGATCGGGGAAGGCATTACGCTTACGGCGACGTCGTTTCTCGGAAGCGCAGGTTTGATCATAAATAATTGCTGATACACCTTTTACTTCGCGCAGCTCGCGCTGAACCGCATCGAGCTCGCTACGATGACGCACCGTGGTGCCAGGCGCCCAATCGGTATTCGACGGATATTTATCAGGCTCGTCAGTCACAACTACAATTGGATGCACGCCTTCGGCAGCCACTTGTCGAGTGGGCAGGCTCGCAACGGCGAGTGCTGCCACGAGTGTCGCCACAGCAGCTTTGTGGCGTGGTGCGCGTGTCGTACTGCGTGTTCGGTCAGCCATTGATTTTCTCCCACATTGGTGAAGTAAGCCTGAATGATAGTAAGTACCATCACCGATGTTGGCGAACACATGCTCTTCGGTCGTGAATGGCGCATGACCAATCCACGTGGTGCCTTCAGCACCCATGTGAGTAAAGGTTGAGGTCGAGCGATCCATCCACAACGCCATGTAATGGCAGCCTATACCCGCCAGCGCACGACTACCTTCTGGTACACGCGTTGAAGTATTGTGTGGACAGCCTGAACAAAAATACGGTGTGCGATCTTTTTGTGCGTCAGGCTTCACACTGACTTTTAATATCGCCTCACGCGACTCTAAATAAGCGATACGCTCACGGACACGCTGCTCTACCGGATGACCGGCAAAATACTTTGAAATACGCGCTGCAATTGCGCGTGCAATTTGTGTGGGATTTAATTCATAGGTACCAGGCAGCAACCACTCACCATGGCCGCTGCGACGGGTATTACTCCATTCGCCCGTGTCATCGAATTTACCGACGACACGTGGACGCACATCATTACGCCAGTTATAAAGTTCTTCTTTGAGTTGATATTCCAGTAGTTGACGTTTTTCTTCGACGACTAAAATTTCTTCTAAGCCTGTCGCAAACTGACGCGCACCTTCGGCCTCGAGTGGCCAGGTCATACCTACTTTATAAAGTCGCAGCCCGATATCGCGCGCAACGTTTTCATCAATACCCAAATCTTCTAGCGCCTGACGGGTATCGAGATAAGATTTACCGGCCGTCATAATGCCAAAGCGTGCATTCGGGCTATCCCAGATCACACGATTCAGTTTGTTCGCACGCGCATACGCTAATGCGGCATACCACTTGTAATTTACGAGTCGCTCTTCTTGTTCAAGAATGCCATCGGGCCAGCGAATATTCAGTCCGCTAGCTGGCATATCGAAATCTTCGGGCATCACTATCTGCACACGATTCGGATCGATATCAACCGTTGCGCCCGACTCAACCACATCAGTGACGCATTTCATACCCACCCACAAACCGGTGTAACGACTCATGGCCCAACCATGCAAACCGTAATCTAAATATTCTTGTACAGACGAGGGAAATAAAACAGGAATGCCACACGCTTTCAGAATATGTTCACTCTGATGCGCGTTGGTCGATGACTTAGCTGCGTGATCATCACCAGCTAACGCTAATACACCACCGTGAGGAGCGGTTCCGGCACCAACTGCATGCTTGAATACATCACCAGAACGATCGACACCCGGGCCCTTGCCGTACCAGATAGAAAACACACCATCGTATTTAGCGCCCGGGAATAAATTAACTTGCTGCGTACCCCAGATCGATGTGGCGGCCAAATCTTCATTCACACCGGGTTGAAAACGTACATGATGGGCTTCTAGAAATTTTTTCGCCTTCATCGCCGTTTGGTCGACAGAACCCAAAGGTGAGCCGCGATAGCCGGTGATGAATCCTGCTGTATTGAGACCAGCGGCGAGATCACGCTGGCGCTGCATCATCGGCAAACGAATGATGGCCTGAGTACCGGTCAGAAAAACACGACCACGATCGAGCGTGTATTTATCGTCAAGGGAAATAGCGTCCGGCTGCAATGCCTGCTGTCTGTCCAATGGTGCGTTCATAAAGTCCCCAATCATTATCTGGATGACGGCATTCAATGTTCGTTACCGA
>JBEDHZ010000288.1:0-2982 GCA_041173845.1 Pseudomonadota bacterium
ACAGTAACAGCAGGGAGCATAGCAGCCTACAAAGGCGGCAAGGCCGCAGTCACTGCATCTGCAAAATCGATCAAGACAAAAATACACAGCCACAAGCAAGAGAAATCGAGAACAGAAACATTCAATTCACGCAAAGAAGAACGAGCAGAGCGATTTGCCAAGATTAATCAATACAGGGAATCGATGCAGGATGTGAACAAGAGGGAGGGGGTATTAAAAAGTAAAACGGCATCATACCAACCCTGGGAAAGATAGGGCGCAGACTGATGATTTATTGCATATCTAATTAGCAATTTATTCTGTGCTATATTTCTCCTCGATGAAACTTCAGAACGCTCCCTTACGCTGGATAGCCAAATTCCTGCTTGCAGCTGTATTGCTGCAGGCGATGGCTCCTTCATGGGCTGTCACCAAAAGCCAAGGCAGCGAGTCTTTGCTTGAAGTTTGTACCGCCGTCGGTACGCAATGGGTCAAGCAAAGTACGCACGATAGTGACCAACCATCAGTTGATCATCATTCAGCGCATAAGCATTGTGTTTTTTGTTCATCCACCGGTGCTGCTGATAGTTTTGATGCATCAAAATTACTTGTAAATCACTTTTCCTCTGAAGTTCCTTCACGATTTACTTCGCTAGTTGTCCAGCTGTTTTCCGGGCATAGCATTCTCTCCCGCGCACCTCCGCTTTAATTCTTCCTCGCTGCTCATTGCTGACGGCTTTGAAAAGACGTCACTCTCAATTTTTCGACTTAATAACAATGTATTTGTTAGCCAGCGTGTATATGCCGGCCGTCGTCAGTTGAGAAAAAATCATCGAATTCAAAATTAAATGTAGAAGGACTCTCGAATGAAATCGTCATTCAAATTGACCAAGCTATCGTTCGCGGTACTGATAGCCATGGGGTATGTGTCAGCGGCAGCAGAAGAGCGTTTACCTGAAGTCGTCGTCACAGGAAAAGCAGACCCAATTTCAACTCAACTCGATATCACACGGGCGGCACAAGCTATCAAGGAGATTCCAGGGGGTGCTTCGCTAGTTGATATGGACGTAGTTAAACAAGGCCGTGTATCAACGTGGGTCGATTCCTTAGGTTTGGCCCCCGGAGTGTTTGTGCAAGAGCGATTTGGATCAGAAGAAGCACGTATTTCGATACGAGGATCCGCACTTAGTCGCACTTATCATGGTTTTGGTTTGAAGGTCATGCAGGATGGAATCCCCATTAACTATGCGGATGGATTCTTCGATATGCAAGAAATCGATCCGGCGGCGGCAAGATATGTTGAAGTTTTGCGCGGTGCGAATGCATCAGGCTATGCCAACAGCACTTTAGGTGGCGCGATTAATTTTGTTTCTCCCACCGGCTACGATTTCTCCCACCGGCTACGACAGCCCACGAATGATAGGGAGAGCAGAGGCGGGTAGTTTTGGTTATGCACGTTTGCAAGCGATTACCGGTGGCGTAATTAAACCGCACAATGATGGCGAAAATATTTGGGATTACAACCTCTCAGCTAACACGATGCAACAAAACGGATATCGCGATCATTCAGCGCAAGATAGCCAAAAAGTAGTAGCCAACATAGGTGTAAAACTCAGCAGTAGTTTAGAGTCGCGTTTTTTTATGGCGGCGGTGAGAAGTCGATCCCAATTACCTGGGTATGTGACCAAGGCTCAATTAGATTCTGATCCAACGGTAGCGAATAACTCATTATGGCCAGATCGCTTTCAGCGTCGGGATATTGATTCGCAGCGCTTGGCCAATAAAACGGTCTATACCAATGGTGATTATCAGATCGAAGTCGCCACCTATGTCATGGATCATAATTTGTGGCATCCCATTACGTTTGGCTTTATCGAGCAAGATACGACGACGTACGGCGGCCACATCAAAGTGTCAGATAAGTCAAAATTATTTGGTGCCAACAACACTTTGACTATTGGTTATTTACCTGATTTTGGTACTACCGATGGTCGTACGCGTAGAGTTGGTGCTGGTTTTGTTGCTGGCGCGGTGAGTACTAAATATTCACAAAAATCGGACAATCATCGGTTCTTAATCGAAGATAAATTTAGCCTGGCTGAAGCAACAACCCTCATCGGTTCGCTGCAATATCATCAATCAAACCGTAAAAAAGATGATTCAGTGACACCGTCATCAAACTATGACGTTCAATATACCCAGTGGATTCCCAGGCTAGGTATAGTTCATAACCTGTCGCCATCAGCTCAGGTATTTGCAAACGTCAGCAACAATTTTGAGCCTCCAATATTTGATGTCACTAGCACTATGCTCGCTACTAAAGCACAAACCGGTGTGAGTTATGAAGTAGGAACGCGTGGGGAAGCGGCAATCAATAACGGTCGTGACCAACTGTCTTATGATTTAACTTTGTATCGCGCGAACTTACGTAACGAGTTTCAAACCGTATGTATCAATAGCAGCACGACCTGCACTGCGTTTGGTACCTCAGCTACGAGCAACGTACCCAAGACAATTCATCAAGGTATTGAATTAGGGTTGTCTGGTTTTTTTGATCGTCAATGGGAAATGCGCGGTGTTTTTCTCTATAGTGACTTCCGATTCGATAACAACACGCTGTATGGCAATAACCGCATGCCCGGTTTCCCGCCGATTATGTTGCGCGGCGAGACCTTGTATCGTTGGGGTGCTGACAAAGGTGTACGCGGTATGCCAGCCTCCTATGCTGGTCCTACTTTTGAATGGGTACCTACATCCGCACCGATGGATAACACCAACAGCGTATCGAATGATTCGTATGCACTACTTGGATTTAAAGCAGGTGGCCCCGTCGATCAAACATGGTCATGGTTTTTGGATGCACGAAATTTAGCGGATAAAAAATATGCAGCCACCACCAATATCGGTGCTGGCTTTGGCGGAAATCCGGGTGCAGCGTACTACCCAGGCAATGGACGTTCTGCTTATATTGGTCTTGAAGGGAAATGGTAATTTTTATGAACA
>JBEDHZ010000289.1:0-2603 GCA_041173845.1 Pseudomonadota bacterium
ATATTGGGTAAGCCCGCAACAGCTTTAGCCAACGCGGGTAATTCTTCAGGTGAAACGCCACTCTTGCTAGCCTCGCCACTCACATTCACCTGTAAACAAATATTCAGTGGCGGCAAACCCTCAGGCCGCTGCTCAGATAATCGCTGCGCAATTTTTTCACGGTCGACCGCATGCACCCAGGAAAAATTTTCTGCAATCGGGCGCGTCTTGTTACTTTGTATCGGACCAATAAAATGCCACTCCAAATGAAGCTCGGGCCTGAGTAACTGCACCTCGGTGATTTTATTTACTGCCTCTTGCACATAATTTTCCCCAAAGGCGACTTGACCCGCGTCCGCAGCAACTATCACTGCGTCAGCCCCAAATGTTTTAGATACCGCCAGCAGCGTCACCGATGCAGGTTCGCGTCCAGCCGTATGGCAAGATTGGTTAATGGCATGACGCACAGCAGCAAGTTGGGTAGATATCGACATAGCCTCGCATTATCGCTCAAGCGACCCAGTCTGCAGACGACGCTCAGCCCTGCTAGTATCAACGCTCTGTTTGGTTATGGAGATCTCGATGAGCGACTTATATACCCTGCCGGTGCGCACCCTCGCGGGAAAAGACACCGATCTGTCCGCCTACAAAGGGCACGTACTATTAATTGTGAATACCGCCAGCCAATGCGGCTTCACTCCTCACTATGCGGGACTAGAGACTTTATACCGCCAGTACAAAGATCAGGGCTTGGTTGTGCTGGGGTTTCCTTGCAATCAATTTGGCGCTCAAGAACCCGGCAGCGCCGCAGATATCGCTGCATTCTGTGAAAAAAATTACGGGGTGAGTTTTCCCTTGTTTGACAAAGTCGACGTCAACGGCGCCAACGCTCACCCCTTATTCACGCTGCTCAAAGCAGAAGCACCCGGCGTGTTAGGTACCGAGGGCATCAAATGGAATTTCACGAAATTTCTTGTCGGACGAGATGGCAAAGTGCACGAACGCTATGCCCCGACCACCACACCCGCTCAGCTGGAATCTGACGTCGCCAAACTCTTGGCTGCTTAAACTCTTGGCTGCCTAAGCTCTTTTCACACCGCAGGTAGTCTAGTTTCCAGACCACCTGCGTCTGCACTACCACCCGCTCTGTACTAAACGCATGCGCCTTAAGAAATCGCAAGGTTTTTCCATGCCTATTTTGCATCTCCGTTGAACTATCAGCGCAAGCTGGTTACAGAACTCTCACAAATATTCAGCGCGGCGCTGACTAGATTTCGGTAGTTCCCGCCGCTGATTATTCGAATAAAACAGGAGACACAACCATGGTTCAAATGACAAACAGGCGCACACGCCTGAAGGGTAGCTTTTTGTCTAAAAAAGTGAAATGTCATTCACCACTCAGTCAAGTTTTATGGGTGATGCCAATCAGTCTGCCTCATTTTTAATTTCATGAAGGAGACATCACACCATGAATCATTCACAATTTTTAGAGCTGTGTCGCTGCACTAGTACGTCACTTGGCTGCATCGATATCGATGCACTGGGTATTACAAATTCCATTGATGTGCGGTCATCGTTAATATAGATGATCTTGAACAGGGGCGGCTCTCTAAGACCCAAATTAGGCTTGATCTTAGTGTACTTCCTATATTCAGGCGTGAAGAAATACTCGAGCGCATCCTAGCTATCAATCTTCTGACGGCTACTAAAACATCCGGTGTCTACGGGCTAGATCAAGCTAGAGATAGCCTCGTCTTTGTGCAGCACTTCGTCTCCCCAGAATTACTTAGTGGAGAAGTGCTAGCCGACATTCTCAAAGGCTACAGCACACACGCAAGCAGCCTAAAACAAAACCTGCTCGATCCAGACAACCTACGTCCAATTCCTAACATTCTTGCTGAGTCCCTTGGCGATCACGTACAAAACCTAGCCTGAGGAAAAATCATGTCAATGCCTTTACTCAATTACCCCATCACACCCATTAAACTGATAGACCAACCGAATAAGGCTACGCAGATTAATGGACCCTTGAAAAACAATTCCAGTCATAACTCGGTAACGGAGTCACCGCTTACAGTGTTACATCAGAGCCTATCGACATCGAATGGCGCTTATCCTAATACTCAAAGACCACGCGCGCAAGGAATAGCTGACAGAAAATTTAATGATGCTAATCAAAGTTCGTCATCGGTCATTAATGAAATCGATGACGAATCTACATCAACTTCGGCTAAAGAATCGAATCCGCTTAAAAAGAGTGCCCATGAAGAACAAAGTACGTCAGTAGTCATCACTGAAGTCGATGACGAATCTACATCAACTTCAGCCAAAGAACCACTTTCGCAATCCAGTCTAGATAAGTTGCATCTTCTTAAGAAACAACTCAAAACTGCCAATAGAAATAATAATGAAAAAGAGACCGAAAAAATTCAGCGTCAGATTGATGCATTAACAAGAGAATCGGAGTCGCCAAAATCTAATGCCGAAAGAAAAAAAATAAGCCCATATTCAAATAAAAATATTGATGGTACCGATCCTGCGCCTCTCAACAATAAAAGAAATAGCAGCTTACTTTCGCCGGAAAAACTAAAACATCTTGTGGAAACAGTTGATCGTAACAAAAT
>JBEDHZ010000290.1:0-2875 GCA_041173845.1 Pseudomonadota bacterium
TGCGCAGACAGTGCGGGTACTAGCAAGCTGCCACAGACTCGCTGCACCTGTGATGACTTGTTGCTGCGTATAGCCATCAAACACGGCGCTATCATCATTAGCAATCTGCGCGCTGAGCGCGTTGGGATTGTTTTCGTGTTCATCTAGCATGCGCAAATCGATTAACCGTGCTGGTTGAAATCCTTGCGCTGCCAGAATTTTTGCAAGATCGGATTCATGCATAGGCGTGACCGGATGGCGTGACATCACCGGATGTCTGTCCAGTCGATACACTTCATTGCCAGCGCGAGCGTAATGATGTCCAAATAAAGTGTAGCGACCAAATTCAGGCGTTGCAGAAAATACCGGTACAAAACTCTGTGGCCATAGACGACGCATCAGTCGTATCGCCTCACCTAAACTACCTATAGAGGGTGATGAGTCAAATGTTGAACAGCATTTGTATTGAATGAAGTTCACACCTAGCTGCTGAAAATTTTCTAATACGGGTAGTAATTCATCCGCCATCTGTTCGGGTGGCAGTGAGCGCGCCGTACCGGCTATACCGATTACGTCGTAGCTTTGCGCTGCTTTTTTTAATATTTCTGGAGTGGGATTAGAAAAAAACAGTAGGGTGCGCAGACCATGCCGTGCATATTGCGCAGCATTATCAGAAGCACCGGTGAAATCGTCACCGTAAAAAGCGAGCCGTATCATAAGCAGTAGAGAGTACTGTTGAAGGTGATGTCATTACTTCAAAAAGCCGATCGATATCCACGGCACGCAGGCGACGATCACAATGCCGATGAACAAAGCAACCATATACCCAATGATGGGTCGCAGTCCTTCATCAGGATGCGTCTGACTCACTGCGCATGCACCGTAGTAGCCCACTCCAAAGGGGGGTGAAAACAAACCCAGACCCATGGATAAAATCACCACCATGGCGTATTGCACTTCATGGATACCCATCTCGCGTGCGATCGGAAACAATAAAGGACCAAACAATACAATCGCGGGTATGCCTTCGAGTACGCTACCGAGAATAATGAAGGCAACGATCGACACTGCCATAAACATAGCTGCGCCACCGGGCAAGCCGGCGATCATCTCAGCCAATGCTTGAGAGAAGCCTGATTGCACCAGCGCCCACGCCATAGCAGTAGCGGTACCAATGATGATTAAAATTGCACCGGAAAGTGATACTGTTTCAACCAGTATCGCGCCCAGACGTCGCACATCAAACTGGCGGTAGATTACTAAGCCAACGAGCAGAGAGTAGACCACGCCTACGGTAGATACTTCAGTAGCAGTAGCCACCCCTTCAATGACAGCGGCGCGTATCACGAAGGGAAGTAGTAACGCGGGTAAGGCGATTACAAAACACTGCAAAATCTCACGTAGGCTAGCCCGTGGAGGAAGCTCAATTGTTTCGCGGCGCGCACGCCAACCAATGAGCAAACACAGCATCAGTGCCAACACTAAACCGGGCATTAATCCACCGGCAAACAGAGCTGCGATAGAGACACCCTGTAGCTGCGAGCAGCGCGACTAACTCGCCGCGCTTTTGTCCGCGCTTAATCATTTCCGGGAATAGCACTGGCGCAATCGCAGCCATGTCGGCGGCTTTTGATCCTGAAATACCTGAAACCAAATACATAGCCCCGACCAACACATACGACAGTCCGCCGCGTAAATGACCCAATAGTGATGCTAAGAAGCTGACCATGGTGCGAGCCATGCCGGTCATTTCAATCACTAGGCCGAGGAAGACAAACATCGGCACAGCAAGCAAGATCAAATGTGAGACACCTTCATCAATACGACCAACCACCACGCCCAGTGGCATCGAGGTCGATAGTGAAAGATAGGAGAAAGTCGCTAACCCGAAAGCAAATGCGATCGGCATGCCTAACAGAACAGCTGATCCCACGACGCCGATAAAAAAGATCACGAGATTTGCATTGCCCAGATCAGATAACACCGGCCCCATGCTGTGTAATGTCATTGCGAGTACTACTGCAATTAATGCAGCCGATAGCGTTTCACGCACACCGCGCATCATCAGCTTTACTAATGCAATTGCAATCATTAAACAGGTTGCAACTGGCATGGCTGCAGCGCGCCAACCATCCGAAATAGACAGGCCCGGTAATTCGATGGGCAGTTGCTGCATCAAATAATCGAAGCTGGGTTCAGCTAGCAGCGCTAAAAAACACAAGCAGGCGGTGTTCGAGGTCCATTCCCAGCGCGCACGCCATACATCATTGCAATCGTTAACGAGAGCAGTCATGCGCATGTGTGCGTTACGGTGCAGGGCAACGCTAGCGCCCATCATTGCTAGCCAGAGGAAAAGAACGCTGGATAGTTCGTCGGCAATGATAAGTGGTTTATGAAAGACGTAACGTGCAACTACTCCCACAAATAGCAACACTATTTCAATCGCCACCAACGCTGCAGCAGGCAGCGAAACCAGCCAACCCAAAGCACTGTCAATACGAGTGAGTGTGCTGTTGGGTGATGCTGAAGAATTGCTGTCCGTGGTGATACTCATGCTCATGCAAGCTTGCCTGAGAATTTCTCGAGCAGAGTCCACGCATCATCACCAAATTCTTTGCGCCAGTTGGCGTAGTAATTACTGCTACGAAGTTTATCGCGGAAGGAGGCTGGATCAGCGGCGTTGAAGGCCATGCCTTTTTCTTCGAGCGATTTGCGTAATTGCGAATTCATCTCGGCGATATCTTTACGCTGAAGTACGGCATATTCATTGAAATTTTTAGCAACGATTTCTTGTAGGCGCGGCGGATTTTTGTTCCAGGCGTTTTTATTCGAGAGCACCCAGAATCCATCCCACATATGATTCGTTAACGAACAATATTTCTGGACTTCATAGAGT
>JBEDHZ010000291.1:0-2610 GCA_041173845.1 Pseudomonadota bacterium
ATGTCGATAAATTTGATTATGGTGTCGTCGCGCGCCGTTTTAAGCCTGCGGCCGACATAGATGGCAGATTTAATTTTCATGTCGATGTTCACTCGCAATCGCAACGTTTGTCGGATGTGATTAAACACGGTACTGGCACACTTGATTTTGCAGTGTGGCCGAAAGAGATGAAAGCTGACATGGTTGATTTATGGGCCGTGAATTTATTGGTTGCTCTGTTGCCGACTATAGATCCGAAAAATCAATCGAAAGTAAATTGCGCTATTGGACGATTTTCGCTAACCGATGGAAAGTTGAATCAGCGTCAGTTAGTTATCGATACGACTAAGGTTCGAATAAATGGGAATACTGACATTGATCTAGCAAAAGAAACACTGCATATGCGCCTTCAGCCGCAGGCAAAGACAGCGCAGTTTCTGAGCCTAGCAACACCGCTTGAGGTGAAAGGAAGCTTCGATAAATTTTCTATCGGGCCAAATCCAGGCGATGTGTTGGAGACGATTGTTCGATTCGCCACATCCGTTGTTTGGGTGCCGATCAAGCGATTATTTTCTGAGAAGGTACCGGAAGATGGTGCCGATATTTGTCCTGCGATGTGATTAGAGCACTCGATTGAACATCTAACGTACTGCAGAATTTTCTGTGCGATTGTTTACACAGGCCAGTGTTTTTTCCCAAAACACTTCACCACTACCGCCATAGCGTGATGGCAATCGCCGCATTTTGGTATGAGTAGCAGCTAGCGCTTGGATCCGTTCAACAGTCAGCATGCCGAGCTTATCGAGTTCAAGATAGGCTTCGCAATTTGCTTCAATCTCATTGCGCCGCTCATCTTGTGCGTGAGCACATTCGTGATAAAAAATAAAATCCGACATATGCGGATCTTTTTCCAACATGCCTTTAAAAACTACTGAGTCGAAAAAAATCACTGGCCAACCTTGCGCATTCGGTCTGACCACAGCGGCCGCGCCACCTAGCTCAGGATGCCGATCGCCTTGGTCGCCATGGCCTAACCAGATTTCGTCAACAACGTGTTGTTGACCGTTTCGTTCGATTTCGCAGCGTACAGTAACTCCATCAGATCGCTCAAACGCCACAGCTAGCGTTGGGTTGATTATCAACCCAACGCTAGCTGTGGCGTTTGAGCAATGAACCATCTCATAAATAGAGAATGATTAGTTTGAATAGGATGCAACTGGCAAAGCAGGGGCTTTAGCAAATTGTGCAGGTACATCACCTGTTAGCGTCTGCAAAAATGCGACGATATGTTTAACATCATCGTCACTCAGTTGTTTACCGAGCTGAAGTCGTGCCATCACACGCACTGCATCATCAAGCTTTGCGACTGAGCCATCATGAAAATAGGGTGGAGTCATAGCTACATTACGTAATTGAGGCACTTTGAAGATAAACATATCTTCTGGTTTTTGCGTGTCGTGCCACTTGCCCTTATCGCGTCCTTTGAGTAGTTCTTGTTCTTTACTGCCGGTAGCGAGCCAATAGTCTTCAGTTAATCCAAACTTTTGAAAACTTTGTCCGCCAACGGTCACGCCACTGTGACAGCCAGCACAACCAAAGCTCATGAATTTATCTAAACCGATTTTGGCTTCTTTGCTGATAGCGCGTTGGTCACCCTTCAAATATTTGTCAAATGGTGCGGGAGTCAGCAGCGTACGCTCGAATGAGCCGATGGCAGCAGCCCAGTTTTCAGCAGTGACAGGTTCCTTTTCATTCGGGAACGCTTCTTCAAATTTTTTCGTGTATCCCAATGATTTAAGTTTTGCCTCAGCCTCGGCATAGTCTTTATTACCGTAAGCGAGTGGACTGAGTAGGGCTTTCATAGCCTGCTCTTCAACCGTCATACGATTGCCGCCGTAATGCTGTGCAACCAGCAAAGGAGTGTTAAAGACAGTGGGCGCGTTGCGTGGTAATTTTTTACCGTGCAAACCGACAGACAGAGTTAGTGAATCAGCGCCATGGTATGAAGGGTTATGACACGCTGCGCAACTCATCCGTCCGTCCGTAGAGACGCGCGTTTCAAAAAATAAGGCTTTGCCCAATTCTGCGCGCGCTGCTGAGTGAGGATAGTCGTCGACCTTAGCCGTATCAGGTAGCGGTTTAAAGAGGCTTTTTGCTCGTTCAAGAAGTGCCTTATCGGTATCCTCAGCACTTACAAATCCGACAACGGTTATTGAGCACAGTGTGGTTATTGCCAGCACAGCACGTATCGTATTTTTAAACTTCATGGGTAGCTCCTTAGGCACAAGGGATATTGTTGTTGTATTGGATGGATTGTGCGCGATTTCGTTTGATCCTGCACGGCGCTCTTGAGCAAATTTGAAGCGTTAATACACCGGCCCTGTAATTAGTTATTTAATATTTAAGTTCGCGCCACGTTCTGCTGAGATTTGTGCGATCGAATCATGAAATGCCTGATTGCAATGACCGATCGGTCTACTTAGACTATCAGGTTATTTTTAATCATCTGCCGCTGCCATGCGGCCATGTCATTGTGAATACTGGCTTTAGTTTTCCTTCTTTTGTCGCAATCGTATTAGCGGCCTTTGTTAGTCCGGTGTCGTTAGCGGCGCCTGCTAGCTGGACTAATGA